>NZ_OY762947.1:4017500-4317500 GCF_963666695.1 uncultured Desulfobacter sp.
CCAATGTTATATGCCATGACAGTGCCGTCGTGGGTGAGATCACAAATGGAAAATCCATTGGGCTTAAAGCCGCCTGCTCCGGTACACAGGATGATGCTTTTTGCCCTAAAAAAAAGAACCTTCTCTTTATCCAGGCTGAACCCGGCGGCACCACATATCCGTTCTTTTTCCTTAATCAAATGGGTGATTACAATCCGCTCTTTGACAGGAATATTTCGCTCTTTGATTGGGTTGCTGAAACTCTTATTATAGAGCGGCGAGTCAAAAAATCCCCATTCTTTGAGTTCATTGACACGGGCAAGGGAATGCTCCGCCATTTGCCGGGTATAAACCGGATTATTGGTTCCCAATGCAGACCTGGAAACGGTGTCTGTAAATTCATCAAGACTGATTTTTGCGGAACTGGGATCGAATGCAAATATGCCTTTTGCAAATGGTGTCTGGCCTGATGAGCCCAAGCGGCCTTTGGATACAAGCATCACTTTGGAACCTGCATCATATGCCTTGACGGCAGCAAATAATCCTGCCATTCCGCCGCCGATAACCAGGACATCCGTTTCGTTTTCAGTATATGTTATGTTCTTGGGATCAAGTTCAGGAATATTGGTGCTGCACGCTCCCTGCTCGGGAAGTAATCCCATGGCCGCCATTGTCGCCATCCCTGCGGCCCCTCCTGCAAGGGTCATGAACCTGCGGCGGGACATGTTTTTTGAGTTTTGAGATGTTGTCATTTTATTTCCCATCGGTTCTTACGGTTTTAAAAATGTAGGTTTTTAGAAGGAGCAGAATTCCGCTTGCTGTAAGCATGCTGATTAAAATTGACATGGCAAGGGTTGCATGACGGCCAAGATCCATGGCGTGCCATGCGGCAACTGAAATAAACAGTATGGCCAGCGTGCCGTGAAAAACGCGCCAGGTCTTGTATGTCATGGGCAGTTTATTTCGTAGAAAAGACGTAACACCCAATACCAGCATTAAGCACCATGTAATGATACCCAGTACACACCCCTGGTTGAAGGTGGTGATGATGGTAACAAAGGCCTCAAAAGGGGATATGCCTGCTTCAAAAAATCGTGGAACCACCAGGTAAATCGGATGGAAAAACAAAATGCCAACAAATGTATACCCAATGACTTTGTGATATTTTACCACCTGGTTCATCTTAAGATCCATCCTGGCGGACCTGCTGGTGCGTGCCCAGAAAAACTGTCCAATCATCTGGTAAAAGGCCAAAATGGTTATGATGGAAAGTGATTCTTTGAGTAAAGAACGCACCGGGAAATTACCAGTGGCCCAGATAACCAGGGGAATGCCCATGAAAATCAGTATGGATTGTCTAAAGAATCTGCTTTTTATATATGCGCCCATTGTTACCCCCATGAAACGACAACCGGTATGGATTTCTCCGGTGAAATAGTGATGGCATCAACAGGACAATACATTCTGCACAAATGGCATATCTGGCAATCCGCCGGATATGCAATGAATGCTTTTTTTGTCTTTGGGTCTTTGCGGATGACGTCGGTGGGGCATGTTTCTATGCATGTTCCGCACCCAATACATCCTTGAATTTTTTCTATGGTCATTAATTTTCTCCTAAATCTTTTCGGAATGGGGCTTAAATAACTTGCCCTTTTTGCTTGCTATCTCCGGGAGCGCGGGCGGGACGCCCGCACTCCCAGGTTAAGTTGGAATTACTATACGCCATGCATTGATTCGACATCATAGGCTTGGATCAGAACCTCCAAGGACGTTACGAACTTTTTCAAGGGGGGTACGCAACGTATCAACGTCTTTTTGACTTAGTTCTGAACGGATATCATCTTCAATCTGTGCCATCACGGTCAAGGCGAATTCTGCCGCTTTTTTCCCTTTAGCTGTTAGTGTGACGATTATGATTCTGTCATCATTTATATCTCGTCGACGTTCAATCAGCTTAGATGCTTCCATCCGTTTTACCATGTTTGTGACCGTTGCCGGTTTTATATCCAACCCCTCGCCAATCATCCTCTGCATGTTTGTGACCGTTGCCGGTTTTATATCCAACCCCTGGGTCAATTCTTTATGTTCCATCAGAGCCGTTAAGACCCGCGCCTGTCCAAAATGAATCCCACCCTTATCCAGGGAGGTTCTTAACCTGTCATTTAGCAATTTCCCTATGTGCATAAAAAGATGCATCAAGGGTTTATCTGCTTTTTTGTATTTCATAATCACCTTTGTTTTTTTATTTAGCAAGCTAATTGTTAGCGCGCTAATAGTCAAGCTGTTTTTTTTTTGAGTTTTTAGAAAAATCAGGATAGGTGCAACGATTTTGCCTGTGAATAGGCTAATGTTGTGTTTTGGGGTTACACATTTAGGGGGCATGATAAAAACGCCGGTTTATCCCGGCGCTTTCATCATGTCTCTTAGATTAAAAACCTACCAACTTCTTTTACGACCGGTGTCGATGTGAACAAAATCCGATTCAGGATAGAAGCCGACACCGCCGTTGTTATATTTTAAAGCTAAATTGCGAAGGGCCTTTGTGTCGAGCCCCGCCAGCCTGATATCTAAGGCCTTACCCTTCATGTGGTAACTTTTTTTTGCGACGCCGTGACTTTTTTCCCTCAACGACTCATTGGTTTTGGGCGACCTGTATCCGGAAATAATCTCGTAACAGGACCGGCTGCCGCAGGAATGCTGAATGGTGGAAAGCACATCAAGAAGGTGAGGATCTATGGGATGAACTTCACCGGTCCGAAAATCGCGGAAAAAATATTCAATTTTTTCACGCACCGACCCGGTATAGGTTTTTGGCGAATAATCTATGGAGATCCTTTCGCCGGTATGGGTGTGGTAGAAACGCAACGGCCGGGGGGGGGATGATAGCGCGAAAACCGATGAGGGGATAACCAATCCCATTGCTGCTTGGGTTGATGCCAGTAAAAACGAACGTCTGCTTATTTTTTTCCTGGGATTTCGATCAGGACTGAAGATAGATTTCACGGTGAAAATCGCTTTCTCATTTTATATATAATGCTTGATACAACTTCTCGTCTCTTCCGTAAATGTCCCCATTAAAATTTATTTGACCGTATTTGTCAACCCATGCCGTTTGATAGGTGATGTGGACAGGTATCGCCGGACGAATTTTAAGCACTTCTCTTTTGCCCAGGTCGATCAGATGATTCACTCGCTCCCGATCCCATTCATCGCCCTTTTTGTTGAGGAGAAACGCTGCCAGTTTCGCCGGTTCCGAAACACGGATACATCCATGACTGAAGGGCCTTGTTTGTTTGGAAAATAATTTTTTTGACGGCGTGTCATGGAGGTATACAAAATACTGGTTGGGAAACATAAATTTTACCCTCCCCAGTGCATTGCCCGGCCCTGGATCCTGGCGAAGTTTGAACCCTGCCATCTGGGACGGGGTGACCGAATGCCAGTCAATGACGGTTGAATCAATCTCAACACCGTCTTCCTGCCAGTTGGAAAAAAGCCGGATATTATTATCTACAAGATGGTTGGGATTTTTTCTGAGTTTCGGCAGTTCCTCATCCGTGGCAATACTGGGTGGCACATTCCAATATGGATTGAGCTCAAGATATTTGATCTTGTCACTGAAGACAGGGGTCTGGTTCTGTAATTCACCGACGATCACAGGCATGCTGAATTTGAGTTCACCCGCTTCATAGGTAAAAAGCCTGTAGTTGGCGATATTAACCAGAATATACTTATCCCCCAGCGTATGATCATGCCAACGCCATCTTGCCATATTTACCTTTATCTGATCCAACCGTTCCTGTGGCGATTTATTCAGTTCACGCATGGTGTTACGGCCTATGATACCGTCCGGCTCAAGACCATGATGCAGCTGGAAGCGAATCACTTTTTTCATCAGATCATCGTCAAAGCGTGCAAGATTGCCCGTCGTTAAACTCTCCACGCCGGTATTTTCCAGCAGTGCGATTCGTTTTCTGATCTCAATGATTCGCTCATCCTCATCCCCGGGCCTGATACTTTCTCTTAGGATTATCTTCGGCCACTGCCCACTGTATGTCATGCCGCTATACTGGACAAGAGCCTTTTTAAGTCCCTTGTATTGACGATGCTGGGGCGGCAATGATTGAAAAAACGCTTCAAGGTCTTCCGTTTTTCGGATGGTCTCCACCATTTTGAGGGGATCAAATCCTCTTTTACCGGCTTCGGCAAAAAGTTTTGGGTTGACCATGTAGGGCTTAAGCTGTCCGTAGCTGACATCATGGGTATATTTCAACATGTTGTAAGTTAAAAGCGTATCAAGTTCTGCCAGTGATGTCTGGCTGAGATCAGCCCACCGCCTTTCTATTTTTTTCACCTGATAAACAGCCGGATCCAGGCCTTCATTGCCGGCATTTTTCAAATATTTAAATATGATTTCTGCGCGTTCCCCAGGTCCCTCCTTTGACACCCATAACGGTTCAGCACCTAACTCATTATAAATGATAGCCAGACAAACAGACTTCTTGATAATGATGGGTTTTTGTTCCTCGAAACTAAGCATCTCCACGGGGTAGCACTGGAGATGGTCGGTCATTGCCTTGGCAAGATATTTTTCGCCTGCATTGCTGTAAGCCGCAGATAGCCATAAACATATCAAGCATACAATTCCAATAACTTTCATAATTTTATTTTGCAAGCAGCCTGCTTTTATTTTTATTAATTAAAATTTGGTTTTGAAGTTCGGTGTATTAATTTGTATCATTTAATAATAAGTCAAATCGCTGATATTTTATACCTTTTTTTTAGATGAAGATTATCAATCCTATATTGATCTGATGACTGAATAGTGCAAACATTTAAATGTAGAAATAGCATATGTAGATTAAGTGGGATGATTTTATAAACTCGTCAGTCATAAGTTTCTTGGTTGAAGCATAAGCACACTACTCCCTATATTTGAGTAACGTTTTAAAATTTTGATGAATTTGCTGAAAAATATCAGCTTGAAACGTCAGTCAGTTCTGATGTTGGCATCAAATCTGATCTTTGACATCCCAATTCTACCTTTTTTGTTCTGAAACAGTAGGCCTGAATTTTCTGCATCATCAAATCTGGAGTGAACTTGAAAAAATCTTGGACCAACAAATTGCCGATTTTTTAATGACTAAAGAAGGATAACTTATGGGCAGATAAAAGTCCCATCTATCACGTGTTTGGAACCGCTGGACGCTTCGTGATGGTTAACTGAAACACAAATGGATAGAACAGTGTGGCTGTCATTCCGGAAGAGAATGCATAAAATATTTCTTCAACTGGAATGCCAAAAATAAAAAAATTCAAAAACTGATCCGTGTGCCAGGTTAACTGGAAAATGTCAGGGTAAAGAAGGGATACACAAAGACACAAACCTGTATAAATTAACGTTGAAAAAAAACCTCCCAGGAGGCTGGCTTTTAAAAGGTCTTTTCGTAGCAAAGTCATTATTGCATTTGCCAGAACCATAATAAATAAAGCCCCATAGATCATTTCAATTTTTGCAACTACACATAGTCCGACAAGTAAAAAAGTCGGGACAAGAATCATAATGCATCTGACTATTGTTTGTAAGTGACTCCTCTTCTGAAGTGGCTGATAATTCTGCTTTGTGAAAAAAGCATATGATGTTGATGTAAATGCAGAAAGTCCTGCAACAAATAGGATATCCTCTATCCCAAAACCGATAATATCAATCAGGTTGAACAGGAATACCGGTTCCCAGTATGATGGATAAAAAAAGCGCTCGGTGAATGCAAAAGGTATTGAACAAAGGACCATGATATGAATGACTACTCGAAGGTCCTTTCTCAGCGCATATATGATGATTCCTGGAATCATAAAGAGCAGTGATAATATAAGGAAATTATATACCATTGTTCAGGCAAGCAATGAAATTGCCATACCTCCCATAAGACTCAATGTAACAAGTACGGATAGAAATACAAAGAGAGTTAATTTAGCACTTCCGGCTTCACTGTTGGTAATAAACAGTTGAATAAAAGTGGCGATACCAGGAACAAGCAGGATGTAAAAAACTTCTATATTAAACGGTTGTATCCAACCTAAATAGGGAAATAGAATCATACTGATTATATTTAAAAGTATAATCAGCCTTTTTGTTTTTTTCTGACCCAGCAAAACAGTCATTGTTTTTTTTTTTGATAATTTGTCAGACGGTTCATCCGGGAGCGAGGTTGCCATGGCACATGCCAGTTGAGTGGGCAAAATAACAAGCATGAGCATCCATGGGAATTCAAGGACCGTTCCGGATTGAGCATAATAACCGAAAAAAGGTAAAATAATTCCGACACCGGCCATTTGCAAAAACTCTCCACCCCCCCGGTAAGACAGTTTGAATGGTTTATAACTGTATATCCAAAGTAGCATAAGAGCACTTACCACAAGTGGTATTGCCAGGGACCTTTGATAAAGAACAGTTAGAAAAAACCCACACGCAAGGCAAAGCGAGGTCATTAACAATGATGCTTTTTTCAGTTGAGCCGGTACGAGATCTTTGTCAGCCAGAACACGAGACCCCCCGGAGAAAATATTAAAGGTGTTGTTTTTACAGTCTGTTTCATAGTCGGCAAAATCATTTGCATATACGATAAAAAGCTGATCAAAAATGCCAAAAAATGACATAACAATAAATATGGTCCAGTTTAATTCATTGCCCTGATAGACGAACCATGCCTGGCCAAAAAGAACAGATAGAAAAATATAGCTTTGGGACTGGAGTCTTGATGCTTTTATCCAGGCTTTAATCGAATTCATAAAAATCCTCAAAAATAAGTTGTTAAGATAAAGAGACTGTCAATATACGGCTTACTTTTTTGCTGATAGAACCATATGCTTAAAGAAAAGAATACCTGCAACGAAATATGATATTGAGAGTATAGCTAAAAAAACAGTCTCATATACTAATTCTTCGTGGGAAAGTCCCAATGTCAATATTTTTTCAAGGCCTTTAGCCATATGAGTGGTTGGTAAAAAATCGAACAAATTAACCTGATAACCACCTGCCTGAAACAGTTCTACTTCTGGTCTCGGAAAAACAACCCCGGAAAAGAGAATCAGGAGAAACATGGCAACACTTGAAATAAGAAATGCTCTGTTCTGATTTTTAGATACAGCTCCAATCACCATACCTGTTCCTACACTGGCAAAGCAGGCTGTACCGGAAATGAGAAAAGCATAGGTGATTGAACCGGCACTTCTAAAACCCAGCGCCCATGCCACCAGAAATGTCAGGGTTAAAGAAATTAGCCCCTGCATAAGCTGTAAAGCACTGATGCCGGTCAGAAGATCCATTGTTCCTAAAGGGGTCATCTTTAGTCGATCGATATTACAGGACTCAATTTCACGTGCAATTGTCATAGAAGCGGAAAAAATCATCATGATAACAGCAAAGACAAGGAGACCTGGCACGTATATTTCGAAAGGGCTGCGACTCCCCGAAAGACCGATTGTGGACTCTTCTATTTTCAGGCTTTTTTTGTTCTGAAAACTGTATAAGACCTGCACTATCAAATTTTTCGTCATATAATATGAGGATAGCGAGGCATCTCCTTTCAGCTGAACGACAGGTGGAATATTTTTATCTTTGCTTATTGCCTCAGAAAATCCCGGCGGGATAATGAGTCCTATTGCAGCATTTCTGTTTATTAAAGCCTGGTTCAGCTCTTTTTGATCATGAAGGATCTCTGTAATATAGAGGGCTTTTTCGGTCATTGAGGATGCCTCTTGCAGATGGCTGATAAGTTCCTGGCCGTAATTGATAGTACGGCTTTGTTCAATACAGCCTTGATCTGAATTACTGATAACCACTGTGTAAGGATCTGTCTGGCCGCTACAGCAGAACCAGTAAAAGATGACAAAAAAGGGGACTGTTAATAAGGACAATGAAAAGCTGATTTTGTCCCTCAGTTGCTGTTTTAGGCATTTATTGAACACAAGAACGGCTTTCATTCTTCAACCATCATGCCTTTGAGTTTAATAAACAGATCTTCAAGAGACCGGTTTCGGACATTAATTTTGACTGATGTTAATCCCTGATTTTTAAATATTTTCAGAGTCTTTTCCAATGTTGTCTCTTTGTTGCTTGTGTAGATAAGCAGGGTCTGCTGAAGGCAGACAACGGTTGCACCTAATTTCAAAATCTCTTCTGCCGCTCTATCAGTCTGTTCTGCTGTAGCCTCTTTTAAAACCACTTCAATGACAAATCTATCGGACATACCAGGATGAATTATTTCGGAAGAATCTATTTCATAAACAGCACCGTGATTCATGACGATTACTCTGTCTGCAAGTTTTTCAGCCTCATCAATATTATGCGTCGAAAGGATCAGAGCATTACCTTGAGAATGTGCAAAAGAACAAAGCATTTGTCTGATGTGAATACGAACCAGAATATCGAGCCCTGCAAAAGGTTCATCCAGTATAAGGATGTCCGGATCATTGACCAACGCCATGGCAAGATTCAGGGATTGTTGCATCCCTCCTGAAAGTTTTCCTGCCAGGACATTTTTTTTATCTTTCAGATGAAGTGTTTCAAGCAGAAGGTCAACCCGGGCTCTGCTCTCTCTTTTTGAAAGACCATAAAGCTTAGATAAAAAAATAAGCTGTTCATGGCAGGTAAGATCGTACCAGATTGAAGGGTTTTGGGGACAATAGCCGATACGCTTTTTTGAGAAAGAAACAGCCTTGCCTGATGTATCAAAGAAATTGATCGTACCAGCATCGGGTTTAAGCAGGCCGCAGAGTATTTTAATGAGGCTTGTTTTACCGGCACCATTTGGCCCCAGCAGACAGAGTACCTCATGATAAGAGGCACTTAAGTTTAAGTTTTCCAATGCCTTTACATTGTCATAAGACAATGACAGATCTGTTGCATGTATTGCAATCATTCAATTATTTAATAGTATTTATTGGAATTAAATAGCATTAAAGCCTATTGTCTTTTGTTTTAAAAGCAATCTGTAATCTTTTGGCAAAGCAGAGGCAGGCTCACCCTTGATTCTCTTGAAAGCCAACCTGCCATTGGAATAAATCGAATTGATTTGTTTGATAAATTGATCTTTCACCATGACAATATCCCCTTTTTTAAAGCCTTCGAGCGCCTCATTGACCTTGTATCGGACTCTGCCTTTACCTGGTTTGGGTAAATCATGATAGCATCTTCTTGTCTGCCTGGGTCTGAAAGAGACCCTGAAAAAATTCTCCTTGTGATAGGTCAGATCATACGTGCTGAAATAATTGGCAATACAGAACGCGTCCACATCATGATCCTTTGCAAGCCCCAACGCTTTTCTATATTCTGCCGTTTGATATCCAAATATCGTCTTCACTTCTCCAAATGTGGACAGCTGCCTGTAAAGGGACTGTTTTCCTTGCATGGTCCTTTGCGCGATCACATCTTTCAAGTTACCGACCCCATTGAGTTTCATCTTAATCCTGCCCTTATGAAGCGCTTTATGATGGGTGCTGCATAGTGTCACAAGATTCAATATGGTGTCTTTGCCGCCCTCACTTCGCGGTATAATATGGTGGGCTTCCAGTTTGACATTTTTCTTTTTGCAATACTGACAAGTAAATCCATCCCTGAGCAGACAGGCCAGTCTGAGATTTTCATGAAGTCTGTTGGATGCCTGGTAATCTTTGCCTGTCAGATCGGGGTCGTTCAATTTAGCTATATCCACCAACACATCTTCTACAGTGATATGATGAATGGGCAGGGGGAGTTTCTTCACTACTCTGAGGACTTCTTCCACATTGGTTTTGATTGACGGGGGGAGTCTTCCGCTTCTTGTACTTGCGCTTCTGTTAAGAAATCGCGGGGTTCTATACCATAACCGAGATCTGCGTTGTCTTCTGTTGGTCGCTCTCGTACTCATTTTATTTTTTACATCGCTTCTATGGTCGATAATTCCCGAAATCAAAACCTCATCTTTGGAAACCGCACAGAATCCAGTCCGCTTAACCCCTTTATCAATACCGATGGTAACCGATTGAGTATGTTCTTCAAAATCCCATGTCAACCGGATGGTAAAAGGGGTGTGGTTGGCTATTGTTGCTCTATCCGATTTTAACAATTTCCGGGCTTTAGCAGGTTTACACGGCATCAATGGATTACCATTTTTGTTAATTACATAAACCAGCATAATAGATGTCTTTAAGACCTCTCGAACAAAAGTTAAAGTGTTAAAGAGTCAGGGACTCCTTGGAGTTGTTAAAAAGGCTTGTCACGTTTATCTCACATTCACGTTTCCGCTACCCTTAAAGATAAACCTTAGAGCCTGGAACTAGAGTAACATTCCAGGGTAAAATAACCTGATTAACTTCTGCTTCATCGTAAAATGATGCCTCCTGTTAGTTCCATGTTAATACTATGAAATACTATTAATTTAGGAACTATTGCAGTCGTATGAATTTGTTAACGCCCTAAGGTTAAGAACTCGCTTTTTGTTGGCCAACACCTGATACAGGTAAAATATCTTGTACCTGTATCAGGTAGGGTTAAGCTAAGGCAAGAAAAAAACAAAAAATAGGGTAGGGGACAGACCACTATTTTTTAATTGTATCTCCTTTCAAGTCAGTGTAAATTGGCATTATGCCAAGACGTCCGAGAATAGTAGTTCCCAACATCCCTCTTCACATTATTTAAAGGGGGAATAACAAGCAGGCCTGTTTCTTTGCCGATGATGACTACTTGTTTTATCTTCAATGGCTTGAGGAGTATGCGTTAACCTCGGGTTGTCTAATCCACGCTTACGTTTTGATGACAAATCATGTCCATCTGTTGCTGACCCCTAAAAATAGCAGCAATGTCGGAGATTTGTTAAAACGCTTGGGGCAACGGTATGTTCAATATATCAACCGAACTTATAGAAGAACGGGTACTCTATGGGAAGGACGGTATCGATCCTGCCTGGTTCAATAGGAGAAATATTTTTTGACATGTCAGCGGTACATAGAACTGAACCCGATCCGTGCGGGTATTGTAGAGCACCCGGGTAAATCTGGCAGACCGAAGACAAAAAATTGATAAAACGTGGTTTGGCCCCTATTTTTTGAGAAAAAAGCGTTCTCAATTTGATAGATGGGCGCTCGGTTACGAAGCCTCCCCGGATAGCGGATAAGCTTCTTAATGAAAAAACAAAAATATTAAGTTATTAAATGTTTAAACATGACAGACGTATTAATCATATTATTTGATTATTTAGGAACATTTGCTTTTGCAGTTTCGGGAGGACTCGCTGCTGCTGAAAAAAAACTTGATTTATTCGGTGCTTTGTTTCTCGGGTTTGTAACGGCTATTGGTGGGGGGACTACGCGTGATATGATGATTGGTAATACCCCTGTTTCGTGGCTTCAAGACCCTGTTTATTTTTACATTATTGTCGTTGCTGTTTCGCTTACGTTTTTATTTACCAAAACAATATTACGGCTTTCCAAAGCACTTTTTTTTTTCGATACGATCGGAATCAGTGTGTTTACAATTATTGGTATTCAAATAGGCGTACATGCCGGTATTCATCCGCCACTTGCAGTTATGATGGGTATTTTGACAGCCGTTATGGGCGGAATTATCCGTGATGTGCTTTGTAATGAAATTCCTCTGATTTTTCATAAGGAAATATATGCGACGGCTTGTTTGGCTGGTGGTGTTATTTTTGTGCTTTTTGTATTCCTGAACGCGCCTGAACCTTTTACTGCTCTAATATCCGCTGGTGTTATCTTTACAATCCGCTCATTAAGTGTCTGGAAAGGGTGGGAATTGCCACGGTTTAAGTGATTTATGTTTTGATTTTGCGGTTTTTGGGGCGGCACCGATCAGCGTAGCACCGCGATTAAACCACGAATCACAAATTCGACTTATTCGGACTAAAATCCGAAAAAGTCTTGACTGTTTCGGAATAGATGTCAGAATAGTCTTCATGGAACGATATATCACAAAATATATTAAAGACGATTTAAATAAAAAAATCATTTTGCTGACCGGACCACGCCAGGCTGGAAAAACAACGCTTTCAAAAATGTTGGGAAATAATTTTGATTATTTCAACTATGACAATGTTGATGATAGAATAGATCTGCAGGAAAGATCTTGGGACAGGTCAAAACCCCTGGTTATCTTTGATGAACTGCATAAGCTGAAAGATTGGAAATCATGGCTGAAGGGAATTTATGACAAGGAAGGCATTCCGCCATCAATACTTGTTACAGGCAGCGCCAGGTTAGATACTTATAAAAAAGTTGGTGATTCCCTGGCAGGGCGATTTTTCCAATTCAGGCTACACCCTTTGGATCTTAAAGAAATCAACACTTATTTGAAACCAGATGACCTTGAAATTGAGCTGGACAAACTTTTATTGATTGGCGGCTTTCCTGAACCTTTTTTAAATGGAACAAACCGTTTTTATAACCGTTGGAAAAAATCTCATCTTGATATCATTTTAAAGCAAGATCTCATTGACCTTGAGAATGTTCAGCAGATCACTCAGATTGAAACGTTGATTCAATTGTTAAAACACCGGGTGGGAAGCCCAATTTCATATAGTTCCCTGGCCCAGGATTTGCAATGTTCAGACAAAACAGTAAAAAGGTGGTTAACGATACTTGAAAACATGTATGTGCTTTTTAAAGTACCGCCATTTCATAAAAATATTGCCAGGGCTATTCAAAAAGCGTCTAAATTTTACTTTTATGATACGGGGCAAGTTTTAGGTGAGCAGGGTGTTAAGCTGGAAAATGCCGTAGCATGCGCCATTCAAAAAGAGTTGCATTTCCGGGAGGATTGCCTGGGAGAAGAAGGAAAGCTGTATTATGTGAAAAATAAGGATGGCAAAGAGATTGATTTCTGTATTTCAAAAAACAACACTCCTTCCCTGTTAGTAGAGGTTAAATGGAACGACAATAACTTGAGCCCAAATTTTGATTTATTCAAAAAATTCTTCCCTGAAATAAAAATGGTCCAAGTTTCTAAAAAACTTAACAGGGAAAAGACTTTTCCAAATGGGGCAGAAATCAGGCTTGCATCAAAATGGTTGTCAAAATTAGCCTTATCCTGAAAATTAAACAAGCACAGCAAAGAATGGTTGTCTGCTAAACGATTCTCTCCAGGCAGGCGCTGATGACCTCTTTCTGGTTCAATCCTTCTGCCCACTCCCGGGTTTTGTCATCCAGTCCTCTGTAAGCGGCCAGCACCATGGCCACTATTGCGGCCCGGGCGGCATTGTCCCCGCCGGCCATGACCGATTGAATGACAGCCCCGGAGAGATCGTTTTCATGTCTGGTAATGACCTGAACGATGCCGGGAAATGCGTCAAGGATCGAACAGGACTGACCGAATCGGATAATCGCCGGAACGCTTTCCTGATCAGCCGCGTCCAACCCCTGTTGGGTCCACATTGAAATCGGCGAATCTGAAAAGCGACCTTGGGAAAGGCGTTTCATGGTTTCAGAAGGCGGTGTCCCCTTGAGGCATTCCACGACCAGCAGTGAAAAGAAAACCGCCGCGTCAACGGTATTTGTATCCTTGTGGGTCATTTGAGTCTGGGCCCTGACTGCTTCAATCAATTGATCAGGATGATTGTACAGGCTTAAAATCAACGGAGGATATTCTTGCGGCCCCGGCAATATCATTGGACAGGGAGCCACAGTCAAAGGGCCCCTTCTTTTTGACGATATTTTTTAATGTGGTTTTTGTCGCTGAATCAAAATACCCGTTATAGTTTTCAAAAAATGCCTTCCACTGCTCAAAAAAATCATTGGGATCAAAGCGGCCTGAATTTGCAACGGATCTGAGCAGAACCAGGGTCTGATCGCCATAATGGGTGAAATCACCTTTCTTTTTGGTGGGATGGTACGTGTCCAGGCCGGGTGCCATCAATTGATCTACAACGCCGTAATTTGATTTGATTGTTTCTGCATCATAAATCCAGTGGACCCCAAGTGCCAGAGAATCTGCGGCCAGGGATGCTTTGACCATGGCCCGTGCATTGTCTTTCATTATTTCTGTCTCCTTTCCGACCTTTTGTCATCGCTGTTCATTATCAATGATTTAACCTGAATTTAAAAAACACTTTGTGTTAGTGTTTTTTTAGCTGTTGACCTTATTGCTTAATACCGGCTTCTTAAAAAGGCGTCCTCTATGGTTTCAGAAATGACAGCCGATACAAATAACATAAGTCGTATTCATCAAATGAAAAGGGTAGGGCGGACCAAGTAAATTATTGCCGAAAGAGGCATTTTAAGGGAATATGGCCGATCTTCAGATCAGCCTTTGGATTTTTGAGGGTTTCCTCTTGTTTTCGATATGCATCTTGGCTATCGTTAAAAATAGTTTTAAAACATACATGCAGAAAGCCTTGGGACGGTTTGACTATTAAATGCAGGGATCTCATCAATGCCAAGACGTTGTTGACTCTTCCGGAACGGGTATCAATGTAAGAAAGAGACGTATTATATGAAAAACGCAGCAAAGTACGATTTAGAACAGATGTTTCAAAAATCATACATCAGTCACAAGGCGGGCAGGTTTTCCGAGGCGGAAAAAGGCTACAGGGAAATTTTGGAGAAAAAACCGGAATGGGGGCAGCCGATGAGTGCCCTCGGAATCCTGTACCTGGACCGGAAGCGGCCGGAAAAAGCCAAACCTTTATTTGAAAAAGCAGCCGGTCTTAACCCACCGGATTTGTCTGCATGTTATCAATTAGGCCGGTTGAAACAGATGGAAAATGATCATCAGAGTGCCATTCCTTTATATCAGAAGATGCTTGAACAGCAACCGGAGGCCGGCCTGGTGTGGAATAATTTGGGCGTGGCTTACCGGGAAACCGGAAAACCGGATGATGCAATGACAAGTTTCCGGGCGGCCGTCCGGTTTGCGCCTGAAATGGCCGAGGCATGGAATAATTTGGGTGTGGCTTTGGATGAGCAAGGTCAGGGAGAGGAAGCGTTAAACGCATACCAAAAGGCTATTGACATTCAGCCGGATTATGTCTCCCCCCACTTGAATATCGGAATCATGCTTCAAAAACGCGAACGGTTCAAAGAAGCTGAAACACATTACCGGAAGGTGCTTAAAAGCCAACCGCAAAATGAAATTGCACAATTCATGCTCCAGAGCATCGGCGGGGGGGATACCCCTCCTGATGCAGCACCCGTGGCGCATGTTCGCAGTATTTTTAACCAGTGTGCTGAAAATTTTGAGGCCATTCTGGTTGAAGAACTGGAATACAAAACCCCTGAACTTCTGTTTAATATGGTACGTCCCTATTTGTCCGAAAATATGGAGATTCTTGATCTTGGCTGCGGCACAGGTCTGGGTGCCGTGTTATACCAGCCGTTTGCAAAACGTCTGACCGGCGTTGATGTATCAGAAAAGATGCTTGAAAAAGCGGCTGAAAAGAAAATTTACAGCTGCCTGGAGGTATTTGATATCCTGCAGCCATGGGCATTTCCCGTAAAATTTGACCTGATCTACAGCTCTGATGTCTTTGTCTATTTTGGAGATTTGGATCAAATTATCAAATCGGCTGCAACATCCCTTGCTCCGGGTGGAAAAATTGCATTCTCAGTGGAAAGACTCGAAGACGATACAAACGATTATCAGCTTTACCCCAGCGGCCGATATGCACATTCCAGACGATATATTCAGACCTGCCTGAACCGGCATGGATTGAAACCACTGGAATTGGCCGGCACGGATATCCGGAAGCAATCGGGAAATCCGGTGAAGGGATTCCTGGTTGTGGCAGAAAAGTAAGAATTTATTCCAAACTGTGATTTTAATATTTTTTGTTTCTATGATAGTGTTCATCCAACGAAAAATTTGATCAAAAAAGCGATTTATAATTAAGTAATAGGATAGATTTAAGAAAAAAAATTACCAGGGGAAAATTTCCATGAATCAAGACCTGATCCATCCTTTATTTTTATTATCACTGGTGTTTTTCATTTCAGCTGTTTTTCTTGTAATGATAAAGTCTTTTCTCATGGCTATTCTGCTGGCCGGAATTTTCTCAGCCCTGGCCTATCCGTTGTATGAGCGGCTTAACAAATGGCTGAAAGGAAGACAGGCTGCAGCATCCGGGATTACCATCATGATTATCATCCTGATCGTTCTTCTTCCCTTAAGCGGCCTTTTAGGCATTGTCACCAGTCAGGCCATCAAGGTGGGGCAGACAGCTACACCCTGGGTCCAGAAACAATTGTCTTCACCCATAGCCATTTCCCAGTGGCTGGAAGATCTGCCTTTTTATGAACAGGTAGAACCCTACAGGGAAACCATCTACATCAAGGCTGGAGAACTGGTGGGCGCCGCAAGTCAGTTTTTTGTCAACGGGCTTCAAACCGCGACCATGGGCACCATCAATTTTATATTTATGGTGGCAATTCTTTTGTATACGATGTTCTTTTTTCTTATAGACGGGGACAGGCTGTTAAAGAAAATCTTATTTTACATGCCCCTGGACGATAAGGATGAAAGACGGCTTCTTAACAGATTTACCTCTGTAACTCGCGCTACGATCAAGGGAACCGCCATCATCGGTCTTGTTCAGGGCGGGGCATCCGGCATCGCGTTTGCCGTGGTCGGCATCCACAGTTCGGTTTTCTGGGGTGCTGTCATGACGGTGTTGTCCATTATACCGGCCGTTGGGACGGCGTTGATATGGATTCCGGCGGCGCTTTGGCTATTCTCCCAGGGCGCATGGTTCAAGGCCGGCGCTCTTATCGTCTTCTGCGGGGTGATCGTGGGAGGTGTTGACAATCTTCTGCGGCCCCGGCTTGTGGGTAAAGACACGGAGATGCACGATCTTTTAATTTTATTTTCCACCCTTGGCGGCATTGCCATGTTCGGTATTATCGGCATCATCATCGGTCCTATTATTGCCGCATTGTTTGTCACCATCTGGGATATTTACGGCGTTGTTTTTAAGGATATACTGCCCAAGGTTGGGCCGTAAAAAAGAGGAATTATGAGACACGAATGCTATTTTTGTCATATAAAGACAATTGAAAAACTAATTGATAAATTTAAACCTGATGAAAAAGTTGCAGAACATTTCATTTTTTCAGTCCATAAACTGATTGAATCTAATTGGGAACTTTCAAATCCCAAAATGGCAACGGAAATTCACCGCATGGCCAGGATTCATCTTAGCAATACAAACCTGTATGCCGAAGAAAAATTAAAGGCCAATGAGATTCTTCTAAAAGAATACCCATATTGGGAGACCATAGTTAATGACAGTGAAGATCCTTTTTTCACAGCGGCAAAGCTTTCGGTTATCGGCAATATAATTGATTATGGCGCACAAAGTGTTAATGACGACATATCGAATCAAATTGAATCTTTTTTCCAAAAAAATTTAAAAGTTGATATGACGGCAGACTTAAAAAATGAAATCCGTAAAGCTGAACATATTTTGTACTTAGGCGATAATTGCGGCGAAATAGTTTTTGATAAATTATTTATTGAAACAATGAATCATAAAAATATTACGTTTGCTGTACGGGGAAAACCTGTAATCAACGACGCAACACTTGAAGATGCAAATCAAATAGGCATTAACAACGTTTGCAGGGTTATTCCCAATGGTTTTGATGCGCCTTCAACACTTATTGAATTTTGTTCAGACGAATTTGTAGAAGAATATAATAATGCCGATCTTATTATATCGAAAGGGCAGGGGAATTTTGAAGGCCTTATGGAAAGTTGTCATCCAAATACTTTTTTTCTCTTAATCGCAAAATGTTACCCAATAGCAAGTTTGCTGGGTGTTGATAAAAATGATATGGTGATTTCAAAGTTAGCTATATGATAAAGAGAAGTCCCTAAAATTAAGAAAAGGAGACAGACATAAATGCCATGGATAAAGGAAGAATCGTGTACGGGATGTGGAATATGCGTTGATGAATGTCCTGCCGGGGCAATTTGTTTGGAAGAAGAGATTGCGGTTATAAACAATGACAAATGTATCCGATGTGGAATTTGTCACGATGTATGCCCGGAGGATGCAGCTCGTCATGACGGAGAGCGAATCCCTGACGAAGTGCAATCAAACATAGCTTACGCTAAAAAATTATTAGCGCATGAACATTATGGCAATGATAAGGCAGAGCAACGGCAGCTTATCGAACGTTTAAAACGCTTTTTTACTAAAAATCAAAAAGTGGCGGAAAAAACCATTGAGCAGCTTGAAGTTCTGAAGAACACGGAATATCTATAGTAATCTGGGGATTGGTTCTAACGTCGGTCGCTGTAGGGGCAGGCCACCGTGCCTGCCCTAACGAGGGCAACCACAGAGGGATTGCCCCTACGAAAAATGGCCTACAATAGAATCAAGCTCGTAATCTGTTATTTTATAATAAGGATTTGAAGGTCACATACGTTGGTGTTGGTGGGGCCGGGTTTGAACAGATGTCCGGCCGTATCAAAGTAGGTGTATGAATCATTTCTGCCCAGGTATTCACTGATATCCAGCCCCGCTTTTTTTCCTGCTTCCAGAACAGCCTGGGATGCAAATGCCCCGGCCGCATCCGTGGGGCCGTCATTGCCGTCTGTGGCACCGGAAAGAAAAAAGATGTTTTCAATTCCGGCAGGGCCGGCGTCAAGCTCCTGGAGAAAGGACAAAGCCATTTCCTGATTCCGTCCGCCTTTACCGTTCCCCTTGATGGTCACCGTGGTTTCTCCGCCGGCAAGTACGCAGGCCGGACGTTGGGGGGGCAGGTTGCCTAATGCGATATCCTGAGCCATACCGGAAAAGACCCGGGCAATTTCCCGGGCTTCGCCGGTGATCCGGGAACTTAACACCAGGGTGTTGTAACCAAGGTTTTCGGCCGTTTGCCGGGCTGCATTCACGGCGGACAAATTATTGCCCAAAAGAATGTTGTGAACCTGTGAAAAAACTTTATGATCACTGACTTGGTCTTTGTCTGTCTCTTGCAGTGCACCGGATTCAAGCATGGTTGTCACCCTTGCCGGCAGTCTGGACGACAATTCGTATTTTTTTACAATACCAAGGGCCTGGGCAAAGGTGGTGACATCCGGTGCTGTGGGACCCGAAGCAATGGCGCTAAGGTCATCGCCCACCACATCGGAAAGGATCAGGTTCACGGATGTGGCAGGGTACATGTGCCGGGCAAGTTTTCCACCCTTGATGCCGGACAGCTGTTTTCGCACTATGTTAATTTCGTTGATATCGGCCCCGCAAGCCAGCAGAAGTTCAGTGGTTTTCTGTTTGTCTGCAAGGGTGATGGATGCACCCCGGTATTCCCCCGGACAGGCCAGGAGAGCGGACCCGCCTCCGGAAATCAGATTGATGAACAGGGTCGCTTCATTTCCTCTTGCTGCGATATCAATGATCTGCCGGGCGGCCAAAGCGCTGTTGTCATCCGGGACCGGGTGGCCTGCTTCCATGATTTTAATTTTGTTTAAAGTGTCGGTGTGCCCTTTTTTAACTGAAATCAGTCCCCCATGAAGTTTTGGCCCAAGGATTTCTTCCATTGCCCTTGCCATGGGCGCTGTGGCCTTTCCTGCGCCAAGCACATATATTTTTTTAAATTTTTCCAAGGACAGGCGCATGTTTTGGTTGTCAAGACGGATATTAAGGGTGTTGGTGTCCAGGGTTACCCTTGACTGCACCATGGCATACGGGTCCACCCGTTTGATTGCTGCCTCGTATATGGCTTTCAGATCAATAAAAAGGGTTGTGAAGGCCCATAATCAAAATAAAAGTCATGGTTTTTTCCTGACAATGAGAAGCATTGCCTTGAATACGAATGAAAATTAAATTTGTTTTATTCCGATCATGGGCCTTATTAAATGTGGATGTGTCTGATTCCGTATGCCAGAATAATTCCGAAAATAGTGCCTATGGCCAGGTTGGCGGCAAGGGTTAAGGATACGATGGTCACAATAATAAACAATTCATTTCTGCTGTGCATGTCGCTGATGGTCAATGCAAGCTGGCTTCCGGCAAATAGCAGCAACACACCGAGGATGGACATGGGGATCAGAAAAAGCACATAAATAAATCCCGCTCCCAGAATCAGGGCAAGGCCTGCCATGATTCCGCCGATAATCAGATTTGAGCCGGCGGTTTTTGCGCCAAAGCGGTAGTGGGCGGCAAGACCGCCGGCGCCGTGGCACATGGGTATGCCCCCGAAAATAAAACTTAAAAAATTACCGGCAGCCATGGAAAAGCACAGTGCCGTGTAGGTCATTTTTTCGGCATTGTCCCCAAAATAGTCCTTTGAAAGATCGGCTTGAGCGACCACGGCATTGCCCAGCGTCATGGGTAGCTGGGGAAGAACCACGGCAAACAGGGCAAAGGTCAAATCTGCCGGGACAGGAAATCCATGGGGAAAAAGGTGAGGAAAATACAGGCCGGGTTTAAGGGTGTCAAATCCCTCTTTTGTGCCCAGAATCAGGCCGATGAACAGGCCTAATCCAATCACGATAAGGGCGGCCGGCAGTTTTTTATTGTTTAAAAAGGCCAGGGTAACAACTACCCCGCAAATACCAATGATAATCGTGATAGGAATAAACCCTGCGGACTGGATCGTTAGGTGGGGCTCCACTCCATGCTCAGCGCCTTTAAGCAGGGTTTTGCCCAGGATTATTTTTATCCCCTTGACCATGAGCATAAGTCCTGTGGATAACTGGATGCCTCGGATTACCGAGCGCGGGATGTATGCCCCGAATTTGTCCATGGATCTTGTGGCACCGATCAATACAAGGCACACAAACATGAGAAACGCTGAGGCCTGGATCTGGGGTGCTGTCATAGACGTGGCAATGGCATAGGTGCCGATCACCTTCATGGGTTGCACCGGTACTGTGATGCCGTAATATACACCGCCGGCAATATAAAAGACGCCCATGGAGAAAAACACCCCTACAGGGTTAAGGCCGTTGACCAGGATCATGCCAAGGGCTATGGGCAGGATGGTGCCAAGATCCCCCATGGCACCTGCAAATTCGTTTCGGTTAAATTGGTATTTGGGTTGTCGCGTTTCCATATCTGCTATGCAAAAAATTTCAGTTTAATCAGTTGTTTTGTTAAATAGTTGTTAAATAAATTTATTGTTTATAACGCTTCGATGCCGGGGTTCCAAGTAGTCGCTCTGGTTTTTTTCAGCAGATCATCCAATAGCTGGTTTGCTTTTTCAATATAGGATTCCGGCAAAAAGTCTTTCATGGCTTTGTAATCGGCAAAGCGCATAAGCATGGCCTGGGCAAAGGGCCTGTTGCTGATCAGAAACCGGGTGTAATGGGGGGCATTGGGCCTGGGCTTGGAGATGACATAGGTATCAAAAAATATCCGGTAAAATTCCCTTTGGGGCCGGTAATGGACGGCAAATGCCTGGAGCCGTTTACTGATTTCGGGGATGGCGTCTTTGGACGTTACCTTTTTAGCCGCATATTCTTCAAGGGTGAAAAAGCTTTTTTCCATAAGTGCGGCCCGTATGCTGATCATGATTTCCCGGTCTTTGTCATCGGTCACTTCACAGATCATGTCACAAAGATTCAAAACCGCTTCTAAGGATTCAAAATTGGTTTTAAAAATCAATGCGACATACGCGATTTGTACCTCTTTTTTTTCATCCGTAAGCCGGGATTCATCCAGATCAAGCTTTTTAATAGCACGCCGGATTTCAAACAACGCACTTTCCACCCGCCCCAGGCCGGCACTGCTGTCGCCCTCTTCCAAAAACACCTGGTTAATTTTGTCTAAAAGCACCTTGAACAACAGCTGGAAAAGGTCATTCACCGGGGCCTGGAATGCCGGATTCTGGGTAAATTCCCGGCAAAATCGTGTAATGTGGGGTACGCTGAACAGGATATTCATCCTGTACCGCAGGGCGGAAACAGCTGTTTGGTGAGGCATGTCACCCTGTTCAAGCGCTTGAGGCCATACGTCGAAAAACAGCCATAACATATTTTGCCTGAGTTTGGAAAATGTATCGCCAATGATAAATCTGGAAGAAATGTCCAAAATTTGACTCAACCTGTACGCCATGTCCAGGAATCGGTCCATTTTTTTTAGTATACCATAGATGGCCGTATCCAGCTTTTTCATGGACTTGAAGTACTCTCGTTTGTTTTCTTGGCTGGTTATGGTCCGGGCACGGGTATAAAGCAGTTTGGTGAACATATCATTGTAGTCGGCGATCTCCTGCCGGGATTTACTGGTAATGGCCCCCAGGGTTGTTTTTTCCATGCTTGGCAGTCTGGCACCGGCCAGCCGGCAGATGAGATCTGCGTCATTAATTTCTTCGATATATTCAAACCATGGCTTGTCCTGGGTCAGACTTAAAAGAAGCTCTTTCTGGGTGTCGGATACAAGGTGTTTATAAACCCTGCTGGATGTGCTTTGTTTAATAATGGATTGTATGTCAGGGTTAAGCAGGCTTTCGTCCTGGTTTCCCGGATTGGATTTCACCAGGTAAAAATAGGTAATGATGACATTGGTGGTGAGTAGTTCAATGATGGTTTTATTATCCGATTCCCGGATATCTTCCTGGGTAATGTTGATTCCTACGTCAAATGAGACCGCCGGCAGGTCATGGATCAGCGCCTTAAACAGTTCATAAAGTTCCTCGATATACTGGCCCGACGGCACAAATTGAACTTTTCCAATCTCTTCAAGGAAAAAACGGGTGATCCTTTTGATGGGAACAAGGAGAAAACCGTGCTCGTCTTTGGGGTATTTTTTTACAGGTGTTAAGCCGTCACCCCCATGCCGCATGATTTCCGGCATGTCATTGGCATACAGCCTGTCCCGGAACGCCTGGACTTTATTTGGGTCTAATATTGTCAACGATTTCTATTTCCAATGCAGTGTCGCCGTTTTGGGCGGCAAGCGTTTGAAAGATTTTAACATTTTTTCTGATGTTAGTGATTTCCAGTGATACATCCGGACCTTTTATCAGGGTTCCCGGGATGACTTGGCCTGTAACAACCGCTTGGGCCACCCCCGGATTGCGTTGCTTCCATTGGGTAAAATTGCCTTGTTCGCTTCTCAGCTTTTCAAGGGTGCTTTCTAATTGGCTCAATTCAGCCTTGAATTTTTTCCTCCGGCTTTTTTTCTTTTCAATACGGTCGATCAAGTGGTTCAGCTCTCTGTCTAAACGAACCAGCAGGCGCTTGTTCACCTGTATTTGGGATTTAAGTCCCCGTGAGGTTGTATCCTCCGGGCTTTTTGACAACAAAAAGTTCTCCTGTCTTGCCCTGTCAATTTTGTGGACCAGTCCCAAAGTATTTGTTGTGTCACGAAAAATTTCTACGGACAGGGAATTAAGCTTTTCAAAGATGAGTTCCTGTTCGTCCATTGTATGTTCAATTCGGTCCTGGATATTTTTCAGTTCCCGGGTGGTGAAGGTGTCGACACCAAAGGTCACTGTATTGGGCACCGATTTTTCCGTGCCCAGGTGCTGGGTAAAAAGCCCTTTGTTGCAGGTTATATCAGAAGAGATGATTTCTCCGTTTTTAATGATTACCGCACCGGAGGTCACGATTCGGCTGTCCAGGATCTCTTTGTCCACGGTGAGGTTACCCAGGCAGTAAATAGTGGAGTTTTGCACAAATTTTATACTGACATTGCCCCGGGCATATACAGTGCCGCCGATCATTCCGTTGAGAACCGTAACATCTCCTGTGGCCCGAATTTCTCCACCGTCCACCGTGCCGACGCGGATCACATGGCCAATGGCTTTGAATCCGGCCTTGAGTGTCCCTTTGATGACGATCTCTCCGTCATAATCAATGTGTCCGGTTTCGAAGTTTACATCATTGGGTGCTGTAAAGACACGGCTTACCTGAATTTTGTTAGACCTATCAAGTGTCGGGGTGCCGCTGATTTCAGCATAAAGTTCAAGGCCGTCAGAAGAGCAGATCACTCCTTTGCCGTATTTCAGGCTTATGTCTGACACCGCAGGACTCAAAATAACCTGGTCCAAAATATTTCGGCCCTCGCCGGCTTCCGCCATGGGGAATTTTTTTGCCAGCAGGCTTCCTTTTTTGACCCAGGGGATAGGGCCTCTGTCTTTAAAATCAATGTTGCCGTTTTCATCAATATCCCCAGCCTTAAGGTGATCTGTTTCAAAAAAATATTCGATCCTGGCATCCTTGCCCGGTTTCGGATCAGTCCCCCGCGCCACTTGGAACGAATTGACCCTGAATCCCGATGAATCTATGAATTTTTCCACCTCCGAGCGATTCAACCAGGCCATAAACAATGCCGTTATCCTCCAGTTGTTCGATGATTTTGGCAGCAGTAACCGTGTCTTTAAATTTACCGGTTTTTCTTATAAATGCCGCCATACCGGAGGCATTAATTTCAAGCATCACGCCGCAGTCAAGCTCTCTGTTCAGCGAGTGATCTGTCTGTTCCGGCTCAGAATCTGCCGCAGGTTTGGATGGCCGGGCAGTCTCCTGGGGATTCTGCTCTTTTTTAAGCTGTCGTGTGATCTTCTGGTACTGATCCAGGTTAAGTGTCTGGTTTTGTATCCATGTTTTGCCGATAAATTCGGGTTGTTTCTTTTGCGATAGTATGTTTTTTTGCCGGGTCATCTCCCCAAGGAACCGTTCTTCGTTGACAAAACCAAGGTCAACAGCACAATTTCCGAACACCTGATTTTTCTGGATGGTTCTTAACGCAGCATAGGTGGCCAGAAGCGTGTTCATCTGTTTGTCGGTAAGGATATTTTCCTTTATAAAATAGTTCTTCAACGCAAGATCAAGGTTCTCTGAGCCGCGACATGCTTCAAGGGCTTGTGAACATTGAGCGTTTGTAATGAATTTTTTCTGTAGGGCAATTTTTTCAAGCATATAAATCGTCGAATTAAAGAAGAATACTATATTACTGTAGCATGCTAACCGTACTGTTACTCGACAGGTTGTTACAGAATGCCAATTCTTCCAATTTCTTCGTTGGAACAATAAATTTGATCCTCAGAATACTGCATGTATGCCTGCGGTCAAATTTATTTTCCGCCTTGAACTTGAAAAAATTATCTATTCCGTAACAACCTGTCGATGATCAAGTGTTACATTACCCCTCAAGTCGGAAATGAATTGTAGTCATTGTGGCCTATCAATGGTAAAACTGCAAGAAAAAACAAAACGTCCCGGCCGCTTTTAGATGAATTCAAGGCTGTTTTCCGGTGCAACCGCTAAACATTTAAAAAGCCGAATCATCAATTTTTAAAGAGGCTCTAAGGCTGCGGATTTGACAATAAATATTTGACAAAACCCGTGTTTTGGATTTATTACTCGATCATCAAGTATTACGAGGGTTGACTGCGTCTCCGGGCCAGCGGATAGGACATATCGACAGCCTGCCGACATAATTTATCATCCGCTACATAAATGCATTTTAAAAAACCGTCCATGTCTACAGGAAGTTAGGTGAATTCGGACAGATCTGCCAGGATGCATTTAAAACGATAACACCAAGGAGGTTTCTACATTGGAAAGCTACACCATTGAATCAAATAAGAAAAAGAGCAGGATTCCGGCCCGGCTGGATTTTCTCCAGAGCAGTACCGGTCTTTTTCTGGGTCTGTTCGTGTGGTTGCACATCGTTTTGAATGCCAGTATCATCCTTGGGCCGGGGGCCTTTAACTGGGTGTCAAAAAACATGGAACTGGCCTTTTTGTCCGATACCGGACATGGTTATCCCTTTGTCGTCTTTTTCGCCGTGTTTGTTGTGTTTACTTTGTTTGTTGTTCATGCGTTGCTAGGTATTCGGAAATTTCCTGTTTCCTGGAAACAGCACCGTATCATGAAAGACCAGATAGCCATGATGAAGCATCAGGATACCAATTTGTGGTATATCCAGGTCGTGACCGGTTTTATCATGTTTTTTGCCGGTTCTGTTCATCTTTACAGCATGCTTACACATCCGGGTTCCATTGATCTCTATCTGTGTGCCGACAGGGTGGTGTCTCAGAATATGTGGTTTGTCTACCTGATTTTACTGGTGTGCGTAGTGCTTCACGGCAACATCGGCCTTTACCGGCTGTGTATGAAATGGGGCTGGTTCCAGGGGAGTGATTATAAACGCGCCAGAAAGAATCGGATAAAACTGAAAAATTTGTGCAACAAGCTGATCATTATTTTTTTATGTGCAGGTCTTCTTGCTCTTTTGATCTTTGTGATTGTCGGCCTGCGCTATAAAGATGCTGAGCCCTACAAGGCCACCCACGCGGCCCGGACCCATGAGGCTGAGCCTGCAGCAGTGGACGCGTTTCATGAAGAGCCGTTTGATGCCGACGCAGTGCATGAACAAGCCACACCCCCTGTCGAAGAAACCCTGACCCATGACAACGCGCCTGCTGTCCAGGAATTCGAGTCCACCCACGAAGACGTGGTGAATGAACCGGGTGACGTCCAGGAAGGCGTTCAGGAAGAAGCCGCAGGTGATGATGACGTAGCCCATGAGGCTGAGTCTGCAGCAGCGGAATCGTTTCATGAAGAGCCATTTGACGCCGAAGCAGCGCATGAACAGATCGCATCCCCCATCGAAGAAACCGTGACCCATGACAACGCGCCTGTCTTTCAGGAATCTGAACCCGCTCACGACGACGCGATGGATGATCCGGGTGACGTCCAAGAAGAACTCCAGGAAGAAATTCAGGAAGAAGCTGCAGGTGATGAAGACGCAGCCCAAGAGGCACCTTTTGATGACGCCGGGCCTTCAGAATCCGAAGAAAACGCCGTTGAAGGGGAAGCCAACCATACTATTGACGGCGGCCGTGGTCCTCACGAAATACTCTAAAAAAGGGAAAGCCCAATGAATATCATATATACGGATTCACTTATCATCGGCGGTGGTTTGGCCGGGCTTCGCGTTGCCATTGCAGCCAAGCAAAGGGGCTATGATTCCATTATCCTGTCCCTGGTGCCCGCCAAACGGTCTCAATCTGCAGCGGCCCAGGGTGGCATGCAGGCAAGCCTTGGCGCCTGCGCCAAAGGCGAAGGGGATGATGAAGATCTCCACTTTGCAGACACGGTTAAAGGGTCTGACTGGGGGTGTGACCAGGATGTCGCCAGAATGTTTGTTAACACGGCTCCCAAAGCCATCCGCGAACTATCTGCCTGGGGTGTGCCCTGGTCCAGGGTCAGAGGCGGTGACGAGGAAATAATTGTCAACGGCAAGAAGGAGATCATCACTGAAAAGCAAGAGGCCCACGGCCTGATTACAGCCCGGAATTACGGTGGGACCCAAAAATGGCGCACCTGTTTTACCGCCGACGGTACCGGTCACACCATGCTCTATGCCATGGGCAACAAGGCCATCCAGATGGCAATTCCTGTCCATGAAAGAAAAGAGGCCATTGCCCTGATCCACGAAGACGGCGTGTGCTACGGTGCTGTGGTCCGGGATCTGATCACCGGTGAACTGATCGCCTATATTGCCAAAACCACCACCATTGCCACAGGCGGTTACGGCAAACTTTATGCGGTTTCGACCAATGCCGTGATCTGTGAAGGCATTGGCTGCGCCATTGCCCTGGAAACCGGTATTGCCACCCTGGGAAATATGGAAGCGGTTCAGTTTCATCCCACCGGTATGTTGCCGGCGGGTCTCCTGGCCAGCGAAGGGTGCCGGGGGGATGGCGGCAGGCTTCTGGATAAGGACATGTACCGCTTTATGCTTGACTACGAGCCTGATAAAAAAGAATTGGCCTCCCGCGATGTTGTGGCCCGGCACATGATCGAGCACATGCGAAAGGGCAAAGGGGTCCAGTCACCCCACGGAGAGCATCTCTGGCTGGACATCACCCTTTTGGGCCGCAAGCATATTGAAAAGAACCTGCGTGAGTTCAAAGAGATCTGCGAGTGCTTTTTGGGCATTGATCCGGTTGCGGAATACATCCCTGTAAGTCCCATCCAGCACTACTCCATGGGCGGGGTCAGAACCAAGGCGACAGGTGAAAGTCCGACTCTTAAAGGGCTGTTTTCAGCCGGTGAAGCCGCATGCTGGGATCTGCACGGGTTTAACCGCCTGGGTGGCAATTCTGTTGCTGAAACCGTTGTGGCCGGCATGATCGTCGGTGAATTTGTGGCTGATTATTGTGCTGCCAACAGCCTGAATATCTCCACCACCACGATTGAACACTTTGTGAATACAGAGCAGAAAAAGATTGGAGACTTGCTCACCCGGAAGTATGGACAAAACCCCTTTGAACTTAAAGCAGAGATGCAGAAAATTATGATGGACAAGGTGGGGGTTTTTCGCAACGCATCGGATTTGGAACAAGCTGTGGCAGCGCTTAAAAAGCTCAACCGGCGGGCAAAAAATGTGGCCGTGCGCAACAAGATCTCTTCGGCCAACCCCGAACTTGTGGAGGCCATGCGGGTACCCAAGATGATTAAATTAGCCCAGTGTGTGGCCTATGGTGCCTTGTTAAGGACCGAAAGCCGCGGCGCCCATGCCCGGGAAGATTTCCCGGAAAGAAATGATCGCGACTGGCTCAAGCGCACCTTGACTTCCTGGCCGGACGACGATGCGGATTTGCCGGAAGTCACCTATGAAGCGCTGGATGTTATGAAGATGGAATTGCCGCCGGGCTCCAGGGGGTATGGTGTGGACAATACCATTGATCACCCGGATACGGAAAAACGCGAGGCACAGATCAAAGAGATTAAAAAAGCCAACAAAAAGGCAGACCGCTTCGAGATGCAGGAGCTGCTTAACCCCACTCCCATCCCGGAAAAATTGAAAGGCAAAAATGAGCGTATCGGCAGGGGGTATAAATAATGGATCAAGAAAGCAGAATTTTAAAATTTGAAATATTTCGGTACAACCCTCAGAAAAAAAACGACACGCCGCGCATGAAAACCTATGAGGTTACCGAAACCCTGGGGATGACCATTTTTATTGCATTAAACCAGATCCGGGAGCAACAGGATTCCTCCTTACAATTTGATTTTATCTGCCGGTCCGGGATGTGCGGTTCCTGCGGCATGGTGATCAACGGTAAACCTGATCTGGCCTGCCGGACCCTGACCTCAACATTTGAAGATGGGCAGATTACCCTGCTGCCTCTGCCTGGATTTGAGCTCATCGGTGATCTGTCCGTGAATACGGGCAAATTCATGCAGGCCATGAGCGAGCGGGTAAAATCCTGGATACATGATGTGGATGCTGACAACATGGATTATAACACGTTGGAAGAGCGCATGGACCCCGATATCATGGATGAGGTATATGAGTTGGAACGCTGCATCGAGTGTGGGTGTTGTGTGTCTGCCTGCGCCACAAAACGTATGCGCCCGGACTTTCTGTCCGCCGTGGGTTTCATGCGTCTGGCCCGGTTTCATCTGGATCCCAGGGACAAGCGGACCGATGAAGAGTTTTACGAGATCATGGGTGATGACGACGGGATATTCGGCTGCATGACCCTTCTGGGGTGCGAGGATCACTGCCCTAAGAATCTGCCGCTTCAGACTCAAATTGCATTCCTGAGGCGCAGGATGGCCATGGTTAACTAGGAACACATAAAAAATATAAAAGAAAATTGGACAATTGGTCCGGACTTTTATATTAAATATTTCAAATAATGGCGGCAGGCGGCAGGGATTTAAACCTGCTGCTTGTCAGATCTTCTAAAAGAGGGACAAACTACAAAGAGGGAAAAACGAATGGAATTTAACTATGAACCCATGTTTCCGTTAGAAAAGGATACAAAAACCCAATACCGCCTGTTGACCAAGGACCATGTCCGGGTCCGGGAATTTGAGGGCAAGGATGTGGTCATGGTGGAGCCCGTTGCATTGACTCTGCTGGCCAATGCCGCATTTAAGGATGTTGCCCATCTGTACCGGGCCGAACATCTGGAACAGGTGCGGGCCGTGATTGATGACCCTGAAAGTTCTGACAATGACCGTTATGTGGCCCTGGAACTCTTGAAGAACGCTGTCATCTCGGCTGAAAAAGTATATCCCATGTGTCAAGACACCGGCACCGCCATCATTATGGGCAAAAAGGGTCAGCAGATCTGGACCTGGTCCGAGGATGAGCGCGAATTGTCCAAAGGCGCCTTTGAAGCCTATACACAAAACAATTTGCGGTATTCCCAGAATGCACCGCTCACCATGTACGATGAAGTGAATACCAAAAACAATCTGCCGGCTCAGGTGGATCTCGCTGCGGTCCAGGGCGATGAATACAACTTCCTGTTCATGGCCAAAGGCGGTGGATCTGCAAATAAAAGCGCCTTGTTCCAGATGACCAAGGCCGTACTTAATACCGAAGAAGGCCTGATTGACTTCATGCTCAAAGAAATGAAGCATCTGGGTACAGCAGCCTGTCCCCCCTATCACATCGCATTTGCTATTGGTGGAACTTCTGCGGAACTCAATCTCAAGGTGGTAAAGTTGGCATCGGCCAAATATTTGGATAATCTGCCCACCAAGGGCAGCGAAACCGGCCATGCGTTCAGAGACATTGACCTTGAGCAAAAAGTTCTGGCTCGGTCCAGAGAATTAGGGCTTGGGGCACAGTTCGGCGGCAAATACTTTGCCCTGGATATCCGGATCGTAAGGCTGCCCCGCCACGGTGCATCCTGTCCCGTCGGCATTGGCGTTTCCTGTTCTGCCGACCGGCAGATCAAGGGTAAAATCACCCGGGACGGCGTGTTCCTGGAACAACTGGTTGAAAACCCGGCGGAATATTTGCCGACCGGCGAACTTGAAATGGCACCCGCTGTTGAGATTGACCTGAATCGTCCCATGGATGAAGTTCGGGCAGAACTGACCAAATATCCGGTATCCACCCGCCTGTCTTTGAGCGGGAAAATCATTGTGGCCAGAGACATTGCCCATGCCAAGTTCATGGAACGGCTTGAGGCGGGCGAAGGACTGCCCGATTACGTTAAAAATCATATCATCTATTATGCCGGTCCGGCAAAAACGCCTGAAGGCGAAGCATCAGGATCATTCGGGCCCACCACAGCCGGCCGCATGGATCCCTATGTGCCTATTTTCCAGAAAGAAGGCGGTTCCATGATCATGCTGGCCAAGGGCAACCGGTCCCAGGTCGTTACTGATGCCTGCAAGACCTATGGTGGTTTTTATCTGGGCTCCCCTGGCGGTCCGGCCGCACGTTTGGGCAAGGATTTTATTAAAAAGGTCGAGTTGGTTGAATATGAAGAACTGGGCATGGAAGCCGTGTGGATGATCACGGTGGAAAATTTCCCTGCGTTTATCATTGTTGATGATAAGGGTAATGATTTTTTTGAAGGCCTGGTATAATTAATCCAATACTCAATCTGTTTTTAAAATCAAACAGGACAGGGAGGGCTGCCGAATCTATTTACGGTGCCTGTCTGTCCTGTTTTCATCTCTGGACAGGAGAATTCTATGGAAGTCATTTTGCTGATGGCCTCAACCGTGGACGGTCTGATTGCCCGGAATTCCAGCCAGATTGTGGACTGGACCGGGAAAGCCGATAAAAAATATTATGTGGAAGTGACCAAAAAGGCAGGTGTCATGATCATGGGATCAAAAACCTATGACACCATTGGCAAACCCTTGCCGGATCGCCTTAATGTCGTAATGACCCGGGATAAATCCAGGCAAAGTGATCAGGAGAACCTGATATTTACGGACCAGTCTCCGGCCAAGATTCTTGAAGACCTTGAGCTTAAGGGGTACACCAGCGCCGTTTTAGTTGGTGGTGCCACCGTCAATACAATGTTTATCCGGGATAACCTGATCACCCAGATACACCTGACCTTGGTGCCCCGGCTGTTCGGTTCTGGCCTGTCTTTATTTGCCCCGCCCCTTGACCTTGACCTTGGCTTGTCGCTGGAGTCCACTAAAGATCTCGGAGACGGGCACATTTTGCTCATTTATCATGTGGGAAATCATGAAAAACAGTAATGCTGCACATAAGAAAAAAAATTTCGTTGTCCGCTTTTTTGAGTGGATCGCAAAGGGGACCCAAAAGGCCAATCAACAGGGCCGTGGTCCCTGCAAATCCTGAGGCCCGAAAAAGTGATTGGCCCGTGAGGCCAAAAATTTGGGCTTGATTCTATTGTCGGCCATTTTTTTGTAGGGGCAATCCCCCTGTGGTTGCCCTCGTTAGGGCAGGCACAGGGGCCTGCCCCTACAGCGGCCGACGTTAGAACCAATCCCAAAAATTCTTACCCTGTATATGAAAAGGAGTGCTCATTATGTATAAAAATCAAAGAATCCGGGTTGCCCCGATCTGCTGCGGGTTGGCTTTCCTGTGTGTTTTACTGGTGTGGGCTGTACCCGTTGGTGCCGCTACCAAGGAAAATACCTTTAAACTGGATCAATTCATTGATCCCGAGACCTGTGGGGCATGCCACGATGAGATTATGGCCCAGTGGGAGGGTTCCCTGCACAACCTTTCCCATAAAGATCCGATTTATATCCGGGTAGCAAAATTTTTTCGCGAGGGCCTGACTGATGCCGGTCAGATTGAGGAGGCAGAGTCCTGCGTGAAGTGCCATACCCCTGTGGGATTTGTTACCGGTTTCCCGACAAAAACCTCCGATGATCTTTCCAAAACTCCGGATATCCCTGCCCAGGGCATCCAATGTGACTATTGCCACGTGGCCGTAGACGTTACCCAAATGTACAATAACGGACTGGTGTTATCCCCGGGTCAGGGTGAAGATGATCCCGGTGTCAAGTATGGTCCGTTTGATGATGCTGAACCTGATTTTCACGATGCCGCGTTCTCGAAACTGCATACGGATTCAAAAATTTGCGGTACCTGCCACGATGTCAAGCATGTGGCCTTTGGCACCGACCTTGAAACTACATATACGGAATGGGTAAACAGTCCGTATAACAGCCCTGATCCTGAAAAGCATGTTCCCTGCCAGGGCTGCCACATGTACCAGCGGCCCGGGGTGCCGGCTACCGGATCGACGCCTCGGCCTGAGAATCCGGGCAGTGCTGCGGACGGTGCAAAGCAGCGGCCCCATATCTTCACCCACAATTTTGTGGGCGCCAACTCCGGCGTACCGGCAATGTTTAATGCCGATGATAAATCAGCCATGGCTGTGGAACGTCTGAAACATGCGGCAGATATTTTCCTGGTTATGACGGATGCTCGCACCGCCCGGGTCGTTGTGAGCAATACCGGTGCCGGCCACAGTCTGCCCACAGGGCTAGGGGATCTACGCCAGGTATGGGTTGAAGTTACCTTAACGGACAGTGACGGAAAAACCGTTTTCCAGACCGGTGTTCCCGATAATAATAATGAACTGCCGGAAAACACAGTGATGTTTAAAGTCACTCTTGGGGACGGCCTTGGCAACCCGGTCATTAACATGGCTAAAGCAAAGGAAATTTTGTCCGACACCCGGATCCCTGTGGGGAAAAGTGCGGCTCGTTTATTTAATTTGAAGGTCACACCTGAAAAGGGATACACACTGACCGCACGGCTGCTGTACCGGTCCATGCCTCAGAAGATTCTTAATCTACTGCCCGGACCCGCCTTAGGACCTTTGCCTGTGGTTGAGATGGCTGCGGTACAGAAAACCTTTTAATAAATTAAAATGCATTTATTCGATATTGTTGTCATAGCCATTGGACTGGCCATGGATGCATCGGCCGTGTCCATGGCTGCTGCGGCCTGCGGGTATGCAAAAGACCGGCGGGCCGTATTTCGCCTGGCCTTTCACTTTGGTCTGTTCCAGTTCATGATGCCGGTGGTCGGGTGGCTCCTGGGAACCGGATTTGTTTCATATGTCCGGGCCGTGGACCACTGGATTGCCTTTGGTCTTCTGGCCTTTGTGGGCGGGCGCATGATCCGGGAGGGGTTTGCCGATACCGGCGACTGCCTTCACAGGGACCCCTCCAAAGGCCTGACCATGGTTATGCTTAGTTTTGCCACCAGCATTGATGCCCTGGCCATCGGCCTGGGGCTGGCTGTGATGGATGTCAATATCTGGTACCCTTCAGCGCTTATTGGTATTATCACCTGCGCGATGTCCGTGGCCGCCATAGGCATTGGCAAACGGCTGGGTTCAGCGTTGGGTAGTCGAATGGAAATTGTCGGTGGAATAATATTAATAGGTCTTGGCTTAAAAATCCTGATCCCTGCACTTTTTATGGTGCCTGATTTAAACATATGAAAACAACCCATAAACACTATATATGCAATGCCGCAAAAATGGCAGAGGTGGCTGACCGCAGTGTCAATCTTGTGGTGACCTCGCCTCCCTATCCCATGATTGATATGTGGGATGAAATTTTTAGTCACCAGGACCGGAAAATTGAAAAGGCCCTTAAGAAATCAGACGGAACCCTTGCCTTTGAACTTATGCACCAGGTGCTGGACAAGGTTTGGAAAGAGCTGTTCAGGGTGCTTTCCCCCGGTGGGTTTGCCTGTATCAATATTGGAGATGCCACGCGTACCCTGGGGGATAATTTTGCCCTATATCCCAACCACGCCAGAATATTAAATGCGACCCAGGCATTAGGATTTACAGCCTTACCCTGCATATTATGGCGCAAGCAGACCAATGCCCCTAACAAGTTCATGGGATCGGGCATGTTGCCGGCCGGGGCCTATGTCACGTTGGAGCACGAATATATTCTTATTTTGAGAAAGGGGGGGAAACGCGAATTCACCTCTCCTGCAACCAAGGAAAACCGGCGGCAAAGCGCATTGTTCTGGGAAGAGCGCAACCAGTGGTTTTCAGACATCTGGATGGACCTTAAAGGCACCCGCCAGGCCATGGGAAAACAAAAAAAACGTAACCGCAGCGGAGCCTTCCCCTTTGAACTGGCCTATCGCCTGATCAACATGTATTCCGTAAAAGGGGATTTTGTTCTGGACCCGTTTCTGGGCACGGGCACCACAACGCTTGCGGCCATGGCTGCCGGGCGCAATTCCATAGGGTATGAGATTGATCCAAGCCTTCTGGAAAATTTTTACGATAAATGCCAGGATTCCCTTGACCACTTCTCATCCGTCATCCAGCATCGGATAGATTTTCATAACGAATTTGTCCAAGGGCGTCTGGACGCCGGGAAGCCTATCAAGCATGAAAATACGCATTATGGATTTCCCGTGGTAACGCGCCAGGAAAAAGAACTTGTGTTAACTATTCCGGTCTCCGTTGAACAGCAGGGTGATAAAGATATGGTTGTAAATTACGACATCCCTTCCCGGGAAACCGTAAACACCGTCACTGCTGCTCAAAACCCTCCGGCTATGCCCGTGACCTCTAAGGCAAAGTCCAAGATGGACGGACTTCTATTTCCGGATTTTGATCCTGCTTCCTGATACTCGATCATCAAGTTTTTAGGTAATTTGTTCAAATTCAAGGCGGAAACAATTTTTAACCGGAGGAATATACAATATATTTTGAGGATTAAAACTTGTTTCCAACGCCGAAGTTGGTCAAATTAACAAAAACTTGATCATCGAGTGATAGGCTCTTACACAAAAAGATCCATTCTGCTAAAATGAATTTCATCAACAGGGCCTTCTCGGCCCTATAATTCTAAAAATCTGGAGGTATCCACATGAAATCCATCCAAGCGGAATATAATGAGGCCTCAAAGGCAATCAACATCAAGAAAGACGCGAAAACTGAAGACTGGGTGTCGGTATGCCGGCGGTTTAACGATGATGTTTCCAGGGTCTGTGATGTTACCGATATAGAAGATTATACCGGGCTTTTTGAATGTTTTGATGACAAAAACAAAAAGTACTTTTACCTGGTCAGAGAAGACAAGGAACTGCGCCGGATGAAACGCCGCCACTTCTACGAAAACCTGGGACTTGAATAATGCTCATTTAGAAAAACATGACCACGATGCTGTTTCCAACAAGGAGGTAAAATGGAACTTGCCTTTATCGGACTGGGGATCATGGGCAGCCGTATGGCTGCAAATTTATTAAAAAAGAATAAAACGTTGACGGTGTTCAATCGATCTGTCCCCCCCATTCAAGAATTGGTCACACAAGGGGCGGTTGCAGCGGATTCATATCGAAATGCCGTCGAGGATGCCGATGTTGTATTTACCATGCTGGCCTCCCCTGAAGTGGTTGAAACGGTGGCCTTTTCAGAGGAAGGCTTTGTGTCGGCAATGAAGAAAAATGCGATCTGGGTGGATTGCTCAACCGTGAATCCGTCTTTTTCCAGAAAAAGTTTTTTAATGGCAAAGGAGTGCGGTATCCGGTTCATGGATGCGCCCGTATCCGGATCAAAACCAAATGCAGAGAATGCAGATTTGGCTTTTTTTGTCGGAGCTGAAAAAGGCGATTTGGATGTTGTGAAATTCTTGCTGGAACACATGGGCAAAAAAGTTACACATGTGGGAGAACCAGGCAAAGGGACGGCATTAAAAATGTTGGTAAATTCGCTGTTAGCCCAATCCATGCTAATGCTTTCGGAAAATATACTGCTCGGTGAAACGCTTGGGTTTTCAAGGGATTTCTTACTGGATGTCCTGCCGAACATGTCGGTCTGTGCACCCTTTACCCAAGCCAAGGCGGAGATGATCCGCAAAGACGATTTTGAAGTCCAATTCCCTTTAGAATGGATGCACAAGGATCTTCACCTGGCAGCCTTGACCGCATATGAAGCGGGGCAACCCCTGCCGCTGGCAAATTCGGCAAAAGAAATTTACGCGGCTGCAAAACAAGACGGTTTAGGCAGGAAAGATTTTTCTGCAATTTATCAGTTCATGAAGAGAGGCTATTAGTTTATGAACGGGTCGATTCGTAATATTTACTGCGCTGGTCCATTGTTTAATGATGCCGAAAAAAACGAAATGAAAGAAATCTCTACGGTGTTAAAGCAGCATGGATTTACAGTGTTTTTGCCGCATGAAGATGGTTTAGAACTAGCTGCATACAGCCAGTGGCTCGATCGCGGCAGCAAAATTTTGAGCAATGATATTGATAAGGGTATCTTTGCTCTTGATGTGTATCTTGTCACTGAGTGGTGCGATGGAATCGTTGTTAACCTCAACGGTCGGGTACCAGACGAAGGTGCTTTGGTAGAAGCCGCTATTGCTTGGAGTCGTGCCAAAGCAATAGTGATTTATAAAAATGATTCGCGGGTTCTTTTACCATCAGGGGAAAATCCATTGGTTTCGGGTCTATCGAAATTCGAAATAGTGAAACGTATCGATCAAATACCAAATGCGATGGAACATGCTCTTCAGCAAAAAAATATTGATCGTCAAAATCAAATAAACATTGGCAAAGTTATATTTGATTTTGTCTCAGAAGATACTCCCCAAACGGAACGATTTGCGGAGCTTGAGATATTACTTGAAAGGTTGTTTGGTAGTGGCGCTTAAGGCTAAAAATTAAAATCTCACGCCTTCAAAATTTATATTAGGAATCGAAGACCCCACAAGCTATCTATGATTTCGGCCCCCATAAAAGGGTGTCGATGGTCAAAACTATTAATAATAGGTCCGGTGTTTTAAATTCCACATTGAGGATATTTCGATATTGATTTAGTCCACACAGGGAATTTGAAATGATCCACCCTCCACAATACTTCTGTTATTGAATGCTGTTTTGAAATAGGCTTGGGCGAGCATAAATAGACAAAGTCAACAGGCAAAGGCTCAGTTCAGAGTCAACTTTTCGTATAAATTGAATTCGCATTTTGAGCTTTGATAATCAATTTGCATAGTACCTCTAACCCGGTATGGTGCTATGAAATGCCTAAAATTTTTTCAATTTCTTTTTGATTTTGCTTTAGCGGATTAATTATTCGATAGCCTTGCATTTTCACTTTTTTTGCAAAAGAACTGTCACAAGTGACTAACACTGGATGAGATTCACCATCAAAATAGGCTAATGCATCAATTATTGACTGGTAAAGATAACCATCCCAATCATTTTTATCCTCTTTTAACTTTAATTTTTTGCAGATATTTTTAATATTTGTCGTTTTCTTTTTTGGGGAAAGTAATGATTTTTCACCAAGAACTGAAAAATATGAAGTTTGATATGTATTGTTAAAAGCATCTAAGATTTAAAAAAGCGTTCAGCTCTTTTCGTGGATATTTTTCCATTTTTCTCGAACTGATGTATTTTCTTTTTAAATTCATAGCATACTTGATCATTGATATAGAATCGCAACCCATTAAGAATTTTGGTATCTGGGGATGTGAGCCACATAACATTATTGGAGCCATCTTCTTTGACGAACATTTTTAATAATACACTTGTGTCAAAAAACAACATTCTAATTATCATATGGCTTCCATGTATTGAACTTTAAATCCATAATTGAAATTACTTAATACTTTTTACAATAATCTGAACAATAGAACCTTGAATTTCTGGAACTAATGTTTCAATCTTTGAATCAGTTAAAGTTAACATTGAGGAATTATTTTCTTTTTGTATGGATGAAAGTAATGCTAAGACATAAGCAGATTTGACAGCATAATTCACTCCTTGAGGTACATCAATTCCCCTTTCTGTAATTTTAGTGCGTAAAGATGCAGTAGTCACACCAACAACTTCACCTTTCATGTTGAGCAAAGGTCCTCCGCTATTGCCGCTTTGTATAGCAACTGTAGTTTGAATTATACGAGGATCATCGCGCAGACCGAATAAAGAACTTATAATTCCATTCGTTACTTTCGGATTCTTCCCCATAATACTTGTTTTGGGATAGCCTATTGTAAACACTTCTTCTCCAACTTTTGGCAATTTGGTAGATATTGATATACCACGAAGATTAACTCCTGCTGTTTCTTTTAGCCCTAAAACAGCCAGATCATTATGCCTATCAGAAAGAATAATATTAGCCTCATATAAATCTTGACCGACACTGTTAAATCTTACTCTGGTTTCAATCTGACCATCAATAACATGATAATTAGTAACTATGTACCCGCCTGTGGTCAACCAACCTGTACCTGTGTAAATATTATATTTCTGTGGAGCAGGTTTTATAGACGGAGGACTATCATCCGTCTCGGGCTTTTTTGTTTGAGACTGAATAGCAGATTCTATTAGAACAGCAATAGTTAAATAATTTCTTGATCTGGCGACTTTTAACGCATCTACTCCATTTGATTGCACTAAAGTCGGATCAGCACCATTTTTTAACAAGATCTTTACGATATCAATGTAACCTTGATCGGCTGACACTATCAACGCTGTGTTTCCAAAGTTGTTTCTCATGTTTACGTCAGCACCATTTGCAATTAACAAATCTATCATCTCAATATTATTTAAAGCAGTGGCATTAATAAGAGGAAAGTCCCCTTTAGCAGAATGGGTGTTGGGGGACACGCCTTCAGATAATAACGTTTTTAAAGCACCAATGCTTTTATATGCAACAGCCCAGAATATGGCATTTTCACCTGCTGAGTTCTTGGCATTGAGTTGTGCTCCGTTTTCAATTAATAACTTAATGAGTTTTGAGTTATTCTTTGAAGCAGCAGACATCAATGGAGTAAAACCATGCTTATTTGACAAATTTGGATTAGCACCATTCTTCAAAAGTAATTCAGCAATTTGATTATTCCCTTTTTCAGACGCACGAATCAAAGGAGTGTGAGTGGCCCCTTGTTTACCATCATATAGCGCCAGGTTCGGATCTTCCCCAGCCTTGAGTAAACTTTCTACTAAAGCGATATCACCTTTGTTAATTGCTATGATTAGAGGGGGGGTGAGGGTGAATCCATTGATTATATGCACACTTATTTTATACTCTTGACCTGCTACCGAATCAAAGCAAATTTCATGAAACGAATTATTCCAAGCGCCTGTCGTAGTTAAACAAGTTTTTCCAGCTGGTCTATCCCAAGTTAATGCCCCTCCATTGCTAATGTCCCCCACTTTGGAATGTCCATCTTTGATTGGAATTCTTACAATACTGCCCTCGAAAGACTTTTCTCTATATAAACTTATCCTTACTTGCCCCTCTTCGATTTTTTGTTCTGACGGAGTGGGGAATTGTTGGGTCGTACTTGCACAGCCAGTAAGAAACAATAAAAGGATAGTCATCAATATGAGATATTTTGCCACAACAAGCTCTCCAATCAATTGTAGATTTTTATAAATAGTGAACACAAACTCCAGTCATTTCCCCCTAATATATTTTATTTAATAAACAATGAAAGATCAAAATATTCAGGTTGATTCGATTCCGTATATCTCAGTTGGAATTCCTATCTTGACATTAAAATGCCTTCTTAATTGTCATTTCAGTTCACTACATTAATTATCACAACTTAGAAAATGATAGTTCCCGTGTCAAGGGATAGAAAATTTGCAAGCGAACTCCGGCGATGACTTTCAAGATTTGATTTTCAACGAATTGAATCCACTGCTGGAGTGAGTGCGAGGACCACCATCACAATAAATTTTCTGAGTATAGCACAAGATAAATTTGGGGAGTACTAATGGTATGATTGAAGTGTCGAAAGCATTGTTAAATAGGCGTTTACTTCAACTGTTATTGAGTACGACCGTTCAGTATCCAAAACCATCTCAGAGAATCTTTAATAGGGACCGCCCCTGAACCAGCAAGTCTTAAAAAAATATCGAAATTTTTATCCGGTCAGATCAAGACAGACAATCTCATATGGGAAATTACAGGGGAAAATTGTTCTTCTTCAAAGAAATCATCATCCATTGGAATCTGTCTCTTTAAACAGCATCAAGTAGTTATATTCACCGATATCTTCTGTCCGCACCGTCCTGAATCCATAGCCGGCAACCATCTTTTCGGTTTCGTCTTCAGACAACCGTATCTTCTTTGGGGGACCAGGAGGGCCATCAATTTTCTTGAATTCAATAACGGCCAGGTGGCCACCGGGTTTAAGGATGGTCTTCATCTGTTCTAAAACAGCACCGGACTTATTCATCTCCTCAAAATCATGGAGGACGGTGGCCATCAGGCAGACATCGACACTGTAATCGTCAATCTCAATTTCTGCGGTAGCATCGTTTAGCATGGGCAGTATATTGTTGATATTTTTGTCTTCAATTTCCTTATCGAGAAGCTGCAGTCCTTCTTGCCAGAGATCTACAGCATAGACCAACCCAGTATCACCGATGATCTCAGACAGGAACATTGAATAGATACCTTTTCCGCAGGCCAGATCCAGAACAACAGATCCTGACTTTACCGGTAACACATCCTTTAAAATGTCTGAATTAATCAGATCAAAACTACTTTTACCGGCTCCTTTGGGATTTTTTTGTTCATCTGTCATTTTTGTCCTCTTACGATAAATTTTAAATTTTTTTGATGCTATCCATGGATCTGATAATATTCTTACATATCATGAATTCTCGAATATTTGTATTGAAGAAAAAGCACATCGTCGAATGAAAGGAGTCGTTGAAAGACCATTCGAGTCCATAAGACGGGGAAATCTTAAATCAGGCTCTTAATCATAGGTCATTGCTTGAAATGGCGTACGGCAAACTGAACTTTTTCCTCAATTGAATTTAATTCCTGATGGTGCTGTTCAATCCATTTTAATCGTTTTAATAGCCCGCATTGATTAGCAATCTGAATGTTCAGCCCCGGGCGTGCATTAAGCTCCAGAATCATCGGGCCCTGATTTTTATCCAGAACAATATCCACTCCCTGATATGCAAGCCCGGTCATTTCATAACACCGGGAGGCAATCTCCAGCAATTTTTCCCAGAAAGGAACTTTAATGTTGGTTACCGGGTGTCCGGTATCAGGATGTCTGGTGATAATGGTATCTTTCCATACAGCAGAAAGCGTGATACCTGTCGCAATATTGACTCCTGCACCGATAGCGCCCTGGTGGAGATTGGCTTTGCCGTCTGACATCCGGGTGGGCAGACGCACCATTGACATGACCGGGATACCAAAGAAAACAATAATGCGGATATCCGGAACCCCCATATAAGAAATCGGCTCAAATATCAGATCCGGCTGTACCCGGTACTCAATGATGGCTTTATCGGATTGTCCGCCAAGACTGTACAGGCCGCTTAAAATATTGGAAATGTGATATCTGAGTTCATCAGACGTCATCAACTTGCCGCTTGCTTTCCGGTACATATCCATTCCACGGCCCGCAATCACCACAATGCCGTTACCGCCGCTACCGCAAGCAGGTTTAGCGACAAAAGCATCTTGATGCTTGATAATATCGTCAATATCCTGGATCTGGCGTTCGATTTCTATGACGGCATAAAGCTCGGGAACCGGAATTCCGGCTTCTATAGCAAGCTGCTTTGTCTTTAATTTATTATCAACAAGGGGATATTTGTTTCGGCTGTTATATTTCAAGGTATAGTTTGCATTTCTATTATTAATGCCCAGAATACCTTTTTGTGAAAGTAGTTTAAAATAGTTAAACATCGTTTGTTTTCCTGACAAATTCCTTGAAACGGTAGAGCTCAATCAGGCGGAAACCTGAATACCGGCCCAACAGAAGGGTGATGCCAAACAGGATGAAAAGCAGTTCCGGGAAAAAAAACATGATATGTTCAATAATTTGATTTTTGATTACATAATAAATCACAGCAGAAACAAACAATGTCCCAAGGCCTTGGCTCAGGGATTCTCCGGGGCCTCTTTCATCCCAGACGATGGACATTCTTTCTATCGCCATTGACAGAATAACAATAGGGAAAAGGGATACGGATAATCCAAGAGGCAGGGCCATATTAAATGTAAAGATATTTAAGCCTGCTATGATGATGATAACCGCAATTAATATTGCTGATAATCTGGGGACAACAAGCAGTTTCAAGTTCTCCAGATAAAACCGGATGGCAAGGCCGATAGCAATAACAAGTGAAAACAGAATGATTCCCCACAGCAGTTGTGTTTCTCTGAAAGATAGTGCGATCAGAACCGGCATAAAGGTTCCGAATGTTTTAATTCCGATAATATTTCTGAAAATTACCACCATTAACGCACCTAAAGGAATCAGCAGCATCACACGGTATATAATCTGGTTCTGGATGGGCAGGTTCAGTAATGAAAATTTAAAAAAATGGGGAGATGTGAGTTTGCTTTGCAAAATTGCGCTTTGAATTGCTTCAGTTTCATTTTTCTGTGCAGTTATCCGGACATGGGTATTTGTTCCTCCCCAAATTTTATACAGGGGCTCAGAGCCTCTCCACCAAGCAATATAACTTTCCGGGATATCATCGCCTGAATTGTCCGGATTATAGCTTTTCCATTTTTTCTGATAATATACTTCCAGCCAGCTTACCATTTTTACCTGAAGGGTATCTTCTTTTAGATCAAAACCGTGAACCAGTTGGGCGGGAATGCCTGCCATTGCCAGCAATTTGACGGCGGTTTCGATTTTTGTTGTTGTTGAAGCGGTTTCTTTTCCTAACAGCAAGGCAACATTTTCATTAGTCCCGGGAGAATTCAGGTGCTTGAATAAATTTCCAATAACGGTATTCAAGTCTGCAGAATGTTTATAAATATCATTCCATAATCGGTTTGCTGCACTTAAGTAAGGTTCGTCAAGCGGAGAGGTTGATATTTCTTCGGGTTTTAATCTGAGGGGCTTTGTATTGCCTGTTTTCTGGACAAGAACCTGGTAATATAGGTCCTGTCTTCCTTTTATTTTTCGGATGGACCAGACGGCCTTTCGGTTGTTGTTATTTTTTTTTGTGATCAGACCGTATTTTCCCGACAGGAAATGTTCAGAAATAATGGTGAAATTTTCAGATTCACCGGGTAAAAACAGGTCGGCTTTTAATGATTTGTTACCGGCATCCACTGACAGCCTGATTTCAATATCCCAGAGATTTGATGTTTTGTCAGGCGTAAGGGGAAAGTTCAGAAAACAGTATTTAAAAATAAAAATTCCGAACCCAAGAAGGATAAATATGCCCGATAAAATAACTATTTGAAATTTTTTCATTGTTTCTCTATCTGCACCGGCATCTTGCACCGTGGTTTATGGGTAAAGATGGCAGAAGGATCAATGATAAAATCATTCTCTAAGTCTCTCCTTCCGATCAGGACCTGATAGTTGAAATTGCTTCTGTCCATCAGACTCATTTTAATTTCTTTATAAATGCCGCTTAAGCAGATCTCCATATTTACAACCGGACGTTCTTCAAGCCCCCCACCTTTGCGCTTGATTCTAATGGTGTCAATTACTTTTTTTTCAACAAAGATTTGTTTGGGGTTTGTTTTTTTTGACTTGTCCCTCAGCTCAAAACTTACCCATGCCGTTTTCTCCCGGTCAAATTTTTTCAGGTTATATACATTAATTGCAGACCCCTTTGCGCCGGTATCCATTTTTGCACGTAGTTTTAGATTGCCAGGGTACACACGGATCATTTCAAGCCACCCGATAATTTCCTTGCTTTCAACCGGCATGGAGAACATAGGTAAAAAGAAGGAGGAACAGATTAATATTAAAATATATTTTTTCATCAATATTTTCCCTTTGCGAGCCATCTTCATTCATTATAATCTTGGTCAGAAAATTTCTATAGTTTTATCTATTGATGGACCTGTAAAAAGTCAGGGAGCCTAGCATGCCTTAGTTTATAGAATATCAACGAGGGGATTCATATCACCATTCGAAATGGTTCGCAAAGATTTTTATTCAATTTTATAAATATTTAAACTGGATAATTCTAATTCAAGTACCCTTGCACTCGTCTGAATTTTCAAAGTCATGTGTTCGGATGATAGGGCTTGATTCTATTGTCGGCCATTTTTTGTAGGGGCAATCCCCCCGTGGTTGCCCTCGTTAGGGCAGGCACGGGGGCCTGCCCCTACAGCGGCCGACGCTAGAACCAATCCCGGATGATAGAAACAATGGAGATGAGGACCATGGAAGTTTAGACTATCCGGTTCATAATGGCAGGAAACGAATAATCACAGAAAATTAGGAGGCAACATGGAACAGAAGATTAAAAAAATTATGGTATTGGGATTGGGAAAAGTAGGGAAATTAGTGGGCACACTGCTTAAAGAAACCGGTTTTGAGGTAACCGGAGTAGCTTTGAAGGAAAGAGATGGACTGCCGTTTCCCTCCAAAGCCATAGATATAAGCAAAACAGAAAAATTGGAAGATGAACTGCTCGATATGGATGCCGTCATTTCCTGTATGCCCTATCACTTCAATAAAAATATCGCCTCAGTCGTTTGCAAAAAAGGCATTCATTATTTCGACCTTACCGAGGACGTTTCTACGACAAAAGCAATTATTACCATGAGCGAAGATGCCAAATCAGTTATGGTTCCACAATGCGGTCTGGCTCCTGGTTTTATTGCTATCATCGGCGCATCACTTGCAGAACAATTTGAAAAAATTCGTCACATCAGGCTACGGGTCGGAGCTCTTCCCCAGCATCCAACAGGGCTTTTGGGATATGCGTTCAACTGGTCGCCGGAAGGGGTAGTTAACGAGTATCTCAATGACTGTGAGGTTCTTGAAAATGGTGAGAAAAAATGGGTTTCCCCCCTGGAATGGTTAGAGACCATTGTTATAAACGGGGTACAGTTGGAAGCCTTTACAACATCAGGAGGGCTTGGCACCATGTGTGACACATACGCGGGCAGGGCGCAAAATATTGATTATAAGACAATCCGGTATCCTGGCCACGCAAAGCTCATGAATTTTATTTTTCATGAACTGCATATGCGTGAGGACCGTCAGTATGTTGGAAATCTTCTGGTTAATGCCAAGCCGCCTGTTGAAGACGATGTCGTCTTTATTCATGCCTCAGTGGAAGGCGTGAAAGACAGCCTCATCCGGGATGAATATGTCAGGGCCTTTTACCCCATTGAGATAGCAGGCCGGATTTACCGGGCCATTGCCTGGACTACGGCAGCCTCGGCCTGTGCCGTTATAGAAATGGTAAGCAATGGGTCTTTGCCGGATAGCGGCTTCATACGCCAGGAATCCATTCCGCTCAATGCTTTTCTGCAGACCAGCAACGGCAGACTTTATAATAATGAGCCCCATGGCGGGGATATCTTTAAATCTTGATTTAGCGGATATCGCCATTATTCTTTACAAAAGGTCGGCATGGAGGATATTATAGTGCATAATTTTTCCAGATCGACACGACTATTCAAATCAAACGTATGAAAACAAAAAAGGAGGACATTCATGGGATCTATTACTCTTGGTGGAAACCCGATAACTTTGGCTGGTGATTTTCCCCTGACCAGTGAACTGGCAAAAGATTTTACCCTCGTGGGACAGGATTTATCAGAGATCAAACTGTCTGCGTTTGCCGGTAAACAGGTGGTGCTCAACATTTTTCCCAGTCTTGACACCGATATTTGTGCCACATCTGTTCGAACATTCAATAAAACCGCCGGTGACTATGACAATACGGTTGTGCTCTGTATTTCAGGCGATTTGCCCTTTGCTCACAAACGGTTCTGCGTCGCCGAAGGCATTGAGAACGTTGTGACGGCATCTGCCTTCCGCAATCCGCAGTTTGCCCTTGACTATGGTGTGGCCATACAGGATGGCCCGTTGGCCGGTCTTACGGCCCGGGCCGTTGTTGTTATCAATGCATCCGGTGAGGTGATTCATGCCCAGCTTGTGCCGGAGATCAAACAGGAACCTGATTATGAATCTGCGCTGTCTGCTCTTTCGTAGCCGGTAAAAAATAGACCAAGCGCCCATTTGGAAAACGGCTGAAAAGATTATTTCCGGATGGGCAATACTAAATAGTGTCTGAACGAAAATTTAAGATTTTCGGTCGGGCACTAAATACCTCAAGGAGTTTGGTATGTTCAGATTCTTAAAGTGGGCCATCGTTACGATAGGTATTCTCGCCGGTCTGATTATCGGAGCTGCTTTACTGGTCCCCATGTTTGTGGATGTCGGAAAGTATCTGCCGGACATTGAAGGCATGGTGACCCGGCAGACCGGACGCAGTTTCTCCATGGGCGACGATATCAAATTGTCACTGTTTCCCTGGGCCGGGATTCGTCTGTCTGACTTGACTCTGGGCAATCCTGAAGGATTTGAGGAAAAGCCCATGATCACGGTGAAACGGTTTGAAGCCCGGGTAAAGGTTCTGCCTTTATTGTCCAAGCATATTCAGGTGGAAAAATTTATTGTTGAGTCTCCCAGTATTGCGTTGGTTAGAAATAAGGCAGGCCTGGGGAACTGGGAAAATATAGGGCCCTCGGATATTAGCGATTCGGATCAGGGTGGTCAGGCCCAATCTACCGCCCCTGCCCAGGATACTTCTTCAAAAACACAGACTGACAGTACAGAGCTTCCCATTGAATCACTTGTCGTTGACCGGTTTGCCGTCATCAACGGGTTTCTTTCCTATGTGGACAAGAGCAGCGGCCTGTCCAAAAAGATTTCGGATCTTAATTTAGATTTGTCCGGCATCAGCCTTGATAAAGCCATTGACATTACCTTGGGTGCCAAAGTGGACGGAAAACCCGTATCTGTGACCGGAACAGCCGGGCCTGTGGGAAAAAATCCCGGTGCCTCGGATATTGATTTGGATCTTATGGTTAAGGTGCTGGATCAGCTGGCCCTTTCCCTTAAAGGCCGCCTGATTAAACCCATGACCGAACAGGCTGTTGATTTGGCCGTTGATCTGGCGCCCTTTTCGCCCAAAAAGTTGTTTGTCTCCCTGGATCAGCCCTTTCCCATTAAAACCAGTGATGCCTTAGCCCTGGATAAACTTTCTCTCAAAGCAGTTGTCAAAGGGTCTGCTAAGTCAGTGAGCGTATCAGACGGGGTGTTGGTGCTGGATGATTCTACCATGAATTTCAGTGCCCGGGCCCAGGCATTTGAAAAACCGGACCTTAAATGTATCCTTTCCCTGGATAAGATTGATGTGGACCGTTATCTGCCTTCGGCAACGGAAAATGATTCGGGTCGGGCTGCTTCAGCTTCAGCCAAGGACAAGTCCACGGCCATGGACACCGGTAAGAGCCGTAGAGAAACCAGTACCATTGATTATGCGCCGTTGCGCAGGATGGTGCTGGATGCAAAGGTGAACATTGGCAGCCTTAAGGTCACGGGATTAAGCATGGCCAATATTACAGCTTCTCTGGCAGGTAAAAACGGGGTGTTTAACCTGGATCCTTTTTCCATGGATCTGTACCAGGGAAAGGCCGGCATAAAAGCCCGGGTTGATGTGCGTAAAAATACCCCGACAACAAACCTGCACTTGACAACCAGTAACGTTCAGGCAGGACCCGTCATCCGTGACAGTATGGGTAAGGATATTATTGAAGGGGCACTGGCCTCGGATATTTCCCTGTCCATGACCGGTGACACCCAGGATATGATTAAAAAGACCCTGGGCGGCAAAGGAGAGCTTAAATTTATTGATGGTGCTATTGTAGGTGTTGATATTGCCGGCACCATCCGTAATGCCAAGGCAGGTATTGGTTTAGGCGAGTACACCACGGAAAAGCCAAGAACCGATTTTGTCGAACTTAAGATCCCATATACAGCAGCCAAGGGCGTTGTGAAAATTCCGGAGGCCTCCCTTGCCTCCCCCCTGTTAAGACTTGTCGCCAACGGACAGACCCATCTGGTAAAAGAAACTCTGGATTTCAGAATTGAGCCGAAACTGGTGGGTACGCTTAAGGGGCAGGGCGACACCACGGATCGTTCAGGTTTGTTGATTCCACTCGTAATAACAGGTACTTGGGAGAGTCCAAAGGTGCGGCCGGATCTTGAAGCCATATTGAAGAACCAGCTGCACGACGGCGATGCACTCAAAAAACTTATTGACGGTGACGGATCGGGCTCTGGTGAAAAAAATGATATTAAGGATGCAGCCAAGGGGCTGATAAAAGGGTTGTTTAATTAATTATAGGAGGAGCGTTTAAAATGTGTAAAAAAAGAATCAGCGTTTTAGCAGTAGCGCTTGTTTTTACCTTTGTTATGGGGGGGGCGGGGGCTGCTCTGGCAGGAAATTCCCTGCTGGACCAAGGCTCTTCATTGATTAAATCCATGGGCACGGGTGATACAAGTGAAGGCAGCAGTTCCAGCAGCCTGACCAACAGCGAAATTATTTCCGGCCTTAAGGAGGCGCTGGAAACAGGCGCCGGAACCGTTGTCAGCCAGTTGGGCGCTGAAGACGGATTTAATTCCGATTCCAGCATCCATATCCCTTTGCCTTCCTATCTTTCCACGGCACAGACCTTGATGGATAAGGCTGGCCTGGGATCCTATGGAGAGGATCTGGAACTGAAACTGAACCGGGCTGCCGAGGCGGCCACTCCCAAGGCCAAGGCGTTGTTTGTAAATGCCATTTCGCAGATGTCTTTTGAGGATGCCAACAGCATTCTCAATGGCGCGGATGATGCGGCCACCCAGTATTTTAAGAAAAAAACCTCTGACGATCTCACCGAGGCCTTTACGCCGGTGGTGGAGGAGACCCTGGAAGAAATCGGGGCAATTAAAGCCTATGACCAGATGATGGAAAAATATAAAACCCTGCCTTTTGTTCCCAATGTAAAGGGCGATCTGGCAGACTATACTGTTGAAGAAGCTTTGGAAGGCATTTTTTATTATTTGGCAAAAGAGGAAAAGGCGATTCGGGAAAATCCGGCAAAGCAGACTACGGCCTTGTTAAAAAAATTATTCAACTGATGTTTGACTCAATGATCGAGTTTGAGTAAAAACTTGCCCATTTGCAGCGTTGCTGCAAAAATCTGCAATCCTTACATATTTAAGTATGCTTAAGATTGCAGATTTTTTTTGCGCCAGCAATTCTAAATTTGAGTCGGTCCGCCATCTTGCTCTTAATCTTGCTCTTGCTCGAAAATACTCAGAGCAAGAGCAAGAAAAAAGCAAGCAGGAAAGATAATACGTTAGTAAATTTAGAATTGCTGTTTTTGCGCCTTGCATATGGGCAAGTTTTAGCTTAAACATCTTTTTGGATCGAATATTAGTATTTTATCCCGGGCTATTTTGATGAACAGTTGAAGAAAGGTACGAATCTATGGTTGAAGTTGGATTTTTTGGAGCAGCAGGAGAGGTGACCGGATCCATGCATCTGCTGGATACAGGCGTTGATAAAATTTTATTGGACTGCGGCTTGTTCCAAGGCCGAAGAAAGGAGAGCCGGGAAAAAAATGAGAACTTTCAAATAAACCGGTCTGAAATTACAACGATGATCCTTTCCCATGCCCATATTGATCATTCCGGCCGGATCCCTCTGTTAACAAAAAACGGCTTTTCCGGCCGGATTGTCACCACCCGTCCCACCAAGGGCGCTCTGGAGTACATGCTATTGGATTCAGGGCATATCCAGGAATCTGATGCTCTGTTCGTTAACTATAGGTCCCTGCGTACGTTTCTGTATCAGCTTGAGCAGTCCAAAACGAAACATCAGATTTCAAACAAGGAAAAATCCAGGATTAAACAGCTGCTTAAAAAAGGGTCTTATGAACTGAATGTGGATGTTATTGCCGCACTTCACAAGGAGTACGGCCTTGACATGGTGACACCGCTGTATACCCAGCAGGATGCACTGGAATCCCTTTCCTTTATTGACGGATACCCCTTTGGCTCGGAAGTGACCATTGGAAAGGGAATCACTGTGAAATTCTACGTGGCCGGCCATATTTTAGGGTCCGCCTTTTCTTTGATCACGGTGACGCCCGAACACGGCGGTAAACCCCTTAAAATACTTTTTACCGGTGATGTCGGCCGGTTTGAAAAACCCATTTTAAAAGACCCCACCCTGGAATTTGATGAAGAGGACAGGGATATTGATCTGATGATCATTGAAAGCACCTACGGGGACCGTGAGCATACCCCGGTGGCGGATCTTGCCGGCAGTCTGAAAGAGACCCTGAACCGGACAATAGAACGGGGTGGCGCTCTTCTGATTCCTGCTTTTGCCTTTGGCAGAACCCAGGAGATTATTTACTTCCTTCATCAGTTGTATGACTCCGGCGCTGTTCCTCGACTACCTGTTTATGTGGATAGCCCTCTGGCATCAAATATCACAAAAGTCTTTGGGGAACATCCGGAATCTTATGATACGGAAACCCATAAAATATTTCTGGAAAAGGGGATCAATCCCTTTTATTTTAAAGACATCAAGTTTGTTGACTCGGTGGAGGAATCCATGCGCATCACCCAGGATGACACCCCGCATATTGTGCTCTCGGCATCAGGCATGTGTGAGGCGGGCCGGATTCTTCACCACCTGCGTTATAAAATCCATAATCCCAAACATACCATCCTCATTGTGGGGTATATGGCCGAACACACCCTGGGCCGGCGTATTGTAGAATTCGGGGGGCAGAAATATTCGGCTGCAGACAAGGCGCCGGAGGTTAAAATTTTGGGAAAAGGCTATCCCTTGAAAGCCCATGTGGAAAAAATCGGCGGGTTTTCAGCCCATGCAGACCGCCATGAGTTGATGCAGGTGGTTGCCGGCTCCAATCTCCGGATAAAAAATATTGCCGTTGTCCATGGCGAAGCTGACCAGAGCGCAGCATTTGCCCGGCGCCTCAACGAGAAAGGATATAATGCCTTTATCCCCAAACCTGGAGACCGGTTTAAATTGGCGTGATTCAGGCCTGCATTAAGGGCCATGGCCATTAAAAATAATTTAAGTTAAAAAAAGAGTTGACATTAAATTTTTAAAAGTATAGATTGCTCCTGTTTTTAACACTGCCCTACGGGCCGTTAACTCAGTTGGCAGAGTATCTGCCTTTTAAGCAGAGAGTCGCTGGTTCGAGCCCAGCACGGCCCACCAACTTAATAAGTGTTAAAAGTTAAGTGTCCCCATCGTCTAGCCCGGTCCAGGACACAGGCCTTTCACGCCTGCGACAGGGGTTCGAATCCCCTTGGGGACGCCACTTAAAAATAAAGGCTTTCAGCGTTTTGCTGGGAGCCTTTTGTATTGCGGACACAACATCCGGACACAAAAAATTTGGGCGCTATCCTCTCGCAACGCTCTTTGTTTATAACAGCATCAAATCAAATATGTTGTACCTTTTCGACCGGAAAAAGGCGGTGTCCCTCAAAGACGGTCAGTATCACTAATTTATCTGAAAATACTTGATAAACGATACGGTAATTTCCCTCGATCAGCTCACGAATGATCATTCCAAGTCTTCATCCGGCAATATTCGTCCATGTTCAACATCACTCAACCCTCTATTCACAGCATCTGCAAAACGGGCCTGTTCGGTCAAAAGGTCGAAATCTGATGGAGATATAAGAACGGCTGCTGCCTTGCCGTTTTGAGTGATAACAAGGGGGCGATGTGACGTTTGAACCTTATGGAGCATTTTTGATGCTTTATTTTTAAAGTCTGACAGAGAAATGATATCTTGAGATATGTTTAACGGTTTCATGGCTCTTTTCTTAATAAGATTATTATTATATTCAATATAGGTCGGAATTCAGACTTAATCAAGTTCTATATTCCGCTTTAAACATCGTTGTGACTTTTAGATTAATAAGAGAAATCGACATGGAAACTCATTGGACAGCGTCCCACCCACCCAAGGCGTGTCCAAACTATGATTAACAAAAACAATAGGGTACAGTTTTTGTTGTTTAGAAGACTTTCACGAGAATCCATACATAACTTCCCTTGGGGTCACAGACGCCCACAGAGACGATCCGGCAAGTTCCTGATGACAAGCAAACAGCAAAAGCGCTTAAAGAAAAGGCCTCATCCAGTCATTCTTAAACTGCCATTTTTGGTCTCAAAAAATTAGGTTTAAGGCTGTTTTCGGCCTTGCTTTTAAAAGTTTTTCTTCCTTTATCAATCACTTGGCTTGGTCCGACCCAACTTGCTGTCCAACTTGCACCAACTTGCATGATGGTTAAGCTAAATTTTCCCTTCAAAGAACTGGGTGAAGAGATAAATGATATCAGTAAGATATGGTGATAGTGGGAGGGGGGTGCTAGTGTAATCAAGGGTTTTGGTTCCTGGACTGAAATACTGCAACCCGTTGTTTTGCGCAAATGAACGTAGAACCACCAGTGGCAAGACCTCTATAGATTGTCACCAAAAGAATGATAGTGGCATCTGTTTGAATTGCTCCAACAGTCGTGATTTACACCCGTAGGAAAACCTTATAAATATGACACAGTATATGCAGCTATCAGGACTTGCCCATACCTGCTTGGTTAAGAACAGTATTCAATAAAACAACGTATCAACACAGTGTGTTACGAAATTCCCCCAAAAGGGTGTCCTGCGAAACCCCCTTCCGGGGTCCGGGCCGGTCTACCGCTCGGGGGCGAGCCGCGTGCAGTCCGGTCCTCCCCCGGAAGGGAAGGCCCGGGCCTTAAAGTCGTTGTGGGCGGGGCTGATCCGGTCTTTTTGCGCTCCAGGGGCTTTGAAGAATCTCACGGATGTTAGCGGACATAAAAACGGACACAAAACGCCATGTATTTGATGTGTTATTTTGTGTCCGTTGCAACGAGAAACCGCGTGTTTCAGTGTTTATGGGGCAGTATCGAAGTCCTTTCACGCCTGCGACAGGGGTTCGAATCCCCTTGGGGAGGCCACTTAAAAATAAAGGCTTTTCAGAAAAATCTGAAAAGCCTTTTTGATTTTTATGTCGGTGAGGTAAACGTTACCAGATAGTTGTAGTCACCGATATCTGCAACATTTGTTTTTTTGAACCCCAGTCCTGTGACCAGTTCTTCAGTTTCCTGTCTGGTCAGGCGTATGTCTGCAGGGGGGCCGGGAGGTCCATCCTTTTTTTGAAATTCAATGACAGCCAGACAACCGCCGGGTCTAAGTAAGGGTCTTAACCTGTTTTAAGACAGCCTTTTCGGCACTCATTTCCTTGAAATCATGCAGGACTGTGGCCATCAGGCACAAGTCAATGCTGTGGGCTTCTATATCTATGTCCTTGGTGGCATCCGCCTTGATGGCGAGCAATGGTAGCGACCTCGTTTTTCAGGGCTTCCGCTTCCAGCATCTGAAGACCCTCTTCCCAGAGGTCAACGGCATAGACCAGTCCCGACGGCCCTGCAAGCTTAGAAAGAAACAGCGAATACAGTCCTTTACCGCAGGCAAGATCCAGGATCACAGATCCCTGGTGAACAGGCAGCATCTGTTTTAATATATCCGTATTAATCAACTCAAAACTGCTTTTGCCTGCACCTTTGGGGTTTGCCTGGTTCATTATTTGCCTCCTTTATTTAGTCCTGTGAGGGATGAGAAAGACTGCGGCGGGTTTGTTTTGCCGCAGTCTTCCTGATTCCGGCAGAAAGAAGATGGTAGCCTTATATTAGGCAGCCGTGACTTCAATCAATCTGGGTTTGGCTGCTTCAGATTTGGGCAGGTGAAGGGTAAGAACCCCATCTTTGAGCTTAGCTGCTACATCTTCCACCTTAATGCTCTGGGGGATGGAAAAGCTTCTGACATATTCAACGTCCACAAATTCCGCCCAGTTTGACACGCCGTGGTGATCCAGCCGGCGGACACCGGAGATGGAGAGCTTGCCGTTTTCGATGTTTATCGTGACATCATCCTTGTGAACCCCGGGCATGTCCGCATAAAGCAGGATTTCATTATCATTTTCATAAATGTCCACTGACGGGGTGGCGGTTTTCAGTTCACGGGTCTTTTCAATGGCCTTGTTTTCGGTTCTGGTGATATCTTTGCTTTCAGTCATGGTAACCTCCTGGTTTTTATTTAGTTAACGGCGATCTGTCTGGGTTTGGCTGCCTCTGATTTAGGCAGTGTGAGATACAAAATGCCGTCTTTTAGCGCTGCATCAACTTTTTCCGCATCAACCTCATCGGGCAGGGTAAAGCTGCGTGAGAATGTGGTGGCAGACCGTTCCTTTCTGTGGGGCTTAAATCCTTCGGGGGGTTCAATTTCCCGTTTTCCACTGATTTCAAGGTAGTTGCCCTGGATTTTAATGCTGATGTCATCCTTTGAAATGCCGGGAAGTTCTGCCCGGACTTCAAATTTGTCACCGCTTTCCAGAAGGTTTAATTTGGGTGTATTGGCTCCTAAAGTAAATGCCGGTCTACGCCGGTAAGGCCTGTCCATCTCATTGAACAGTCTGTCCATTCTGGTGCGGAGCAGATCCATGGCCCCAAACATTCTGTCGATCTCATTCATTCTTGTAAACATAGTTCATACTCCTTTTTATTTTGTTTTTGATTTGCCGGTTGGCTTGTTTAAGCCCGCCTTCCGTTTGTTTGAAATTAAAATATGTACGAATAAAATCATGTCAATATAGTTTATATTATCTTTTATAAAAAAATTGACAAAGTAATATATATCAATTAGTTTTAAGAAAAACAGGAGGATCAAAAAAATGAATGAATCAAAAAGAAGACAAAAAGATTTCTCCCTGAATGCACTGAAAGGGATGCAGTCTGTCCGGGCAACGTTTACACTGCCCAAGCATGCCATCAATTTAATCAGTACGATTGCAAACCAGTTGGGTGTAAAACAAAAATCAATATTTGACCATTTGGTTGAGGATAAAGATATTATTGAACAAATTGCTGATAAAGCAAAACAGTATGAGCCTGAAAAAAAACAGCGCAAGCAAAAGACCTTTGTCCTGAGCCGGAACTGTTTAAGCATTCTGGATGCCTTTGCCCGGGAATACAAACTACCAAGGGATGTGCTGGTGGAACTCTCCATCCGGCAGCTTGACCCGGTTATTGCCCAGGAAAAGCAGCGTCATGAAAACAGAAAATTACTACTGGCGCAGATGCAGGACTTTAGACAGCTTGGCAGCAGGTTTTTGAACCGGGCCCGGGGCCTTGCCGGCAGGGATGATGAGACGGTTCAAAAGCTTGAATCCTTTTTCAGTCAGTATGACAAAGCAATGGAGGCGCTTGAAGCGATTATTGAAAAAGGCAAATCCATGGAGCAGTTCTCTTCTAACGGAGAGCAGCAGATGTCTGCCTGATTATAATGATATTATGGCTTCCTTATATCTCTGCTGTGGATTTTATTTTGGTGTTGGGAACGTGATGGTGACACCTTATTATTACACAGAGAATTGGGTTGAGTTTTTAATCAATTGTACTCAAACAACTATCTAATAACTTGGGTAGACGAAATAGTATTGATGCCATACTTGTCAATTTTTGCATGCAGCGTGGGTCGAGAAATATCCAAAAGCCGGGCGGCCTGGGAGCGGTTGCCGTTTGAAATTTTCAGGGCTTCTTCCACGGCCATGGCGCAGATGGTGTCTGAAAAGAATTCAAAACTGTGATCGCCGGACGGGTGGGACAGGCAGGTGTGGACCCATTGGCGGATGGTTTCTTCCTGGCTTGCATCCTGGGAAATTTCCCCTGCGGCTTCCCGTTTTCGGATAATCTGGCTTAAATCACTGACCGATAAGGGGTTGCCCCGGTTAAAGATAAGCGCCTTATGAATCAGGTTGGCAAGTTCCCTGACATTACCCGGCCATTCGTATGTTTTCAAAAGGTCCAGGGCCTCTTCCCGGATGCCGGGGTTGTCGATTTTTAATTCATGGGAGAACCTTTCCAGGTAATGGGCGCTCAGGGGTTTGATGTCTTCTACGCGATCCCTTAATGGTGGCAAGTCAATAGTTACGACCTTGAGGCGGAAATAGAGATCTTCCCTGAAAAGCCCCTGGGTAATGGCGGATTTAAGATCCCTGTTGGTTGCGGCAATGATGCGCACATCCACAGGAATGGTTTCATCACCCCCCAGTCGTTCAATGCATCTTTCCTGGAGCAGCCGCAGAATTTTGGCCTGGATGGAAATGGGCATGTCGCCGATTTCATCCAGAAACACGGTGCCGCCGTCCGCCTGTTCAATTTTGCCGATATGCCGTCGTGCCGCACCGGTGAAGGCCCCTTTTTCAAAGCCGAACAACTCGCTTTCCAGAAGGTTTTCCGGAATGGCCACGCAGTTGATGATGGAAAAATTTTTATCTGACCGGATACCGTGCTGGTACACGGCCCGGGCCACCAGCTCCTTGCCGGTGCCCGATTCGCCCTGGATCAGCACCGTGGCATCGGTCTGGGCCACACGGCCTATGATTTTATACACTTTTTGCATGCCGGGACTCTGGCCCACAATGGCGTCCGGAGAATAGGTCGCAGGTTCGGCATCCACATGCACCGGGGTGCGCATACAATAGCCTGCATCAATGGCCTGGGTAATCAATTTAAGCATTTCAGGGATGTCAAAGGGTTTGAGCAGGTAGTCAAAGGCGCCGGCCTTGGTGGCTTCAATGGCGGTGTCTGTGGTGCCGAATGCCGTGACAATGATGGTTGGCAGGGTGGCATCGAGCTTTTTTATCTCTTTAAATGTTTCAAGCCCGTTCATGCCCGGCAGGCGTACATCCAGAATCACCAGATCCAGAGACGTTGTGCTGACGATTTCAATCCCGGCTTCTCCGGAAGCTGCCGACACCACGTCATAGTTTTCTTCGGTGAGAAGTTTGGAAAAACTGATTCTCAGCTGGTCGTCGTCGTCAATGATCAGAATCTTTGCCATGTACATCCTCTCCTGCGGGCAGTGTGATGGTGAAACAGGTTCCCTGGCCTTCCCGGCTGTCCAGTACCAAACATCCGCCATGCTCGCTGATAATATTAAAACAGATGCTTAATCCCAGACCCGTCCCATCGTCCTTGGTTGTGAAAAACGGGTTGAAAACGTCGTCCTGGATAGATGCGGGAATGCCGGGCCCGGAATCCTGGATTCTTATCACCGCAGTATCCCTGTTTTTGTTAATGCTGTCCATGGTTTCGGTAATGGTGATATTGCCTCCCTTTTTCATGGCTTCACAGGCATTGATAATAATATTGACCAGGGCCTCTTTGAATTGGCCTGAATCCAGCAGCACATCGTCCAAAAGCTCGCTGCGCACGATATGAACCGTTACGCCGTAGGATTTCAGCCGTTGTTCCAACAGCCGCAGGGTATTGTCCACCACCTGGGATGGACTTTGTTTTTTCATGGTCAGTTTCGGGGGTCTGGAAAATTCCAGGAAGTTTTCCAGAATTTTGTTGATCTGCCCGATCTCCGTTGAAATGACACTGATGTTTTCCTGCTGGTCCTGGGAAAGCTTGGCTGACCGGCCCAGGGAAAACAGCCGCATTTTAATGGAGGTCAAAGGATTTCTGATGGAGTGGGCGGTGCCTGCGGCAAGTTGTCCCACCAGGGCCATTTTTTCGGTCTGCATCAAAGATTCCCGACTTCGCACAAGTTCGGCATGGGTTTGTTCTGCATTTTCAATCAAGCCGTGGACACTGCTTTTCAATGCTGCCAGCTCGTTGCCGGACACCCTGCCGTCGCCCAGGTGATCTGCTTCCGCCGCCAGTTTCCGGATGGGTTCCAGGATGTGGCGGGTGAAAATATAGTTGATCAAAAGGCTGAGCAGGACCACTGTGACAATGGCTAAAAGGCCGATATAGCGCAAATTTCTGGCATCGGAGTGACTGTCTTCCACGGAAAGGTCTATGGCATTTTTATGTGCGGTTTTAAATTTTTCACATAACTCATAAATTCTGAAGAAATTTGCCCTGACCTCCCGGTGAAGGGCGGCCCCGGCACCCGGGTCGCCCTTTTCATATAATGTCACCACCCGGTTCTTGGCCGCAATATAAGTTGTGTACACGGATTCAATGTTGGTCAGCGTCTCTTTTTCCCAGTCTTCTGTAACCAAGGGCTTGGCAGAGGCCAATCGACTTTCAAAATCCAGCTTAAAGTCAGCCAGCTGCCTGAGCCATTCAGGATTTTTGTCCAAAAGATAATAGGACAGATACCCTTTCTGGTTGAGCAAAGAGGTTTCAAGGGATTCAGCGGTCTGATACATAGGAATATGCCTTGCAACAATACCGTTGAACAGATTTTCTGTTTTATAGGTATACCAGATCATGGCAATGGTTCCCATGACCGTTATTCCTAAAAGTACGGCATTGGCAAGATATACCCGTTGTCTCAGGCTCATTAATAACATTTCCTTATTTCTTCTTTTCGGGCTTGGTTCTAATTTAGTCCACTATGTAGGTTGAGTTGAACGGAGTGACACCCAACCATTGATCTGCGTTGGGGGCTTGATTCTATTGTCGGCCATTTTTTGTAGGGGCAATCCCCCTGTGGTTACCCTCGTTAGGGCAGGCACGGTGGCCTGCCCCTACAGCGGCCGATGTTAGAACCAATCCCTGCGTTGGGTGTCGTTTCTCAACCCAACCTACCGGAAATTGGTCAAAAAGAATATTTCTGGATAGGCGCTAAATCTCCCCGGTGCGCCGGAGCAGAAGCCTTGCTTCAGCCTTGCGGATGCGTTCTTCCTGTTCATCCTTGCGCTTCCAGGCATTGGCCACTTTTTCACTGATATCTTCAAAATCCGCCGGTTTCAAGAGGTAATCAAAGGCCCCTTCCTTCATGCCTTCCACAGCCGTTTCCGTGGAGCCGTGCCCGGTGAGCATGATTACTTCCACCAGGGGATAACTTGACTTGATTTTTTTCAAGGTCTCAATGCCGTCCATGCCGGGCATGCGGATATCCAGGATCACCACATCGATCTTGGTTTTTTCAAGCAGGTCAAGGGCTTCTTGTCCTGAATAGGCGACGGATACCTTTTCCCCCTGCCGGGTCAGGCGCAGGGAAAACATCTCCACAAAATCTTTTTCATCATCAACGATCAAGATTTTTACCGGTATTTTTACCATGGGTTTTTCTCCTTAAAAATTTATGAAAGAACTTATAAACTTATATATAATTGTTTAGTCGGATTGCCATTCGGGCAGACAGATCGTAAAGGTTGTGCCCTGGCCGGGTTCTGATTCCACGTGGATACTGCCTGAAAGTCCGGTCATGATCTTGTGTACCACAAACAATCCCAGTCCGGTGCCGGACTCATTTTCCGATACATTGGGTTTGGTGGTAAAAAAAGGATCAAATATTTTTTTCATATGTTCCGGCGTGATGCCGCTGCCGTTATCCCGGACTTTGAGACAGACCGATTGCTCCTTTCGGTAAAGAGATAGTCGGATTTCTCCATTCGTATCCACGGCATCCACCGCGTTTTCCAAAAGATTTATCAACACCTGACGCACCTGGAAAGGATCCGTGTGCATCAGCATTTCGTGTTCAGGTTCATGCTCCCATTGTACAGTTACCTTTTTAGCTTGTGTTTTCTGTTTGATCAACGCCACTGTATCTTCGGTGAGCCCGCGGATATCCACGGGGGTCAGTTCATGCCCTTGTTTTCGGACGTAGCCCAGCAGCTGGTGGGTGATCCGTCTGGCCCTGTCCACGCTTTTTTCTATTTTTTCAAGTCCCTTGAAAAGCATTTCTTTTTCCGGAATCCGGTCCGAATCCTCCAGCACCATGCGTATGAATCCGGCCGACTCCTTAATAATGGCCAACGGATTGTTGATCTCATGGGCAATACCTGTGGACATGGTGCCAAGGGAGGCCAAACGCTGGGTGTGGATCATGCGTTTTTCCAGACGCCGCCTGAAGATTTTATCCCGCTCCCGGGCCATCTCCAGGCGTTTGAGTTCCCAGGCCTGGCGGATTTTACCGGCCAAATGGTCGATTTCCACGGGTTTGGCAAGGTAGTCAAAAGCACCGGCCTTAATTCCTTCCACCCCTTCGGTTAAAGCGGCATTTCCGGTCAGAAAAATAACCTTCAGGCCCGGATAGTATTTGCGAATGCTCTTAAAGGTCTCCATACCGGACATGCCGGGCATTTTCATATCCAGAATCACCACATCGGCTTCGTTTCCGCCGAGGTATTCCAGGCAGGCGGTCCCGTCCGGCGCCTGGCTGACAACCATATTTCGTCGTTCCAGACGCCGGGCAACGGCGTTGCGGTAGTTATCTTCATCGTCTACCAGCAGCACACGGATAACCTTGCCGGTATCATTTTCAAGGGTATTGATTTCCATCAGGTTCAGCACATGCCTCCTATATTAAGCCTAAAAGCTTCCACCATGTACATACCACGCCTATCAGGATCAACAAAAGCACCGGTGTCGTCACAAGCCCGAGTTTGGTCAGGTCCGAGGACTTGAAATATTTGTATGAATAGGCAATCGCATTGGGCGGACAGCCAATGACCAGCAGCATGGCAAATGATGTGGCCATACCAAGCCCCAGGGCCAGAATCATGGGATTCACCCCTTCCAACTGGGCCATGGGGATAACAATGGGCAGAATTAACGCCGCTGCTGCCACATTGGCCATGGCATTGGTAACAAGGGCGCCGAACACACCCACTCCCACAAAGAGCACCAGCCAGCCTTTACCCTGGATCAGCGGGAAGAACAGGTTGGCAAAGTAGTCTGCTGCACCGGAATAGCCCATGGCAAGGCCCAGGGAGATACCACCGCCAAAGATGAACAACGCTGTGCCCCACTCCAGGTTATCGTTGATGTCCCGCCATTTAAGCACACCGAACAGCACCAGACAGGTTACGCCCACCATACCGGTGACGGAATAGTGCAGTCCGTGTATGCCTTTGGTCAACCATGATACAAAGGAGATTGCAATGATGATCAAGGCTTTTTTTTCGGTTGCTGTCATGGGACCTAACTCCTCGTCAAAATCGGGCAGTTTGAACTTGGGGTCCGGCCGGTAGACCAAATAAACAAGGAGTACAGCGGCCGGCACACAGATGATGGCCGCGGGCATACAATACTTGATCCAGTCAAAAAAGGTAATCTCAATCCCGGTGAATTCTTTTAAAAATGCAGCGGACACCATGCACCGGCCACCGCCCACCAGGGTTCCCATGCCGCCGCAGGAGCAGGCAAAAGGCAGGGACAGCATCATGAATTTGGCCGTGTTGGTATTGGGCTCAATGCCCACGGCCCGCATCAGGGGCAGCATGGTGACAATACCGATGGCACAGGCGGCTGCATCGTGCATGAAAGAGGACGCCAACCCTAATCCTATAGCAATGATAAAGGTAAATCGTGTTACGGAATTGCCCGCTTTTTTAATAATAAAGTAACCCAGTCGTTTTGTCAGCCCCACTTTGTCCAGGGCAATGGCAAAGATAAGGCAGCACATGATGAAAATAACAACAGGATGCATGTAGGGCGCCCATGCCCCTTTCACATCGGTAATACCAAGGATGACAAGGGAGGCGCCGATGAGCACTGCCGTGATTTCAAGGGGTATGGGCTCAACCACAAACAAAATAATGAGGACGGCCAGAACTGATAAAAATCGTTTGGCTTTGGGGCTCAGTCCGTCCACATAATCCACATTAACTTCTGAAAGGCCCAGTTCCTCAGCCTGGTTGGCAAGGTATTGTGCCCGGGCCTGTTCCGTGCCGGGGGCTTTGGCCGTCAGAATCACAGGCTTTCCCGGTGCTGTTTCCTGGGTTGAAAAATATTGAGCGACGGACTGGCTCAATTGGTCTGCACCGGTGCCGGAAAGCTTAAATTTTGTTCCTTCCGGCCTGGGCAGAATAAATACGATTACGCCTATCAAGACTGCTACCGCCAGTTTGAATCCGTTCGATTTAAATATCATTTCTTTGTTTCTCCGTTCTGTTTGTTTTTGGCCTGCCGTGCCAGGCTGATTTTTTCCATTAATTCTTTAAGTTCGCAGGGCTTTGTCAGGTAATCAAACGCGCCTAAGTTCATACCGTCCTCTGCAGCTGTTCTCGATCCGTGTCCGGTCAGGATGATCACCGGCAGATCCGGGGCCATTTTCCTGACAATTTTCAACACCTCAATGCCGTCCATATCTTCCATTTTCAGATCCAGGACCATGACATCAAACCTGACTTCGCGAAGCGCCCGCAGCGCTTGCGCACCGGAATAGGCCTTGACGACGTCTATCCCCCGACGACCCAGCCGGTTGGCCAGTACATCCACAAAGCCCTGTTCATCATCCACCATCAGCAGGCGGGTATGGGGTAAAGGGGTGTTTTTCATTTTTATCTCCTAAACCATGCGGCCTGTGATCTCCTTGGCCCTGGCCTCCATGATTTTCTCCTCATGCTGAAATTTTTTAGTTGCCGCCTGTTCAATCTTGGCGATGAGCTCTTCGAGATTACAGGGCTTCATCAAATAATCGAATGCACCGCGTTTCATCCCTTCAATGGCATTTTGCACTGTGGCATGGCCCGTGAGCATGATCACTTCCACCAGCGGGTTTTCGTTTTTAATGGCTTGAAGTGTTTCAAGACCGTCCATGCCGGGCATCTTCACGTCAAGGACCACCACATCCGTGTTGGTGTGTTCAGACAGAAAGCTTATGGCGGATTGCCCGTCATAAACGGCGTCTGCTTTGAGTTCGCGTTTTTCAAGCCGCTTGATCAGGGTGTCCAGAAAGGCTTTCTCATCATCGACAAATAAAAGTTTCATCTGTAACGTCTCCCTAAATGGTTTAAAAGTTATTGGGTGTATTATTGTTTACTGACGATTTGGTTGTCTTGGGGGCAGTTAGGGGCAATCGGATTAAGAAACAGGTCCCCTGTCCCATATGGCTTTCCACTTCAATTGTACCGCCCATTTTTTGGATAATGCCGTAACAGATGGAAAGGCCCAATCCCGTGCCTTTTCCCACGGCCTTGGTGGTGAAGAAGGGATCGAAAATCCGGTCCAGATATTGGGCGGGAATACCGGGGCCGTTGTCATCCACCTTAATTTCAATCATGTTATCGTCTTGGGTGTTGATGTCGGTTACAATTTCTACGGTACCGCCGTCTTTGCCCATGGCATCAATGGCGTTGTTGGTCAGGTTTAAAATGACCTGTTGCAGTTCTGAAGGGGAAAATCGGATAAAGGGCAGGTCCGGGGCAAGCCGGGTGGAGATGGTGACGTTGTTATACCGGGCCATCTGGGCGGTGAGGTCCACAATTTCCCGGATGGTGTCGTTAATGTTGATATCTGCCTCTGTGGCATCGCTTTTCCGGGCAAAACTTAACAATTTGTGGGTAATATCTTTGCAGCGACGGCCCTGGGTTGTGATCTGTTCAATGGCCCGGTGAAACTCACTCTTGTTGTCCGGGGTCATCCCGGGTTCCTCTTCAAGAAGATCGCTCATCCAGCCGGCCTCTTCCACCATGATGGCTACAGGGTTGTTGATTTCATGGGCAATGCCTGCAGCAAGTTCGCCAATGGTGGCCAGTTTGCCGCTTTCCACCACCTGCTGGTTCATGGCTTCATTTTTGCGGTCTGCCCTTGCAATGCGTTTGACAAGGTTTTTAGAGAGTGTAAAAGAAACTGACACTATGGCTGCGCAGCCCAGCAGGAATATGATAAGGGTGAACAGTTCGGCATTCCACATCTCACTTAATGCATCCCCGGCGTCCTGGCTAAACACCATGCGCCAGTCTACTGTTTTGAACAAGGCCAAGGCATACAGGTAGGTATTGCCATTGTCGTTTTCATGTTTGAGAATCCGTGTCTGCTTGTCTTTGAAAATGGCTGGATCCGCAATAAATGAAGGGACGGTTTCCATGGTTCCCGAGCGGGGATGGGTTTGGAGCTGTCCCTTGGCATTGACAATGAATGCCGTACCTGTCCTGCCGATCTGCACGTTTTCCACCAGACTGTTAAAGGTTGTAAAATTAATGGTGGATCTCAGGATATAGCTGCGGCCCTGGGCTGACAATTTGACTGCCAGAATAAAATGGGGGTGGCCCCGAAGCCCTGCAAATACATCGGAAATATAATAGGGACTGTCCATGGCATTTAAAAACCAGTCCGCCTGGCTGTAATCGGCATTTTTAAGGCGGAAAGGCCCCTCATAGGCAAACTGGATTCCATCAGAATTCACAAGGCCCAAATCCGTGAATACATCACCATATTCATCTTTAAGTTCAGATAGTTGTGATGTTAGAAACTGCTGGGCCATATCCGGATCGGTTATGGACAGCTGCCGGGACAGGTAGCGGATGTTTCCCAGTTTTTCTTTGAGAAAGGTATCAATGTTCTGGGTATGCTTGAGCACCAGTTCGCCGATATGGGCGCTGATCTTTTCAGAATAAGCCAGATGAAATTGCCGGCACAGAATCCCCAAGGTCAGCATCATGGGGATAATGGAAACCAGCAGGATACGGATTCTGATATTCCGGGTAAGTACTTGATAAAATTCTTTTCTGTCTGTGATGGGTTCGGGCATAATATCTATGGCTCCTGTGAGGCCGTTTTATTCGGCTTAAGTGTTTATACACAAGAATATCAAGATATATGCCAGAGAGAGAAAAGAGTTGAAAATGGGAGCTAATTCGCTGAAATGATGAGGTATTTTAAAAAACGTGACAAGCGGTCAAAAAGGCTGTCACCTGTCACGTTTTTTTACAGTGTGTAAAGATCTAGTTTTTCGATGTCAATAATGATTTCAACTTCGCTTGAAGACGACGTTCTGACCTTTTTAAATCCCAGTTTGTCGGCAAGGCGAAGCATCTGCCTGTTTGTACGCAGCACCGTGCCAAATACCCGTTTCAGTCCGTATCGTTTGGAAAACGCCAGGCAGGACTTCAGCAGGGCTGCCCCGATCCCTTTGCCCTGCCAGGAATCCGCCAGCATGATGGCAAATTCGCCCTCGGTGCCGTTGGCGGTGAATATGATTCTGGCGCTTCCAATAATTTTTTCTCCGGATGGGGTCGAAAGCAGAGCCACCAGGGCAACTTCCCGGTCATAATCAATCTGGGTAAGCTGGATCAGCATCCGCTTGGACAATTGTTTAAGCGGTGTGAAAAATCGTAAATATATGGTCTGTTTCGACAGATTTTCAAAAAAGTCCATCATGGGCTCGGCATCTTCGGGCTTCACCGGACGGATCAGCACCTGTTCACTGTCATGGGTGGTATACAGCTGTTCCTGCCAGGCCGGGTAGGGACTTATAATAAGGTGGTCGGGCGCTGACACCGGGGGCGGGGCCAGGTGGATGCGCGCGCTAAGCCCCATAAGTTGTCCATTGGTGACCGCCACAGGATTAATTTCCAGTTCACTGATTTGGGGAAAATCGGTGACCAGGCGGCTTAAGCGTATTAAAAGGTTTTCCACAAGATCGTGGTCCACGGCCTTGAATTGACAGTGTCCTGTTAAGGCTTTGGATACTTTTGTGGCGCTGATGGTCCGGGCCGCCAGGGCTGAATTTAAGGGCGGCAGGGCTAGCGCGATGTCCTGGTGGATTTCAGACATCGCACCCCCCATGCCGAATTTAATGACCGGCCCGAACCGGGCATCCAGTTTGGCACCGACATAGAGTTCATAGTCCGGTGCAGATGCGTTGGCCTGGGCAGGTTCTGTCCGGTTTACGGGTATACCATAGGCTTCCAGAATCGTTTTGGCATCCGTTTCATTTAGTCGGAGCGGGGCGTTTTTCATATGGGAGTCAATGATTGATCCGGCCTGCTCATGGTTTATTTTCAGTTTGATGTCGCGTCTGACCGGTATTTCGTTGAGCATGTCAATGTTGCGGCTGTGCCTGTACAATCCCGCAAATGCCCTGACCGCTTTTTCCGGGGTGTCATAGGTCAGTATCTCTTTTTCATTGAGAATTTTCCGGGCGTTGTCCATGCTTGTGCCGCCCAGCCAGACCGTAAATACAGGGCCGGGCAGGGCCGGTATCTGTTTTGCCAGAACCTGGGCGAGGTCAGCCGGGGCAAAGTGGTCCACTGGAGAATGGATCATGAGGATGCCGTCCACCTCCGGGGCCTGGGCTGCAACTGTAACGGCTCTGGCAATCTGGGTATGGGAGGCATCTGCCAGGACATCCACAGGATTGGTTTTGCTCCATGCTTTTTCAAGGGTGGCCTCCAGGGCCTCAATGGTTTCAATGCTCAGCACAGCGGGCTTAAGGCCAAAGGATGAAAGGGCATCCACCGCCATGACACCGGGACCGCCGGCATTGGTAACAATGGCCAAGCGTCTGCCTGTGGGCCGTTGTTGTCTTGCCAGAATCCGGGTGAAGTCAAATAATTGTTCAAGCGTGTCAACCCGCAGGATACCTGCCCGTTCAAAGGCAATGTCATAGACCGCATCATTTCCGGCAATTGCGCCGGTGTGAACCGAGGCTGCCAGGGCACCGGCCGCCGAACGCCCGGATTTCAGGCAGATAATAGGCTTTATCCGGGAGGCAGCCCGGGCTGCGCTCATAAAGTTTCGGATTCGGGTCATGTTTTCCATGTACATGATGATGCTGTCCACGCCCCGTTGCTCGCTTAAATAATCAATCATGTCTGCAAAATCAACGTCCAGCATGGATCCTAAACTGACAATATGGCTGAATCCCAGATTTTCCTTTTCAGCCAGATCCATGACCGATGCGCACACTGAGCCGGATTGGGACAAAAAGGCAATGCGTCCCTTGGCCGGCGAGCCCGGCATATGCGATGCATTCAGGTGCAACGGGGGATGGGCAATGCCGATGCAGTTGGGGCCGATGATGCGCATGCCGCGTTGCCCGGCAGCGGCCTTGATCTGTTGTTCGATTCGGGCCCCTTGATCCCCTGTCTCCCTGCCTCCGCCATTGATGATCACGGCACCTGCTGCGCCTTTGTCGGCGCATGCTTTAATGACCTCGGGGACCTGATTGATGGGCGCTGCCACCACGGCCAGATCCACAAAGCCTTGGATGTCACGGACATTTTTTACGCCAGGTATATTCATAATCCCGGCATGCTTCGGATTGACAGGATAGACCGCGCCCTTAAATCCGCCCTCAATGAGGTTGCGTACCAGGGTATGGCCGATCCGGTTCTGTTTGTCACCGGCACTGACCACGGCGATGGATCCGGGGTTGAATATTCTGGATAAATTTTGTGTTCCCATGTGTCCCTCCTTAAGGAACGGGTTTTAAATAACTTGCCCATTTTGCTATATCCGGGAGCGCGGGCGTCCCGCCCGCAGTAAAGATGCCGGCGGGACGCCCGCGCTCCCAGGTTAAATTATTTCGGACTCGTTCTTAGGGAATCAACCAAATCGTAAATTTTCTGGACGCATAAATAATTTTTCTGGGGATTCGTCCCAGATCGAAATTATCAACATCCGATACCCCCTTGCGGCCCATGACAATGGTGTCGCATTTTGCAGCCCGGGCCTTGTCCAGAAGAGCGCCTGCCCGGCTCTGGGCCCCTTGGATAAGACGGGTTTCGATCCGGTCTTCCGGTATTCCTGCCTGGATCAAAATTTCTTTTGCCTCGATTAAGGCATCATTGAGTTTGCGTTTGGCCCAAAGAGACATGTCTACAAAAGGATCCTGCCCTTGGCGCACTGAGTCCGGCACTGTGGTGCGCATGATCGCGCAAAGAAGAATACGGCAGTGTGTTTTTGCCATCATATCGGCCGTGTACTGGATCGCGCGCGTGGATATTGGGGAGCCGTCAACCGCGATGCACAGGTCGTGATGGATTTCACGGGTTCCGGCAAGTATCAAAGGAATAGAGTCTGCTTTTTCCACCAGCTTGGCAGCTACGCCACCCATGTTTACGCCGAGCATGGCGTCTGCACCTCCCCTTCTGCGGATGACAAGGCTGTGGTAGTCATTGTTTTCAATTTCGTTGAGAATGTCCCTGGCAACGCCCTTTTCCAGGCTGGCAAGTTTGAGTTCGATATTGTCCGGCTTGTACCCGGCAGCGATCATTTTCCGGCGTGCCTCTTTAAGAAATTCGGTCATGATCGTTCTCTGTCCCATTTCCCAGTCCTTTACCTGGGATATGGGAATTTTGCTGAAGAAATCCGGGGTCAGATCATAATAGGCTTCAGGAACGGGCGTTATTATATTAAATAGGGTTATTTTCCTGTCTCTAAACGGTTTGAATCTGCACAGATAGTCAACGGTCCTTCCCGAACGTTTTGAGCCGTCAAGGGTAACTAATATCTTTTTTTCGTCTGACATGGAAAGCTCCTTTGGAAAATCCCGGGCCGGTTGATCGGAGCCGAACCCGGGGGGTGCTTTTTTAATGATGAGATCTATGTCTAACTCGATCATGAGATCTATTTTTGTCGATATCTTTTGAGGATTAACTTTTTCGATCATTAACAAAAACGATCAATCTAAGCGTAGCACAGGTACCGGGTTATGACGAATATTTTTTCTATGGCGCAACAGGCATATGCATAAATAGATCATGGAATCAGCCAGATCGTAAATTTTCTGGACGCAAAAATAATTTTTCTGGGAATTCGTCCCAGATCGAAATTGTCAACGTCCGACACCCCCTTGCGGCCCATGACAATGGTGTCGCATTTTGCAGCCCGGGCCGTGTCCAGAAGAGCGCCTGCCCGACTCCGGGCCCCCTGGATAAGACGGGCTTCGATTCGGTCTTTCGATATTCCTGTCTGGGTCAGGACTTGTTTTGCCTCGGCCAGGGCTTCATTGAGTTGGCTTTTGGCTTGAAGATACATGTCTATAAAGGGGGCCTTTCCTTCAGGCACTGAATCGGTCACTGTAGAGCGCATGATCGCGCAAAGAAGAATACGGCAGTTTGTTTTTCCCATCATATCGGCTGTGTACTGGATCGCGCGCTTGGCTCCTGCCGAGCCGTCAACCGCGATGCACAGGTCGTGCTGGATCTCACGGGTTCCGGCTATCATCAAAGGAATAGAGTCTGCTTTTTCCACCAGCTTGGCAGCTACGCCACCCATGGTTACACCAATAATAGAGTTTGCACTTCCCTTTCTGCGGATGACAAGGCCGTGGTATTGATTGTTTTTGATTTCGTTGAGAATGTCCCTGGCAACGCCCTTTTCCCGGTTTGTAAGCTTGAGTTCGATATTGTCCGGCGTATACCCGGCATCGATCATTTTCCGGCGTGCCTCCTTGAGAAAATCGGTCATTATTGTTTTCTGGCCTATTTCCCAGGCCTTCACCTGAGGTACGGCCATTTGGTTGAAGAAATCCTGGGTCAGATCATAATAGGCTTCGGGCACGGGCGTTGTTATGTTAAATAAAGTCACTTTCCTGTTTCTAAACGGTTTGAATCTGCATAGGTAGTCAACGGTCCTTTCCGAACGTTTTGAGCCGTCAAGGGTAGCTAATATTTTTTTATTGTCTGACATGGGGATCTCCTTTGGAAAATCCCGGGCTGGTTGATTGGGACCAGGCCCGGGAAGGGGCTTCTTTTAACTCAATGATCGCGTTTAATGGATGATATCCGGGCCTATCTTAATCTTGGGGGAATCAGGTGTTTTCCCATTTGAAAAAACAGGTCCTGTTCCCTTATCACCCCTGCGGATTTGCCGTCCTCGGTGACAATCAGGCGGCGCTGGTGTTGGTCCACCATGATCCAGGCCGCTTCCATCAGGGTGGACTCCGCATCAATGGATACGGGTACCGGAGACATAATTTCACTGATGGTCAAGGTGCCGATCTGTTCTACGGCGCTTGTGAACATCCCCCGCCAGAACATGGGGGAGTATTGGATGGAATCCGCCGTGGACGGTTTGGTCGAGGTCAGGTAGCCCGGCAAAATTTGTTTTAAAAGATCACGGATGGTCAGAATGCCCTGGATTTGACTGTTCTTGTCCATGACCAGTATGGATCTGTGGCCGGTTTCCATGATCAGGTCCGAGGTCGGAAGCGTTACAAAAGAAGCTTTAAGTTCCTGAATGGATTCGGCAATGGTGGCATGTTCGTCAATGGTGGTATACGCACTTAGTGGGATCATCGCCGAACCCACCAGGTCCTCTTCCATTTTCCCCGTCTGTTCTTTACTCCGGCAGGCTTCCCGGATTTTATCGGACAAAAGGTCAATGTCGCAAGGCTTTGACAGGTAGTCAAAGGCACCTAATACCAGGGACTGTTCCGCCGAATCCTTATCACCATGGCCCGTAAGCATGATGACGGGCAAATCGGGTTTTAATTTAATCATTTTTTCAAGGACCTCATGCCCGTCCATGCCGGGCATGCGGATGTCCAGAATGGCCACATCCGGCGACTGATCCAGGCATTGCAAGGCTTTGGCGCCGTTTTCCGCAAGAATGGTCTCAAAACCATTGCGCTCGAGAATTTTGCGCGTCGTTTCCCTGAACCGTTTTTCATCATCAACCATTAAGACCTTTATGGGTTGTTTCATTTTATATTGCTCCTATTTAAAATATGTTTTACACACGGCCGGAGACTGCTGTTATGGCCGAATAAATCAGGCACCACTGGACAGGCACAGATATCAAAAGAACGGTAATCGCCCGGGCTTTGGACAGGCCGCAGCTTTGCCGAAATCCTGTATAGATCAACCAGTATTTCCACGGCTCCGTGAACCAGAGCATGAAGGGCAGCCATGAAATTAGCATGGTGATCCCCGACGCATAGGCGTAAAGCCCGAACACCAGGGAAAAGCCCCGGCTTTTGCCGTTGATCATCACCATGGTGCAAAAGCCCGTGATGGAACTGATGAGTACCATGCCTGCCGCATTGATAAAATAGATCAATGCCATGACCACAGGGGATTGGGGGCCTGGGCCTGTAAGCAGTCCTGCACCGGCATAAAACCCGGCACACAGGGCTGTAAACCCTATAGCCCTGCCGGTGGTATGAACCGCAGGCAGTTCTGAAAAAAACAGGACCGGTTCGATGAGCAGCCGGATCACACCCTGGTTGTAAAATTTCAATGCCGAAAGTGCCGCTGGTGTATTCATTTTATCCTCCTTAGGCGAAAAGGCATATTTGAATAAGGCTCTTTACTGGGCTGTCCCTAATAAACCTTTGTTTAAAAGAGTTTGCTTATAATCCCTGCGGCAAGCATGATCAGCGTCATGTAAAAAAATACCCGCCGTTCCGTCTTTTTTGAAAAGTAGATTTTGCTTTTGGTTGTTTGGGCGTTTGGTTTTTTTGATATCTGTGTCATATCGACCTCCTTAAAAAAGTCTGTCAGAATCCGGGCAAGGAGCCGAATCCTCTAAAGGTCCAGTAAACACCGGTGAGCAGCAGCAGTACGACGTTGGCAGCAAAGAACAGAGGAAGACCGGCTCTCAGGTAATCTTTGGGTTCAAGGTAACCGCTGGCATATACAATGGCGTTGGGGGGCGTGCCGATGATCAGGCAGTATGCAAAGGATGAGGCAATTGCCGTGGCCATGGCCATGAAAGGCAGATAGGCGCTGCCCGGATGAACCATGCCGGCCATGTTCAGGGTGATGGGACCTACGGATGCCGCCGCAGGACCGTCAGCCATGAGGTTGGTCAGGATGGCCGTCAGACCGTTGGATACGGCCATCAGCGGCAGGCCTGAATCCATGCCGAAATTGGCCAGAAATTCAATGGCGGATCGGGCCAGCCAGTATGCCGCGCCCGTTGAATCCAAGGTCCGGCCAAAGATAATGGCCCCGGCATAGAGCCAGACAACACCCCAGTCCACACGGTCCTGGTAGTCGCGCCAGTTGACCACGCCGGCCAGGATATAAGCGATGGCACCGGCCACGGCAATCACGCCGATACCCAGGCGAATGGGGTAGATACCCATATTGTAAAAGGCTTTTTCCGTAAACCAGCCGAACACCATAACCAGGAAAATGATCAGTGCCCAGATCTGATGCTTGTTCCAGGCGCCCATGCGGTCGATTTCCCGGCGCAGGTGATTCATGGCAGGTGCAAGGCTAACGGTTTTAGGCCTGAAGCGTATGTTGATGATGAACCAGGAAACCGGAATCATGAGGAAGAGAAAGGGGAAACAATAGGTGACCCACTGGAAGTAACCGATATCAAGGCCGAACATGTCGGTAAGATAGGTCATCATGATAACGTTTCTGGCACCGCCGGACGGTGCGCCCGGACCACCGATGTTACAGGCCATGGCAATGGAGATCATCAACAGCTTGGCAAGCTCTTTGTCCTCGGGCACCTCTTCGGTCAGACTGTTCTGATAGAGCAGCATACCGATGGGCAGGAACATGGCCGCCAGGGCATGGTCGGATATAAAGGCGGCTAACGGCGTGATGATTAAAAAGAAGATCAGGGTGATCCATTTGGGATTGGGCACGGCCAGACGTTTGAACATCATCATGCACACCCGTTTGTCCACCCCGGTTTTTACAAAGGCGGCTGCAAACATCAGTGACCCCATGATGAACCAGCAGGCATCGGACCAGTAGAGCATGGCCACCTGCTGGCGGCTGACCACGCCGGTGAACACCAGGATCAAACCAATACAGAAGGCAACTGCCGGCAAGGGAATGCACTCGGTTAGGAAACACAGGACCACAAAAACACCCATGGCAATGGATACCTTGATTTGCCAGGCACCTTTGTCTGCGTTTGCTTTGTCCTTGTCCTTGAGATTTTCATATTTAAGCCCGTTTTTCCGCAGTTCCAGTGCATTGGTCATCAAGGTCTTGAAATCAGCATCGTTGATGCTGTTGCCGACATACTCCTTTGCCTTTTCAAGGTTCGCCTTCTGGGCCGGGATGTCATATTTTTTACACCATTTGGCATCCCGGTCCAGAAATCTTTCCTTGCTAAGCGCACCGATGCGCATGTTCTGTTCCATGATTTGGGCGGTGAGCAACTGCCATTGGGCGGCCTCTTCACTTTTAACCGAGAATAGTTCATTTGTAATATAAGAGACCACTTTTTTCGGGGCAATGCTGTATTCCATGCCTACATCCTTCATGCCGTACGGGGTGGGCATAAAGAGCACAGCAAAGAACAGGACCACAGGAATGATAAAGATCTTCCAGTCTATGTATTTGTCATACCCGGTGACTTTTTTCTTATCTTGTTTCATTCAATTTACTCCTCTTTTCAGATTAGTCTTTCCCCTGTTTGAGAATTTCCCGGGGGGATTTCAGGTACTGTTTGGCCTGGGCAGAGCGGATTTTTTCTTCCTGGTTCATGCGTTTCTGGAAGGCCAGTTCAGCTTTTTCAATGATGTCTTCAATATCTGCAGGTTTCATCAGATAATCCCAGGCACCTGATTTCAGGCCGTCTATGGCGGAGTCCACCGTGGCATGACCGGTGAGCATGATCACCTCCGTTAAGGGGTACAGCTCCTTGATCTGTTTAAGGGTCTCATTGCCGTCCATCCCGGGCATTTTGACATCCAGGATCACCACATGGATGTTGTGGGCCGCCATGGTTTGGAGCGCTTTTTCTCCGCTTGGGGCTGTCCACACCTCATAGCCCTTTCTTTCAATGAGTTTTTGGGTGGTCTCAAGATAGCGGGTTTCGTCATCGACCAGTAACAGTTTCATCTTCTCCATTAGGTTGTCCTCCTTTAAGACGATTGATTTTCATGTGCCGCAAGCTGAATGGAAAACACGGTGCCTTCTCCGGGACGGCTGTCCACAGACATGGTGCCGCCGAAACTTTCGATGATGCCGAAACATACCGAAAGCCCCAGGCCCGTTCCCCTGCCAACGGCTTTTGTGGTGAAAAAGGGTGAAAAAATTTTATCCATATGTTCCGGCGCTATTCCGCAACCATTGTCTTTAACCTGAATATCAACCATGTTCCGGCCTTCATCGTTCCGGGTTCGGGCGGCACTTATTTCAATTTCGCCGCCCTTGGCACCGTGCCGGCTGGTAACGGCATGTATGGCATTATTGACCAGATTAAGCATGACTTGCTGGAACCGGCCGGGGTCGCCCATGAAATTTGGTACGTTTTCTTCAATCCGGGTGGTGATCTCTACACCGCTGGTATGGGCGGAGTTTTGAACAAGTTTGAGGATTTCGGGAATAACCTTGCCTGGATTCAGGGTAGTGTGCTTGACTTCTTTTTTTCTGCCGAATTTTAAGATGGCAGAGGTGATTTCGTGGCAGCGCTCTACCTGTTTATGGATCTGGTCCACACTTTCCCGGATGTCATTTAAGGCTTGGGGATCGACGTCTTTTTCCTTACCCTCTTTGCCTGGGTATAGTTCTTCCATGAGAATTTTGATCAGGGCGTATTCACTTTTAATGATCTGTAAAGGATTGTTGATTTCGTGGGCAAATCCGGCTGCCATTTCCCCGATTTCCGCCAGTTGCACGGCTCGGATCAACTGGCTGCCCAGCTGCTCCTTTTCTTCGTCCAGGCGATCCATGCGCCGACATATGGTCGTGGAGGTGACATAGGCCAGAACCACCAGGGCCGTCAGTCCTAAAATGGCGATGACCACACAGATCAGGACGGCAGAGTAAAGGGCTCTGTAGGCGTCGTGTTTTTCCTGGCGTACCACCAGATACCAGGATTTATTGGTCAGTTTGGATACTGCATATAAAAAAGGTTGTCCCTTGGGTGACAACTGGAAGGTCTCCCGGTTGGCGGAAAATTGTTTGTTCATCCACCCAAAAGCCGGATCTTTATCAAGAAGGGCGATGTCCCCGGAACGCCTGGCGGTCTGGGCGACCCCCTCGTGGTTTAAAATATAGGCTTCACCTGTTTTGCCGATGCGCACCCCGGATACCATGGAGTCAAAGAACGCGGTGTCAATGGTGGCACGCAGCACCCAGGTTTGGTTGTTTTCAGTCCTGCGCACGGCCACAACAAAATGGGGGAGGTTACGATATCCTAGAAAAATATCACTGATATAAAATTCTCGGAGCATGGTTCTCTGGAACCAGGGTTCCTGGGTGTAGCTTTTTCCTGCCAGGGCAAAGGCACCGGAGTATTTTAGGTGTTTACCGGTTTCGTCGAACAGCCCCAGGTCAACAAAGGCCGGCGACCGTTTTTGAAGACTTTGGCAGATGGTGCTGATGGCGCCTTCGGCCATGATGTCTTCAAACGTATATGCCCGGGTGATCAGTTCAAGATCCGATTTTCTTTCAAGCAGGAAAGATTCAATCATCTTGCGGTGGTCTGTCAGGATTCTTTCAAGGCTGGCCTGGGTGGATTTCTCCAGGGTTGACGAAAAGAAGTAGAAGCTGACCCCCACAACAATAATAAAAGGGATCATGGGGAAAAAAGTCATATTAAGAAAAATTGCTCTTTTCAGCCACTGTCTGTTTTGTTTTAATTTGCTCAAGATTTGCCCCTTTGTTCCTAAGTTGAAAAGAAGGTTTTCTTGTCTGGGACTCTATAGAGCAACTATGGTGCCGAATACAAAAACAGGGATAAAAAAAATATATCATATTGAAATTAAAGCTAATATTTTTTTGGTTGTCAGTGCGCCGGTGAAATTTTAAGCGTAAGTTTGTCGATGCATTTTTCAAGCTGTAAAAAAGGCTGACATATAAAATTATGAGCACCGGTTTGGGAACACTCACTGAAGATCCTTTGCCGGAAATTTGGCGTTACGGTTGCTTTTGGGGAATAGATATTTTAAACACACGAAATGAGTTAAGACCGGGCGGGATCGGGCTCAGGGATCGGGAACGGGCTCAGCCAACCAACTGAAATAAAAACGAATATCCTTTAAGAACACCTTCAAGACAGGCTTAGGTTAATGTTTTCGACCTCTAAAACAGCATTATAAGAATTATATGGGTTTCCAACAATGCTCTTGCTACGGGTCGCAAAAAGCCGCGACCGCAGAGGAGCAAGAATTATGCCCTCAAAAAAACACATTGCGTATCCAAATATAGTACGTTAAAATGTACAAAAAATAATAAGGAGATATGCAATGCAAAGATTAAGGATAGACCAAGATATTAAACCTCTTTCGGAAGTTCGAACCGGGATTGCGTCATTTATTAAACAAGTTCACGATACCAAAAGACCGGTTGTCATTACCCAGCATGGAAAAGGGGTTGCAGTTCTTTTAGATGTCACTGAATATGAATCAATGCAAGAAAAGATGGAGCTTTTGACAGACATACAAACTTCAATCAACCAGATAGACAATGGAGAAGGAGTCGAACACGATGAAGCAAAAGAAATGATTATGCAACGGATTTTTAAATGAAAATAATCTGGTCTCCATTGGCTATCGATAAAGTAGCCGAAATTGCAAACTACATAGCAAAAGAGAAACCAACTACCGCTGAAAATTGGGTGGACAAAATATTTTCAAAAGTTGAAAGTTTAGCATCGTCTCCTAAATCAGGAAGAATTGTTCCTGAAATCAACAAAGATCAATATAGAGAAATAATCTATGGGAATTACAGAATAGTGTATCGGATTGAAGAAAAACGAATATCTATTCTGACCGTTCGCCATGGTAAGCAATTACTGCCAATTGAAGAAATATTGGCATAACGAATAAGGAGAAACAAGCCGTTCAAGCTGACAGCCAGCCCTGTCACGGCCCATGCAGAGCCATGGCCCGCGCCAGAACAGCTCGCAGCTTAACGCCAGGGTGTTAGCACTCAGCAAATAGGGGATAGACCACGATCTTCTAATTGTATCTTCTTTCCAGCATAAGGGTCATAAATGGGGTCAGGTATTGAAAAATAAGATTTGTCATAATATTGAAACGACACTATGATTGGCCCTCTTAGAATAGAATCTCCCGGAGCGGTTTATACCATTATTGTGGACCTCGGCATTATTTCTTCCCATAGACGCTATCATCCGAATACATGATTTTGAAAATTAAGATTGATGCAAGGGTTCTTGAACTATAATCTTCCAGCTTGAGTATGTATAAAATTGAATGAAAATTTTTGCGAACCATTTCGAATGGTGCTATGAATTTCCTCGTTGAAATTTTAAAAAATTATTCTGACTTGGATACTTTCAATTTTCGTATGTTATCCAGATATATAAAGGGTATAACTTAATCATCGAGTATAAGGGATATACAGAACCACACATCATATTATTGTTAGGCAGCGAGCCAAATGATTGCGGCGTTAACGGAAGTGTATGAACGAAGACCACATCGGATAATATGGAACGATTAAAACGGGGTAAGCCATGAAGATACCTATTGTTATTGCTACCGTCATGTTGCTTGCGGCTACGCTATTACCTTTATGGCGCCATCCTCATTGGCTAATACGGGGACTGGATTTTCCACGCATGCAACTGGCGGCCGTTGCATCATTATTAATCCTGATACAAGTGATATCGCTTGATCTTGCAAAAACCCAGACTTGGGCTCTCATTAGCATCACACTGGTGTGCCTGGCCTGGCAGTTGTGGTGGGTTATGCCGTACACGATTTTCTGGCGATCAGAAGTTAAAACGACAAAAACCCATAGCCCCAATCGCAAACTCAGCATTTTCACGGCCAACGTATTAACACCTAACAGGCAAGCCGACGCTTTTTTGAAACTGGTTAGCCAATACGCGCCGGATGTACTCGTGACGCTGGAGTCTGATCAGTGGTGGCAACGTCATCTGGATACGCTGCAAGCTGACATGCCCTACAGCATGAAATGTCCTTTGGACAATCTCTACGGCATGCATGTTTACTCTCGTTTGCCGCTTGAGAATACGGAAATATCATACCTTATTGAGGACGATATTCCCTCAATGCACGCCCAAATCAAGTTGCGCTCGGGCGACCCGGTACGTATCCATTTTCTCCATCCTGCTCCCCCCAGTCCCACAGAGAATCCCGAATCTGCGGAACGGGATGCGGAACTGGTGATTGTTGCCCGGAGCGTGGGGGACAGTGATCAGCCTGTTGTTGTGACAGGAGACCTTAATGATGTAGCCTGGTCGGCAACTACACGCTTGTTTCGCAAGCTTAGCGGATTACTGGATCCGCGGGTGGGACGGGGAATGTTCAATACGTTTCATGCCAAATACCCATTTATACGTTGGCCGTTGGATCACCTGTTTCACAGCCATCATTTCACCGTGACTTCGATTAAACGTTTGCCTTACTTTGGTTCGGATCATTTTGCACTGCTGACAGAGTTGTCATACAGACCCGCGTGGGGTAACGATCAGGAGGGATTGATGGCTGAAGCCGATGACAAATCGTGGGCGTTATCTATCGCAGAAGAACAGGACGTGAGTGCGAAGGATGTGCCCAGCCCAAAAGCCAGGTATGGTGGATTTGGGTTGGAAACGGGGTCTTGAAAAATAAGATTTGTCATATATAATAAACAATTAAGCAAACATAAAATTGCATGAACACGAAATCAAAGTCCTGCATCCCTTTGAATTTTTTCAGATTGAGTTTTGTATAAATCCTGGCAGGGAGATTGATTGAAGACAGCATAATGCATTGAATTTTATAAGATTAAATGTGTTATGGTTCTTATAATCCATTATTGATTAGGAGAAACTTATGACAAAACAGATCTCGTTCAGTAAACATGAGAATGAAGTGCTTCATGGATTCAGGAATAAAATGAACACCGCTGAATCAACTGAAGATGTTAAGAAGTTTTTTAATTATACTGTGATTAAGTTGTTAAATGATATCTTTGAAGATCGTGTGAAAATTGATTCTGAGGATATCCGCCTTAAAACAGATGGAAAAAAGAGCTATTTGATTGAAGATAGTCTGCTGAAACAGGAAGGTTTTCAAAACATCTGGAATAATTCCGATATCAAAAGGATTTTAGGAACATTTGCTGATATTTCACTGAAGCGTTACAAACACCTTGAAACCAACCCGGAAAAAACAAAATTAAAAATAAAAAATAATACCAGATAACTCATCTGTAACGCATGAAATGGTATCTGACACTTGTCAGTCCCAGATTACGAAAAAAAATAAAAAGGCCTTGATCATCCTCTCGGCCATGTATTGGGTAGGGGCAGATTCCGATATCTGCCCTGTTCGGGAAACCAACCCGGATTATGGAATCCGCCCCTACAGTTTGGACCAAACAATGATCAAGGCCAAATAAAAAGAGCACGAAAGGGTTTGATTCGTGCTCTTTTTAGGGACGGAGGGATTAATTGGTGTAATCACCAATGGGGCTGGTTCCCAATACCATAGCCCATAACTTCAAAGGTATCGGAAACTACCAGAAATGTGTTTGGATCCGTCTTTTTCACAAGGGCCTTTAAGTGACTCAGTTCACCAAAGGTTACAACGGTATAAAGCATGTTTGCCTCTTCTCCCGTATATCCGCCGCACCCGTTAATAATGGTCACGCCCCGGTTTAATTGTTTGAGGATTTGCTGTTGGATATCTTTCCATTGTTTAGAGACGATGAATACAGCTTTGCGTTTGCTCATGCCTGTTATGACCAGATCAATTACCCGGGAGGCTACAAATATATGAATTAATGTATAAAGAATGGATTCCATGGAGAACAAAATCATGGACACCAAAAGGATTACGGCATTTGTAAAAAGAGTTGAGGTTCCCAGGCGGATGGAGAATTGCTTGAGCAGGATAACCGATATAATATCAATTCCCCCGGCTGATCCCACGGATTTTAATATCAGTGCACAGCCCACACCTGAAACAATGCCGCAAAGCAGGGCCGCCAGCATGGGGTCTTCAACGGGTCTTGTTGCGGGAATCCATTCCACGGCCATGGAAAAGACGATCATCCCGAAAATGCTGTAGAGCATAAAGCGCCGGCCCACATAAAACCAGCCCACTATAAGAATCGGTATATTCAACAGGAAGTTAAGGCTGCCCACCGATGCCTGGGGCCAAATGTAGTGTATAATCAAGGCAACCCCGGCCAACCCACCGCTCAGGAACTGGTGGGGAACAAGGATTGTATTGATTGTCCAGGCACAAAGGATGGACCCTAAAGTGATTAAGGATGCGTTGTATAAAATACTGTTGATGGAAGCGGTTCCGGGTAAAATTTTGCCTGAACCGGACACCGGATGAGCCATCACGGTATGTTTCATTGTCATAGTGGCCGTTTTATCCAATTGGCCCTCCATGTAATTTGGGGTATATCATTTTTGTGTTGATGCTTGTTTTGATGACACGTTAACGCATTGCGGTCAAAACATCCCTGGTATAAATAATTTTTCTTTGTGTATTGTTCTGTCGGAATAGACCGGCAGCCAATCATCGGAAAGCATCTTAGCAATGCCTGTGCCACATCTGTGCTGGTTTTTATCTCTCTGTTTTTATGGCTAATTTGCCTGTTGCGTCCATATTGGGTCCGGCAAAATGAGAAAAACGGATTCTTTTTTTGGTTTCTTATGAGAATTTTTTGTTCTGATTGATATCCGTGCTGTTATCCCGTGCCGGCGCCAGGATGCTTTTTTACGATCCAATGGGCATTAACAAATGGAAAATGCCTCATGGCGCTTTCAAGGGGGCCCATTGCAAATTTTTTCAGCCATAAGCGCATTAATAATATAAAGCCCATAATAAAAAGTATTGCCCCGGCAGTGCACCAAAGTACAGGGTAATCTTCCCCCATGCCCGGAAGATTCTCAAGCCGTTTGATAAAAAGGATATGCAGTACATATAGAGACAAGGTGTTTTTCCCAGCAATAAGGAAATAGTGCGGCGGCCCCTGTTTCAGGCCGCCGACACCCAGAAAGCTCAGCATGATAACACAAAGCCCGGTACCCGCAGCAGATATAATGGACATCGGGGTCGGCAGAGTCAGGTCTATAACGGTCAGCTTGGACAGCAGGATAAAAATGTATGCAGCCGTTTCATCGGAGGCGCCATGGGCCAGAATTGTTTTTACGGCCATGCCGGGAATAAAATATCCCGCACACTCTGATAATACAGCCGCTAAAAGCCCTGAACCCAAAAGCGTTATTGTGACGTGGCGGTTTTTTAAATCCTGCCGTCCCAGCCACATGCCTATAAGGTAGAACGAGGCCCATGGAAAAACCGGGTAATACCCTGTGAAAAAAAGGTCTGCAAGCTGGTTGGTCAGGCTGCCGGCGGTAAGGTTTTCCAGGTAGCCGCAAACACTTTCGGAAATCCCCAGGAAACTGATCAGCCAGAAAACGGCAGCTCCGACCAAAAGACCCGGGGCGGAAAGCTGAGCCATTACCAGTCCGATTAAGATGAAAAATCCGTAAAAGTGAAGGATATCCGCCGGCCATATCCTGTCAATCAGAATGCCGCAAAGCATAAGAAAGACTGCTCTTCTAAAAAGCGTATTCCTGGTTTCTGCCAAACCGGCTCTGCGTGACATGAGTGTCATACCGGCACCGGCAAGCATTACCAGGATAACAGCCGCCCTTCGGTCCATATATTCAATAAGCGTATAAAGCCATTGCGGAAAGGTTTCATCAATACAGAAAAACGCTTTAAAATCAATGATCACCATGGCAAATATAGCCACGCCCCTTGCCAGGTCATATCCTTGTATTCGTTTTGCCCTGGTTCCGGAAAAATTGTCCATTATATTCGTGTTTCCCGCATCTGTTGATTCTTTCTTTCTCTTTGTTTCCGGGGGCATTACAGCCCGGGTGCTATTTGTGATTCATAAAGCGCGCCAGCGACGGAAAAAGTAAATTTTGGGCTGTTTCATGATACGGAAAGGAGTCTAACGTTCCTTTTTTACATGAAATTCTTTTGTGCCTGAAGGATCGGTCACCGCAAATTGAACGTGGATTGTAAGATATAAAATGTCTTGTGAAAGAGTAAAAAAGAATTTATAGTTCTTCTTTTTATGAACCACACATCCTTTTGCGGCTTTTTAAAGAAATAAAAGCATTGCGTTTTCCCCCGGGATTTTTTAATAAGAATTCAAAATTCCTTTTTTAGGCAGTCGTGTTGGGTTCAGATCAGGCCGACATGTTTTGACGATAGATAAAGGCATAGCAAGACTTTTGAAAAAACTTCATTTTATCCTCAGGCATACAGATAATTTAAAAGGCATCCGGGACAGCTTGTCATCTGTTTACCGGATTGATTCCAACCGGCAATTAAGTACGGCCCTTCAGATTTTGCGCCGCAGTCGGCCCGAGTTTGTATTTGTGGATATTGAGATCCTTCAGCAGGCTGCTGCCGAAAGCAGCTACAAGGCCGTGTTTCAAACCATCAGCCTGGTCTGCCCCAATATCAGCATTATTGTCATGGCCCCTCCCGAATTGCTGCCGGAGGCTGTGAATATTGTCCATGAAGGTGCGGAATCCTATCTGACCTACCCCCTGGTACCCGATGAACTCCGGTTGGTGATTAACAGCATCATTGAACAGACCCGGGCGGAATCGGAACTGGATTATCTCAGGGAACAGGTCTGGCAGGAGGATGAGTTTGAACTGCTCCATACCAAAAGTCCGGCCATGAAAGCCGTATTTGAAAACATTCGGGCCGTGGCCGGCACCAAAAGCACCGTGCTTTTAACCGGGGAAACGGGCAGCGGCAAAGGGTTTACGGCCCGACTTATTCACAGGCTTTCTTCGAGAAAAAATGAGCGGTTTATTGAAGTTCATTGCGGAGCGATTCCGGATACCCTGGTAGAAAGCGAAATGTTCGGCCATGAAAAGGGCGCATTCACAGGCGCCATTAAACGTAAACTGGGTAAATTTGAAATTGCCGGGAACGGTACCATTTTCCTGGATGAAATCGGCACCATTACACCACCGGCACAAATCAAATTGCTCCAGGTCATCCAGGATGGTGTCTTTCACCGGGTGGGCGGCGAAGAGGATATCCGGGCTGATGTGCGTATCATTGCTGCCACCAATATTGATTTAAAGCAGTTGTGCGGCGACAAGCTTTTTCGCTCGGATCTGTATTACCGCCTGAATGTTTTTCCCGTGGAACTACCACCCCTTAAGGAAAGAAAAGAGGACATCCCCAAATTGGCGGAGCTTTTTTTGGCAAAACTTAACACCTTTCACTCCAAGGATATTACAGAGGTACACCCCAAGGTTCTTGAGGCTTTTTTAGCTTATTCATGGCCGGGCAATATCAGGGAATTGGAAAACATCCTGGAACGGGCCTATATTTTAGAAAAAACATCCATTCTCAGGCCGCAAAATTTCCCGGTGGAGTTGTTTACATATCCGCCTAAACCTATGGCTGGTAATATTAACCACAATTTAACCCTTTCCGAAGTCAGAAAGCAGGAACTTGGCAGGATTGAACATAACTACCTGGATCTACAATTAACAAAATGCAATGGGAAAATAAATGCGACAGCTGCCGCCGCCGGTATAACTACTCGCCAGCTTCATAAACTGATGAAAAAGCACTCCCTGTTCAAGGAAAATTATAAAAACACAAAGGAACCCCGGGCATAAAACACATATGTTATTTTGACATTATACTTGAGGCTCGAGTTTTTTGTGCTTGACATAATGATATGATAAAAAGAAACGGATTGTTTTTGGCTTTTAGGGGATAGAGTTTTTAAAAGGATTAGGGCATATACGATATGAATTTGGCGATCGATAATTTTGATTATAATTTGTTTGAATCCCAATGGGAAAAATTATCACGGCAGGAAAAGACCTTGATTGTCAAAAATGCCGGCAAATTACATCCGGAAGTTGCCATATTGCCGGTGCTTGCCGGTTTGACTTCGTATCATGCATCCGTGAGAAGCCAAGCTCAAAAAAGCCTTGAGACCATTCAAGCAAATATCGGCGAATTTTTAGCAGATACTTTGGATAAAAAGCAATATGTAAAGGGCATGGAAAAAAGCGTGTCCTTGTGCGCCAGGATATATGCCGGTATTCAGCCCGGTATGGCATTCGAGGAACGTCGTTTTTTGATAAAAACATTACTTGGAATTAATGGTAAAGGTGCCTATTTTGCATTCAAGGCCCTTCGTCAGGGGCTTGTCGGCATTGATGACATGGAAGAATTGATTTTCACGGTTCCCGAACCCGAACGTCTGGCTTTTGTAGATGAATATATCCAAACGTCGCCGGGCATCAGGCTGAAATTTGGATATATGTTCAAACGAATATTGGAATCGATTCAACAACGGGACTGTGTTGTTGAATTTTTTGCCGGTCTGTTTGACCGGCAAAGAGATGTCGATCCATTTTTAAATAATATTAATTCGGACTTAAGAGATCCTGAGCAGATCATTTCTAATGAGATACGGTCTAAGTTTCCGCAAATAAGAAGAATCGGGTTGAAAACGCTTGCCATGATGGTCACAAAAATTTCTCCGGATTTATTGATCGATATTCTGGTTAGTGAGGAAATTGAAGAAAATCGGATTGCCATTTACAAAATTATTGAAGAATCTTCAGTGGGCACGTATAAAGAGCTTGCCTATCCGATCCTGCGTCTTTTTTATCAACGAAGCAAAAAAGAAGCGCTTCATGCGTTTAAAGCCCTCGTTGTATCGGGAAAGTTTGCACCGCATACATTACTGAGAATGGTGCGCAATAGATATCCTGCCCTGATACCATTGATCCATAGTGAAATATCCGATTTGTCGAAATTTTCTTTTTTTATGATTCAAGATATTGCGCTGAATCAAGATGAATATTTGAATTCAAATTTTGAAGCGAACCTGGCTTGTATTTTGGGGATGATCAAAAAACGGCCGGAACGGATCGTTAAAATATTCGTCAAATATGCGACCGACTATAAAGCTGCTGACAGGACCGCGGTGAAATCGTTTGTCAAAAAAACCAAACAGATTCTGGCGCTGGAAAAGAAAAGCATCCAGGAGGAATTTCATCCTGTAATCCAATTGGTGCATGAAAAGACCAGCAACATATCAAGCACATTGTTAACGTTAACGCAAAACAGGATAGAGGAACTCAAAAATAATAAAAACGCAACATCGGCATATTTTGAAAACCAGGTCATCACACGTCTGGATTTTTCCTCTTATGACTTCTCGTTGACTTCTTTTTTTTTAAATAAATGCATCATTGATAAAAGTGACTTTTCAGACACTTCTTTTTTCAAGACGTTTTTCAAGAAAGCTGTTTTCCATAATGTTGATATGCGTCAGGCACGATTTAAAGAGGTCAATTTTGACCATGCCGTTTTTATTAACGTGAATGCAGCTGCCGCAGTTTTTACAAATTGCAGTTTTCAACATGTTGCCATTTATAATTGCGACTTCAGCCATGCCTGCCTGAATGATGCGCCTTTGATAGGGGCCACGATTTCAAAAGCATCATTTAACCAGGCTGATCTTTCAGGTGCGTGCCTTTCCTATTCGACCATTTCCGCTGTCTCATTTGAGAATGCAATCATTGATCAGGCTGATTTTTCAGGTGTGAATGCCCGTTTTTGTCAATTTCCGCCAAAAGGATCCGTTCACTATCGATCGGATTCCTTGAATTTTAACGCCAGGAAATATCAACTCTCTATTGAGGATCTGCCATCCATGGAAGAATCAATTTTGGCAGAAATCAATATGCAGGTTTTCTGTGAGTTTATTCATTATGGAGAGGGGAAATTTTTAAAACAAAATCAGCGTTCCATGCTCACAGCCTTTGATCTTTTTAATAAAGATCAGACGGATTTGTTTCAACTTATCCCATATCTGCTTCATGAAAACATCGTTCTGTCCGGAATGAAGGCCATAGACCCCCAGACACCTTGTGGAATTTGGAATTATATGCCAAGCCCTGAAACCCGCGAAATTTTAAGCAAATATATTGACCGCAAAGAAAAAAAGGTCGGGAAGTGCCGGGATTACACGATAGAAAGCCTTTTTACTATCGGAAGTGTCGGGTCTATAGCCCAGGAATCAAATTCTGATATTGATTACTGGGTCTGCATTAATGAAGAAAACTTGAGTTCCCGGGATATTGCGTTATTGAAAAAGAAGCTGGAATTTCTGGAAAAATTGGCCATGGATCAGTTTTATACCCACGTCACATTTTTTATCGTTGATGTGCATAGGGCAAAGAACAATGATTTTGGCGGGACCACCGATGAAAGTTCCGGGACGGCGCAATCAAATCTTTTAAAAGAAGAATTTTACAGGACAATGCTTCATGTCGCAGGGAAAATAGCCTTGTGGTCGGTTCTGCCCAGCGCCATATGCGAGAATTATTACAGCGGTATCAGCAGCAGCGTGATCGTTGTTTCAGAGACCTCCAAATATATTGATCTGGGAGATGTCAATGCCATCTCCCCCGGCGAATATTTGGGTGCATCTTTATGGCAGATGTTTAAAAGCTTGAAAAGCCCCTATAAATCGGTCATCAAAATGGCGCTTCTTGAAAAATATATTTATGAGTATGGGGGAAAAAAACTGCTGTGCAATCAGTATAAAGATGAATGGATGAATTCGGGTGCCCAACTTAAACTTGCCCGAAATGATTCATATTTTATTCTATTAGAACATCTGCGTGACTATTTTCAAACGATTGACGATCCGCATTCGGTAGCGCTGTTGCTGCGCTGCTTTTTTTTAAAGCTGGGTATTTCAGAACAAACCCAAATTGATGGTACCATCTTTGGCCTCAGAAAAATACTTCTTGAACACTGCATCCATCAATGGGATTTTACCAAGGATGACATTTTCAAGATGGGTCGCTTTAACGATTGGAAATACAGCCAAGTCGCAAGTCTTTCAAATACCATCAAAGCCTATATGATCAAAACATATAAAAAAATAATAGATCATCTTTCCGGTCAAGCCCACAGTCGTTCAAGTCTCAGCCCTGAGGACCGAACCGTGCTGGGGCGAAAGGTGTTTATTGAATTTGTAAGACAACCCGATAGAATCGAAAAGATGCTTCTTTTGCCAAGAGATGACCGGTATTACCAACACTTATACCTGCAGCATATAGAAGATGGGAATAATACAGGCATGTGGCAGTTGTTAAACAAAGACAAAAACGGCCACCAACATCTGGAAGATCTTTTAATTCAAGCGGAGACGATTGAGGCGATCGGTGCATGGTTGATTTACAACCGGATATATTGTGAAAATCGTGTCATCAATTTAGTGCCTAATCCAACCTGCGTGACCTTTAATGCGATCCGGAATCTTTATAGGGCCATGTATTATTTTTTCAGTCCGCTGTTTGAAAGCCCTGTCGGCTTTGATCAACTGCTGATGGCCGCCAAGGTGGTTGGGCTCTTTGTCTCGACCAATTTTTATGCGCCGGCGCAACAAGAAAAAATAACCGATTATTCAATTGTTTACCTGAACTCATGGGGTGAAATGTTTCATGCGGGCGTTTGTTCGCCCCAGGGTTTTTCCACCAATGGAGAAATAAAAAAAGATATCCTGCGCAGAATTAAGCTGAAAAAGATGCCCTTAAATACAATTTTTTATTCTTCAGAAAAAGATAAAATGATGTATTGAGTCTGAGAGCCTGTTTTATAATTGATGAATCGGCTGCAATATCATTCTCATGAGATTTCGTTTTGATCCACTAATTTTTAAACAGGCTCTGATTATTTGGGCTTGATTCTAATTTAGGGGATTTTTCGTAGGGGCAATCCCTCTGTGGTTGCCCTCGTTAGGGCAGGCACGGGGGCCTGCCCCTACAGCGGCCGACGTTAGAACCAATTCCGATTATTTTGTCTCCTGACGTAATTTATAAAAATTTTCTTGACGAACTATCTGGTTAACTAGTAGGAGTGTCTCTGGTTAACGAGATAGGTGCGAAGTTACAGAAGGTGGACAAATGAACGGATTCTTTGTTGCGGGAACAGATACTGATGCGGGCAAAACACTTGTCACTGCGGCTTTGGTGCGTCAAATGCGTACTACAGGGCATAGATGCCGTGCCAATGAAAGTGATTCAGACCGGCGGCGGGTATACCGAAGACGGATACCCGATTTCCCCGGATTTTGACGTCTATTGCAGCGCCTCATCCTTTATCGGGGAGGGGGACGAAATAAGGGATATGGTGCCCTTGTCATTTGCCGCTCCCTGTTCTCCCCATCTGGCATCCCGGTTGGAAGGGGCCGCGTGTGACATCGGCCCGGTCCTGGCGGCGTTGAAACGACTCAGCGTAAGACATGACCTGGTCATTGCCGAAGGGGTGGGGGGAATCAATGTTCCCCTGTCAGAAACGGTTACAACCCTTGACCTCATAAAAGAAACCGGGCTGCCTATTATTCTGGTCATTCGAAACGTTTTGGGGTGCGTTAACCACGCCATCAATACCATCCAGGTACTCAAATCACATAATATGCCAATCCGGGGAGCGGTCATGACCGAGACAAGTTCCCCACAAGATTGCGATGCATTTATTCTTGAGGATAATCCCCGGATTATCCGTCAACTCGGTGACATTCCCATTTTGGGCAGCCTTCCCTTTATCGACGAGGTGCCGTCCGGCACGGAACCGTTCTGGGCTGCCCTGGATGTTTACATGGATGGTATTGCCGGCGCACTTTTAAAAGATGGTAATAATGAACAAAACTGAAGCATATCTGGCCTTTGACAAGAAACATATATGGCATCCCTATACCTCCATGACCGATCCCATGGGCACATATATGGTAGAACGGGCGGAGGGAGTCCATATTCACCTTGCCGACGGCAGGGTTTTAACCGACGGTATGTCTTCATGGTGGGCGGCCATTCATGGGTATAACCATCCCTCGCTGAATCGGGCCCTTCATGAACAGCTTCAAAATATGAGCCATGTCATGTTCGGCGGCTTGACCCATGAGCCGGCCTGCACCCTGGCGGAAAAGCTGATATCCATTGTCCCCAAAGGGCTTGAACATATCTTTTTTTCGGATTCCGGGTCCGTTGCGGTTGAGGTGGCCATTAAGATGGCCATTCAGTACCAGCATGCCTTGGGAAAACCTGGAAAAAAGAAGCTGCTCACCGTTAAGAAGGGCTATCACGGCGATACCTTTGCCGCCATGAGTGTGTGTGATCCGGTTCAGGGTATGCATCGCCTGTTCAAGGGTGTTCTCCCCGAGGCGATTTTCGCCCAAGCCCCCCAATGCTCTTTTTTCCATGCCTGGGACGAAGGAGACACGGCTGAGATGGAATCGCTTATGGCCGAGCGCCACGAGGAGATTGCCGCCGTAATACTTGAGCCGGTTGTTCAGGGGGCAGGGGGGATGCGTTTTTATCATCCCGGTTACCTGAAACAGCTTCGTTCCCTGTGCCGGCGGTATGATATTCTGCTTATATTTGACGAAATCGCCACAGGGTTCGGTCGTACCGGAAAACTGTTTGCCGCACAGTGGGCCGGTATTTGTCCCGATATCATGTGCATTGGAAAGGCATTGACCGGCGGGTACATCAGTTTTGCGGCAACCCTTGCAACGCCTGACGTGGCCCGGGGTATATCGTCCGACGGCGGGGTTTTCATGCATGGACCGACCTATATGGGAAATCCTTTGGCTTGCACGGTTGCCAATGCCGGCCTCGACCTGTTGATGACCGGGGAATGGCAAACCCAAGTTGAGGCCATCCAGAGCCTGCTGGCCGAGCATCTTTCCTTGGCCCGGACTTTAGAAGGAGTTAAGGATGTGAGGGTTCTGGGGGCAATCGGGGTTATCGAACTGGAAGAGGCGGTGGATATGTCGGTTATCCAGGATATGTTCGTTCGGGCCGGTGTCTGGATACGTCCCTTTGGCAGGTTGGTCTATACCATGCCGCCCTATGTCTGCAAAAAAGAGGATGTGGTGAAGATTGCAGCAACCATGTGTCAGGTTGTGAAGACGTATCTGAAAAGGAGATAAGACGAGATGATTTTTTTGATTTTGTATGTTGTGGTGCTTCTGGGCTTTGGTTTTTTTGAATTTAAAAAAGTAAAAAATTTTGATGATTTCATCATCTCGGGCAGGGCCCAGAGGACCGGGGCTATTACATACTCCATCATTGCCACCTGTGTCGGGGCCTCTGCGACCCTGGGCGTTGTCTCCACTGCCCGGCGTATTGGATTTCCCGCTTTTTGGTGGCTTGGGGCAGGGGCTGTCGGTCTTTTGCTCCAGTCTCTTTTTTTATCCCGAAAGGTCAGAGCGGTCGGTGCCTATACCCTGCCGGACCTCACCGAAAAACTAATGGGCAGGGATGCCAGGTTTCTGACGTCGATCATTGTGGTGATCGCCTGGACCGGTATTATTGCCGCACAATTTGTTGCCGGAGCAAAACTTCTGTCGGCCTTCGGGGACATTGATCCTCGGATTTCCATCCTCGTAACGGCCCTGGTGATTGTCGCCTATTCGGGCATGGGCGGGCAGTCGTCGGTAATGAAAACAGACAGGGTGCAATTTGCCTTTTTAGGCGGCGCTCTTCTCTTTACCCTGGTTTATCTTTATTCCGGCCACCCGGTGCCCCTGGCGGATATCCGGTTCGATTTGACCAATGCCGGTTTCACCCCTGAAAATTTGGTGTACTATCTGTTTGTTGTCGGCGGCAGTTATTTTGTCTGCCCCTTACTTTTCTCGCGCATTCTGACGGCCCGGGATGCCCGCACCGCCCGAAAGGCGTCGTTTCTGTCGGCCCTGGGCCTTGTTGCCGTAAGCGTTGTCATAACACTGATCGGCATCTGGGCTTCCTTTCATGTTGACCCTTCCTATGGTAAAGATATCCTTGGCTATATCATTGCAGAGACATTGCCGCCTGCAGGCGGAATCGCTTTGTTGATCGGCCTTGTTTCGGCAATTATATCCTCGGCCGACACCTGTCTTTTTGCCGTTGCAAGTATTATTGAGTACGATATTCTGAAGCAGGAGCGGGTCCGGACCACCAGGCTTTTGATCGGCATTGTCGGCGTTTTTCTCCGCACTCCTTGCAATGAAGAATCCCGATATTATTTCCCTGCTCATCCAGGCATATGCCGTGTTTACCGCCGGTGTCGTTCCGCCGGTGGCTGTTGCCCTGATTATGTGGAAAAAACGAACCATTCATCACCATTGGAGGCGTTCGGCCATCATCGTCGGTGGAATTTTCGGGCTTAGTGCCAACCTCATGGGAATGGATATGCTGGCTGTGGGAGGAATGGCTGTTTCTACAATGCTTTCCATTGCCGGACTCTATGTTCCTCAGCAGGCTGCCAAAATGAATTCTGAATATCCTTAGGAAAAAAATGAAATATACCATCGAGTCATATATTAATATCGCAAGAAACATTATTAAGGGTCAACGCCCTGAAAATAATATTTATCGTGATTTGGCATTAACAGAGGATAAAGATGTGTTCGCGTTGATGGCAGGGGCTGATCTCATCCGCGATACCTTTTTTAACCGTCAAATTCATTTATGCTCAATTTGTAACGGAAAATCAGGAAAGTGCAGTGAAAACTGTAAATTCTGCTCTCAATCAAAATTTCATACGTCAAATATCGAAACCTATCCCTTGATGCCCAAAGTTGAACTTCAGAAAGGGGCATACGAGCTTATGGATACAAATGTCCATCGCTATTCGATTGTGACCACCGGCAAAGGGCTTGCTGAAAATGAGGTTCGACAGGTGGCTGATGCCTTAGATGACCTTCCGTCAAAAAAATTGTCCTATTGCGTTTCTTTGGGAATCCTGGATGACGCGGATATGGATTATTTGAAAGCGTGTGGTGTAAGTCGCTATCATCATAATCTTGAAACATGTCGAAGTCATTTTGACGCTGTTTGCACTTCCCACACCTACGATGACCGGGTCAATACGATTAAAAAAGCAAAGAACGCCGGATTATCGGTTTGTTCGGGCGGCATTTTCGGTGTGGGTGAAAGTATGGCGCAAGTCCTTGAACTGGCGTTTGAATTAAGGGAACTTAAGGTGGATGCGGTGCCAATTAATTTTTTAACCCCCATACCGGGAACTTTTTTTGAAGGGAAACGTAATCTGACGCCGTTAAAATGTCTGAAGATAATATCCGTCATGCGATATGTGCTGCCGGATACGGACATCATTATTTGCGGCGGAAGAATATCAAATTTAAAAATGCTTCATCCCCTTGTCTTTCAGGCCGGTGCAAACGGCATAATGACAGGCAATTATTTGACCACAAAAGGCAATCAACTTCAAGAAGACCTTCAGATGATCCATCAATTAGGTTTTAAACCAAGAGAATGATTTTTTCTATCCTGAAACCACCCGATTCCGACCGGCTTCCTTTGCTTTGTACAGGGCCTTATCCGCCTTTGACACCAGGATGTCATGGTTTTTCATATTTTTTTCAAACCGGCTGATGCCGATACTTACGGTCAGGCCAAGCCCTTGGAAACGATCAGAAAGCAGATGCCCCAGATGCTCGATTTCTTTTCGAATTCGTTCGGCATAAACAACAGCTTGGGCGGGGACTGTATCATTTAGTACAACGATAAACTCCTCTCCACCGTACCGGCCGACATAGTCAGTGGGACGCGATATTTTCTTTAAGGTTTTCGCGATCAGTCTGAGGACGTTGTCTCCTTCCTGGTGGCCGAACATATCATTAAATTTTTTAAAATAATCCACATCAATCATAGCAACGGAAAGGGCCATATTTTCGTTGACAGCTTTTGAAAAGGATTTTCTTAACAGATCATCAATGGCTATCCTGTTCAGCAATCCGGTCAGGCCGTCATGCAGAGATGCAGACTTCGCTTTTTTATAGGTCGACGCATTTTCCAGCGCAAGCCCAAGCTCATTGGCCACGATAGCAATGGATGAAAACAGGCCCGGCTCAATTTTTTTACCGGATAGGGCATGATCCATTCCCAAAAGCCCGATTACCTTATCATGGCTGCAAAAAGGAACAACAAGCATCTGGGAGACTGAAAATCTTTCCAGCACCTCTTTTTCGCCCGGCAGGGTGCCGTTGATGACAACCGGTTCTTTATTTCTCAGGCATTGGAGAAAACCGTTATCCGCCGTATCCATGGAGATATAATGAGACTCCAACTGGTTTGAAAAATTGTCTTTTTTCAGGCATTTCACGACCTGAAGGCGGCGCAGAGGGGGGGCCGCCTTTAATATGTAAACCCGGTCAAAGCCAAAATCCTGACAAATAGCTTTCAATGTCGCTGATAAAATTTTTTGGGGCTCCAGGCTGCAGTGAGGCGCGGTGAGGCTTGCAGTTAAAGGCCGTTTTTTTTCATGGAATTTTTTTTCTTTGGGGGAAAAACTGCTCGAGTTGATAGAACTTAATTTTAAATTGGCTTTGAGCAGGCTGGCTCGGTACTGATCTGAAGACGGAAATTTGAACCCATAAAATTCGGCCGTATTTTCAATTTCTTCATCCATTTTTTGGATCACAGCTTCAAAGTTTATGCGATCAAGCCTAATATTTTTTTCAACCTCGGGCTGAAGGGCTAACTGAGAAATTACATCCATAGAGCCCATGCCCTGGGTCCAGGCCAGAAAATCAGCCAGGCAGACAATACAAATAAACTGCATGTCTTCTTTGCAAAGATCCAGATGGCTAAAACGACGGTGATGGTATTGTATGGCCAGGCAAAGCTTTTGGGAAAATCCCCAGCGATGTCCGTAATAAGCCCCGAGGTCATCGTGCCCAATCCCTATGACATCCCTTTCTGCTTCAATCAGAAGTCCGGTGCAGCTAGAGGCTTTTCTACAAAAATCAGCATAACTCACCCGGCCGGATCGATCCAGAATAATTTTTCCAACATCATGAAGCAGACCTGCCGTATAAGCATCCTCAGGGCTGGCATATCCTGTTTCAATTGCAATAGCCTGACTGAGACTTGCCACGCACAGACAGTGACGCCAGAAAAACGTCCGGTCAAATTGTTTTTTAGGGCCGGACTTAACCATTTTTTCAAAAAAAGTCACGCCCAAGCAGATTTTTTTAATTTCATCAATTCCCAAGAACAACACCGCCTCTGAAATGGCCGAGACTCTGGATCTTAGATTAAAAAAAGAAGAGTTTACAATACCCAGAACCTTTGCGGTGATACCCGGGTCTGTTTCAACCAGTCTGGCTACATCCTTAATGGAGGCATTCGGGTCATTGCATACGGTGAGCATTTTAGCCATAACTTGGGCAAACCCCGGCAGTTCTTTATCATCTTTTTTCAGGACTTTTTTGATATCAGAATTACTGGGCAGGCTCAGTATGTTGTTCATTATAAAAATACCCTAGAACATCAAGAAATTTGGATTCAGCTTATTGTCGATTCTTACTCTTTATTATCATTTCCCAGCTGAACTGTACAGGTCAACTTGATTATTTCATTCTTGATATAGGGTCAGGAAAGGACTTTGTGACGGTCGTCTATCTTTGGAGGGGTAATTCCCTGCGTGTCAATTTTGCGCCAACAGGGGGGGGGGGAATGATTAATTGCCTATATGAGAAGGCGTCAGCTCATGCCGTGTCGGATGACCCAAGGATCTCATTAATGTATTTTCGAACAATTTTTAAATAATCAGGAAGGGCGGCTGCCAGAGCCGGAGTGAGTTCCGTTCCCCAATCAATGGTGGCCGGTTCGATGCCCACCACCCTGAGATTGGGTCTGTGTCCTCGCATTTCGGCCATACCTAATGAGTCTAAAAGATCAATGTCATGCAAAGAGAGCATCTGCTTTTTATCTTTTCTTAATTGGTTTTCTTCCAGACAAAAAATGGTGCCGGGTGTCTGGTTGGCCCGGACAATATCCAGTACCAGAATATTTTCATATGCTTCAAACAGGTAAAAGATATCCTGGGTAAAGGTGCCGCCATCGATGAAGTCCACGTCCGCATCTTTCCAATCCTCTTTTTCCTTCCAGAATTCATTGATGGCGTGTACGCCGATGCCTTCGTCCTGCATCAGAATATTTCCCACACCAAGCACCAGTAATTTTTTCATTGTTTGATTTCCGATTCGTCTGTTTTTGATATGGTGTAGTTAAAAAACAATAGAGAATAAATTGCCTCTCTATTGTTTTTGGGGGACTTGATCATCCTTTCGGCCGTATTGGGTAGGGGCAGATTCCATATCTGCCCTGTTCGGGGAGGTGGAATCCGCCCCTACAGTTTGGGCCAAACAATTCAAGGCCTTTTTTATTGTTTTATCAGAAAGAAGTGGTTCCCATTAAAGGAACTTCCACTTTGATTTCTTTGCCGGTATCTGCGTCCAGCACGTGGACGGCGCAGCCCAGTCAGGGGTCGTAGGCGCGTATCAGGCGCCCGACATTCACTGGATTTTCCACATCAGGTACGGGCACACCGATTAAGGCCTCTTCAATGGGACCTCTTTGGCCCATGTCATCCCTGGGGTTGGCGTTCCAGATGGTGGCAGAGGTGATCTGGTAATTGGAGATCACGGAGTCCTTGATGTCCACATAGTGGAGAAGCGCGCCTCTGGGGGCTTCTGTCATGCCAAGGCCTTCTGCGTTTTCGGGGATGTCCGCCGGGACAAAGGTCTCTTTGCCCGGGGTGGCTTGGGCAAGCCATTGTTCAACCGCTGTGGCAACCAGGGCGGTCTCTTCGGCTTTTGCTAGATGGCGGCCCAAAATTGAGAAGCAGGCATCGCCGAGATCACGCAGTTTTTTAACGCCTAATGTTTTTTGACCGATTTTGGACAGTTCCGGGTTGGTGGCCCACATTCTGGCCAATGCACCGCATTCATGGGGTTTGCCATTGTATCTGGGCGCCTTGATAAATGAGTATGCGCCGGCTTTACCCGGTTCCGGCCGGGTCTGACCTTTAGTGGGATTCAGGCCTGTGGTGCCGTCTTCAAACCAGGAGTATTTAACATATTCTTTGATCTGGGCCGGGTCCACGTTATAGTCTTTTCCGTCTGTGTAAACGCCTGGTTTTAATAAGGTGTTGCCCTTACTGTCCATGGGAAATACGCCCCAGGAGACCAGGTTTTTATGGCCCACACCCGTGTTAAGCAGATCGCCATAAGGCCCTGTTAAGGTGTAGATCACCGGAATATATTTTTCCATGATGAAGTTTTTGACTTTTTTGAATCGTTCCGCATAGGCATTCAAGGCTTCCCTGGTAGGAATTTCCGTTGTTCCGCCTACGACAATGCCCTGAACATGGGGCATTTTGCCACCCAGAAGCGCCACCATTTCATGGCAGATTTTGCGTATCTCAAGGGCTTCAAGGTACTGGGCAACGCCTGCATCATTGATATCCTTGGGTACCCGGATGTCATTGTTTTTGTATCTGGGAATAAAAGGCGCCGTGTCCGGACCGTTCACATAGTCCAGTGCAGCCAGGTGGTAGAACTGCAGGATATTGGACTGGATGAAGTTGGCACCCAGGATCAGATTTCTGGCGATCCGTCCGTTGTCCGTAAGTGTTACGCCGAAGGCATCATCCAGGGCAAGGGATGATGCGGTGGCATGGGCTGTGGGGCATACCCCGCAGATTCTCTGGGTGATCTGGACGGCATCCCTGGGATCCCGGCCCACAAGAATCTGTTCAAATCCGCGGTACATGCCGCCTGACATGCGGGCATCCACAACAACGCCGTTTTTGACTTCTACTTCGGCTCTCAGGTGGCCTTCGATCCTTGTGACCGGATCAATGCTGATTTTAATTTTTTTGGTGCTGCCGGCCGGTGCGGTGGCTGGTTTGCTGCCTGACATAAAAATTTCTCCTTGTGTGAGTCCGGTCTTTAAGCCGGTTCATAAAAGGGTGATGATTCATCCGGAAAACCGGGTTCAACACAACCGATACAGACGGCGTTATCCACACACCAGTTCAGACCGCTGTTCCATTTTCTCTTGTAGCAGTCCGCATAGGTGGACGGACCCTTGCAGCCCAGGTCCATACGGCAGCCTTTGGGATCTGACAGGGTTCCGGATAGTTCATCTGCCTCATACATTTCCAGTCTGGGGCAGTTGTCATGGATATTTTCTCCAAAGAAGAGCATGGGGCGTCCTTCGTCATCCAGTTCAGGAATACCTTTTTCCAGCAGATGTACGACCGAAAGGACAATCCAGTCCGGATGGGGCGGACAGCCTGGGATATTGACAATCGGGGTGTTAATGCCGTTGTCTGCAAAAAAATCCCTGCAACTGGTGGCACCGGTGACATTGCCCTCTGCTGCCGGAATACCGCCGTACGCAGAACAGGTGCCCACAGCAAGACAGGAGCCGGCCATGGGAGCCACTTTTTTGACCAGGTCAACCATGGTGTATTCTTTATGCTCGTATTCACCAACAAGGCAGTACTTGCCTTCTGCTGCCGTAGGAATGGCGCCCTCCACAATAAGAGAAAATTTCCCCTCATATTCCTTGGCAATGCCAAACAGGTTCTCCAGGGCAGTTTCGCCTTCCGCGGCCATTAATGTGGGATGGTATTGCAGACTGATGACTTTCAAAAGCACATCTGCAATTTGGGGATCAACGCTGTCTAAAAGGCTGACCGAACAGCCTGTGCAGCTCTGTCCTTGAATCCAGAGAACCGGATGCCGTTTAAGTCCTTTTTCAAGGGCGTTAACCAGTGCAGGGTTTACCACCTGGGATACACCAATGCCGGCTGCGGCTCCGGCAACGGTTTTCAGAAAGCACCGCCTGGTGACTCCTGATTTTTTTTGTTGCGTTTCAGGCAACATATGCTCGTTTTTCACGGGCACCTCCTTGATGCTTTCCTTTTTACGTGTGTTGTCTGTTTTTGGGGAATATAGATGGAAATAGATTTTTGTCAATATTTTCCAATAAAAATTGGATATATAAGCAAAATTTCATAAAAAAAATGAATATTTTACAAATTTTTACAAGAATTTATAAAAATTTAAAAATTTGTATTCATACAATTGCAGTCTAAGATAACAATTTGTTGATTTGATCGGGTAGAAAGGCTTAATATAGTGCCTGAACGAAAACCTGGAAATTTTTTCGAGTACAAGGCGGATCAAAATTTTAACCGGAGGAATACATTAAGTATTTTGAGGATTAAAATTTTGATCCAACGCCGTAATCGGGAAAATTTGCGGTTTTCGTTCGGGCACTAATATATACGATAATTTTAATTTAATGATCAGGCCGATTATGAAAAAAGAAAATTGTTCAGAAAGCGAAAATCTTCGCACGCAGGTGCGAACAGCGGCTGCCGAAGGTGCCAGTGTTGAATTTACGTTCCCAGGTTCCGTGATTGTTTACCAGTTTCCCTTAAGGGACTGGAGTTATACCGGTTTGGGTATCCTGGCAAGACAGGATTCCAAAATATTGGATCATATCCGGGAGGGTCAGGTATTTTCAGTGACCCTTCGCCGGGGGGAAATCAACCGTTCTATGGAGGTGTACAGGGTGGAAATTCGTCATATTTCAGATCCTGAACAAGGACGGCATCCCGGGCATAAAGTTGTTGGATTAAGTATTCTGGAAAAAGAGCCGGCCTAACTATTGTTTGAACGAAAAGTCACCCATCTGCGGCGTTGCAGAAAAATTTGCCAAATCATAAAATCGGGCCTCACAACCATGAGGTTGATCCGGTTTTAAATTTTTCTGCGCCTTGCATCCGGGCAACTTTTCGTTCAAGCATGGATTTTCGTTTAGTGCCATGGTAATCACCTGATTCCCCAATCGAGTCAGATAGTATTTTCAGTATTAGAATGACCTGTTCTTCACCGATTTTGCCTTTTAAAGCATAATCTCTCTAAGCAGCACCTGCCCATACTCAGGCAACCTGCTTTCAAGTATTTCAGACAAACCGACTTCACTTTTTATTTCTTTTGGCTCAACGCCCATAAAGATTATTTCAGGAATATGATAGCCGGTTTCCCCGGCAAGCGCCAGAACCTTCACCATATCACCCTCATGCGTTGTAATCCCGGAAAGCGCCTTCAGGGTTTTCACGTTTTCATGTGAAAAAAATCTGTACTCCCCCGGCTCCATATCCAGTCTGGCAGTATCAACAATAATAATTTTATCTGTAGATTCTGAAAGGTAAGAAAAAATATTCAACGCGTTCCCGGAAAGATCTATCGCTTTAAATCCGTCTACCAGATTGTTTTCTTCCAGATATTCGATTAATCTGATGCCGAGACTGTCATCATACATTGAATAATTTCCAATTCCGATTATGTATTTCATCGTCAAAATCCTATCACTCGATCATCAAGTTTTTAGGGGATTTGTTCAAATTCAAGGCGGAAACAATTTTTAACCGGAGGAATATACAACATATTTTGAGGATTAAAAATTTTTTCCAACGCCGAATTTGGGCAAATTAACAAAAACTTGATCATCGAGTCACCCCACAAACTCAACATTCAAGTAATGCGTAGAACAGGATATACATGGATCATAAGCCCTGACAAGCATTTCAAGTGCCAGCTCCATTTCCTCTTTCGTCTTATCCGCCTCAAGAAGCTCAGGCACCAGTTTGTCAAAATCCGCCTGAATATTTGCATGGTTCTGATTTGTTGGAATAATACAGTTCCCATCTATGCAGAAACCATTCTCATCATAGTTATATTCATGGAATAATATTCCTCTGGGAACTTCCGTGCTGCCGGTTCCGGATGAAAATTTAACAGGCTGAACAATCCCTTCTTCCTTTATTCCGCCACCCGCCAGTATCTCATCAATCATTCTTAACGACTCGTGTACATTGTGTGCACACTCAACCACCTGAGCGGCCGAATTCAGGTACGGATTCCCGACTATTGGTTTCATTCCGAGAACTTCAGCTATCTTCTTGGCTTCAGGATGCAACTGTTCATAGTTGTTGTTAAACCTGGCTAAAGCACCCGCTGCATAACTTTCAAGATTATGCCTGGTATACTTGGCTGTCGAGTTGGGAGATACCCACTCATTTGTCACTTTTTTATAATCCCGCACATCAAACTGCTCCTTGCTCCCGTCAGGCATCACTGTCTGAATACAACCGTCATAAAGCCCATACTCTTCATCACTATGAAGCGCAACATACTCTGTCGGTCTGTCAAAAACAGGAATATCAGAAGCCAGCGAAACTATGGTTTCAACCAGGGCTGTTAAATCACCAACCCGGGCAAGAATCTTATCTTTTAAAATTTTCAGTTCATCGGTTGTAATAAGCTTTGCAAATCCGCCTGGAACAACCGTAGTCGGATGCGTAGTTCTGCCGCCTATCATCGATCCCCACTCATGCCCCAGCCGCTTAAGCCTGAGAACTGTTTTTATAACGTCTCCATGTGTCGCTACCAGTGGAAATACTGATGGAGCGCCAAGCAAATCCGGCGCGACTAAAACACCGACATGAACGATGTGAGAGTCAAAATTTTCAGCATGTTTTAAAATACTTCTAAGCGTTGCTGTTTGAGGTGTTATTTCAATCCCAAGCGCACTCTCTGTCGCCTTTACAGAAGCCAGCGTATGGCCAATAGCGCAAATCCCGCAAATACGGCTGGTAATTCGCGCCACCTCGGAATAATGACGCCCCTTTATCATCGCTTCAAAAAAACGAGGTGCTTCCGGCACCTGCCAGACACATTCTTCAACCACCCCGCTTTTAATATTTACCTTAATGTTCCCATGGCCTTCAACACGGGTTAAGTGATGAACATCTATATTTATATCCTTCTTCATTTTGCATCACTCCTCTGGTTATTGGTAAAGATCCTGGACTTTTTCTCAGCCCATTCTTCTGACAGGCCGCCCTTTTTCATTAAGACGTCTTTTAATGATTTTTCATTGGGATTATCGACAAAACCTCTGCAAGCCTCGCAGGGAATACCATGAGCGGGACAAATAGCTCCGCAACCTGCACGGGCTACCATTCCAAGACAGTGATCCCCCTGGTCATAACGACAAACAGTCTCCCTCAATTTGCACTCTACACAAACCGGATAATTCGGAATAACCGGCTCCTTACCGTGCAGTAAATGTGATACAATATCCAGAAATTCATATTTGTCCATTGGACACCCATGCACACAGTAGTCAACCTTAATTGCTGCTGATATTGGAAGAGCCACCGGAAAGCTATCCAGATGCGGCATATCCCTATCATCGCCATATACGCATTCTTTATGATCCGGCACACTGTTTTTTAGGGCATTAATACCACCTGTAGCAGCGCAAGCGCCATAAGCAATTACCACATCCGCTCTCGCTCTGATATCCTCCAGTTGCTTACGATCTTTTTCTCTCGTAAAGCTCCCCTCAATAAAAGCGATATCAAGATGACCGGCTTTTTCACTCATAACCTCTCGCCATTCTACGATATCTATGTGGTTCAAAAGCTCAAGAAAATCAGTGTCACCAAAGTTTGAAAGCTCAATCTGGCATCCTTCACAACAGGCAAAATCAAAAAATCCGACTTTCGGTTTACTCATAACGCTTCCTCCAGGTCTTTAATCTCAGAGAATTTAAACACCGGCCCATCGACACAGACATACTTATCATTAATCTGGCAGTGCCCGCATTTACCCACGCCGCATTTCATTCTTCGCTCCAGATCCAGATAAATACTGTCGTCGGATATACCGATTTTGTGAAGCTCTCTAATTACAAATTGAAACATTATCGGAGGCCCGCAGATTATCACTTTTGTATCCGGCGTAATCTCTACATCTTTAAAAAGAGAGGTAATTACTCCTACATTCCCCTTCCAGCGATCATCAGCCCTGTCAACTGTCTCATGGAAATCAATAGTATCCAACGCTCTCCACGTCCTCAGATCTTCAAGAAACATCTGCTGCGCAGGTGTCTGTGTCCCGTAAAAAAGGGTAAACTTTTTAAAATTATCTCTTTTATCCATAATGTAATTAATCATGCTCCGGGTAGGACAAAGACCTATACCTCCGGCAACAACCAGTACATTCTGATCCCTGAACTCCTCTACATCAAAACCTCTGCCAAGAGGACCCCGGATATATAGAGTATCCCCTTCTTTAAGGTTATTAACAGCAGTGGAGACTCTCCCTACTTTTCTGACAACTATATCAAAGGTATTTTCTCTAGTGGGAGAACTGGCAATACCGATTGGAATTTCACCATACCCAAAAAGGGAAACCTCCAGTATTTGGCCGGGCTCAAAGTGGAATTTAGAACCATCAGCCATTTTTAAAGTAAAATGCTTCTCGAGTTCCGTAACCTGCTCAGCCTTGATTATCCTGACTTCTTTAGGGAGAAAAATATTGTCATAAGCTGTACAATTACACATATCAGTCCTCCATAATTTTATTAACGACTCGAACCGGATCTGCTATATCAGCCGTGCATTGGGTCGCACACCGCCCGCACCCCACACATGCAGGTCCACCAAGTATGCTATTTAAGTAAGACGTCTTGCGCATGATACGATGCCTGAATCTCTCTCCACGAGTAGCCCTAAAATTTTTTTCAGCGCCGCCACCTAGTGAGATTTTAGAAAAATCTTCAGTTAAACATGCATCCCATACTCTGAATCGAACACCACTTTTTTGATCAAGATTCCACTTGTCCTGAACGTCAAAACAAAAACAGGTGGGGCAAACAATATTGCATGTCCCACAGGAAAAACACTTATCGGCCCGGGCTTCCCAGAATTCATATTTGTTGAAGTACTTTCTCACCTTTTCAGCAATCTTCTCAGAGTTGTACTCAAGACGTTCCGGACACTGCTCTTTAATCTTTTCGTTAAGCGTCCTGGCCTCTGCGACTTGAATCTCACTTGCAGATTCAAATGAGCCGAATTTCATTAAAGCGTCGCCTTTGTCAGTAAAAATTTCAAATACATATCCGTTTGCCAGTTTGGTAATCCAGGCATCATGCCCCTTTGGCTGAACTTCTTTCCCGACAGTCCCCCATGCAGCACGCGGAGCAACATTCTGAATATTGGAGATCACTAGTGTAATCGCATTCCGATTTGCCAGGTAATTAATATCTTTGTTCCTGTGCGCAAATACGATATCCAGCTGATCTATGGCTTTCGCATCATAAAAATGCACACCGAAAAGAATCTTCTTCTGAGGATTAACACATCCTTCATATGTATTATCATCAAACCTTACCAGGGCCTGTTTAACAGGAAAAATTTCCTTTTTGGGTGGTAAAAGCGTCACGTCATAATCCAGTCTGAGGTCATCAGCTGTTTCTAGTTTGTTGAAAATAAATTTATTCTGCTTAGCCGTCGGACCCACCACGTGCTCCGATTCAATCATTCTGGACAGAAATTTGGAAAAATTTTGTTCGCTGATAAAATACACATTCATAGGAAGTCTCCTGAATTCGATTAATGAAAGTCTTTTTCAGTAGCTTTGCGAAAATTTGCTGATATATTTCATTATACTGCGATTGGATTATGAACAAAACCTTTTTGGTTCCGGCTTGTCCAGGTTAGGCACTAGCTATTCGTCTGATTCGAACCTGTATCCCACACCATGAACGGTGGTAATGAGTTTAGGGGATGCAGGGTTTTGTTCATTTTTTTTTCTTAAAACGGCGATATGCTGGTCAAGGGTTCGGGTTGTTCCGTCCTGAAAAATTTAAGATAATGGGATTGGTTCTAACGTCGGCCACTGTAGGGGCAGGCCACCGTGCCTGCCCTAATGAGGGCAACCACAGCGGGATTGCCCCTACGAAAAATGGCATATAATAGAATCAAGCCCTGAAATTCTAATCCAAAAAATCGAATTCCGGAATGGGTAAAAGCTTTTTGCCCGGTCCCAGACACACCAGGTCCAAAGAGCAGGTGACTGCCGGCTTTTTTTGGCCCGGGCGCCAGGCACTGTGAAAAAACACCACCCGGTATGGCCCCTGTTTTTCCCAGGTCGTTCGAATATCCAGAAGATCCCCGAATTGCGCCCCGTCATGGTAGCCGATATCTGCTTTGTATACGGCAAAGCCGATGCCTTTATCGTTCCACATCCGGACCAGGTTCTCAATACCGAAAATATCTTCCCTGGCCCGTTCAAAAAATTTCAGATAATTGGCGTGGTAAACCACCCCGGAGTGATCCGTATCTTCATAATATACCCTGGCCTTAAGGTGATGAATGGCCGGGTCCTGATCCTCAGCATGTAGATTTGTGATATGTTTTATGTTCATCATAATAACAAAAGTTTATACATTGAATAATCTTTTTGATAAAGAGTTGTTTTTGTGTGCAACTAAAAATATGCCGTAAATTTTGGATAAAAAGTATTGAATCTTTGTTGCGGTTGACATTAAATTGCTTGGCATCAATCTATAAGTTTTAATACATAGGATTTGATAGTTAGCTAAGGAGGAAATAATGGAATTAAAGGATGCCATTCAACAAAGAAGAAGCGTTCGTGCATATTTACACAAACCGGTGCCAAAAGAGGTTTTGACCCAGATACTTACCATCGCTACCAGGGCACCGTCTACGAAAAATACACAACCGTGGCATTTTTATGTCGTTGCCGAAGAACCTTTGGAACAACTTAAATGCGCCAATGTGGATAGATTTCGCAGCTCTGAAGCGCCTCCCGAGGAGATGGCGCATATCTTGATTGAACCGGAAAACGGCACTGTGTACCGTGATCGGCAGGTAGATATTGCAAAACGATTGTTTAATGTCATGGGGATCGGACGGGAAGATAAAGCCAAACGGATGGAGTGGATGGAGCGCGGATTCCGGTATTTTGATGCCCCTGCAGCGATCATCCTTGCTGGTGATAAATCACGGCCCATTGAAGGCATCTATCTGGATGCCGGGTTGGTTATTCAGAATATTTGTCTGACTGCCGTTGATTTCGGCCTTGCTACCTGTATCGAGAACCAGGGTGTCATCTATTCCGACGTAATCAGAGAGATTGTTGAAATTCCCGATGATCAGCGCTTACTGGTTGCCATTGCAATTGGGTATCCTGACTGGGATTTTCCTGCGAACCAGGTGGTCAGTCCCCGGGAGGATGTGGAAAATGTTATTTCCTGGTGCGGAATATAACTACCTGGGAAAAATAACTTTTCAATCATCTATGAGACTTTGTTAGGAGACGCCATGATTCGCATTGACATTCCCGGCACCGGTCCGGTTAATATTCAGAATGTGATATTTGACTACAACGGTACCATCGCAGCGGACGGCCGTCTTCTTGACGGGGTGGGGCCGGCTATGAACCGGCTTGCCCACCGGCTTGATTTTCATGTGGTAACGGCCGATACCTTTGGCTCGGTTCAAGCACAACTTGAGGGTGTGAAGGCTAACGTTGTGCTTATTTCAAACCAGGGCCAGGATCAGAAAAAACTGGATGTGCTCAACGCCATCGGCGCGGACACCACCATGGCTGTGGGCAACGGGGTTAACGATGCCTTGATGCTTAAGAATGCAGCGTTGGGCGTCGCCGTGCTTGGGGAGGAGGGGATGGCGTTGCCGGCACTGATGTCAAGTGATGTGATAATCCGGCAAATTCTGGATGTATTTGCCTTTTTTGAAAATCCTAAACGGTTGATTGCCACCCTGAGAAACTGATTTTCCCGGGGTGTTTTCGGCATGTATTTTTTGTTTACATATCTGCCCTGTTCTTTGTTCCGGCAATAAGACGCATATGGATATTTTTCGTCACTAAAGGGTTCCTGTGAATATAGCAGGGAAGCCGTAGAAGGTATTGTTTGTTTTTCCTGAATCCTGATTGACAGCAATTCTAAATTTAGCGGAACACTTAAAAAAATGGAGACAATTGATTCAATTTCTGATAATCTTATGATGGATGAGAAAATTTACCTTTGACTCAGTTATTGAATTTTTCCGCAAGACTGTTCAGGACTTACCTGATTTCAGGACCGGGGATAACACATCTTATACAATAGAGGATGCCGCCCTTGCTGCGTTTTCGGTTTTTTTTACTCAAAGTCCTTCATTCTTAGCGTTCCAAAAATCAATGCAGCAAAATAAAGGAAAAAATAACGCTCAATCTTTGTTCGGTGTATTGAATATCCCCAGTGATAATCAGATCAAAAATATATTAGACCCAATTTCTCCGACGTATATTTTCCCTGTATTCTCTTACATCTTTCATGGCCTTAATGATATGGGGTATCTTGATTCATATCGTTCATACAACGGGAACTTATTATTGGCCCTTGATGGTGTTCAGTATTTTTCCTCAAAGTCTATTCATTGTGAAAACTGTAATAAAAAGAAGCATCGGAACGGAACCACCACATACTCTTATTCTGCTATTACACCTGTAATTGTTGCCCCTGGTAACAATAATGTCATAGCACTACAGCCGGAATTTATAACACCGCAGGATGGGCATAAAAAACAAGATTGTGAGAACGCTGCTGCAAAACGTTGGATACGCCATCATTCCCAAGAGTATAGCAAATTTGGTTTTACCATTTTAGGAGATGATCTGTATTGCAAACAGCCCTTATGCGAATTAATGCTTGAACACCATTTTGATTTTATTTTGGTCTGCAAGCCAGATTCGCATAAGACCTTGTACCAATGGATAGAGGGGCTGGATTCAAGCGATATCGACACTCTTAGAGTTAAACGATGGACCGGAAAACGACATGAGGTTGACACCTATCGTTTTGTTAACAACGTCCCATTGAAAGATGCCGAAAATGCATTGCATGTCAACTGGTGTGAACTTACAACAACGCTGTCAGATGGGCAAATCATCTATAAAAATGCCTTGGCAACAAATTTTAAGATCCACAAAGGAAATGTAGAAGAAATTGTGGCCAATGGCAGGGCTCGCTGGAAAGTAGAGAATGAGAATAATAATGTTCTGAAAAACAGAGGCTACCATTTAGGCCATAACTTTGGACATGGAAATAAGCATCTATCCTCATTTCTGGTGACGTTTAATCTCCTGGCTTTTCTTTTTCACACCCTTCTGGAACAGGTCGATAAAAAGTATAAATTGGTTCGAGATAACCTTCCGGCAAGGCAAACTTTTTTTGATGATCTCCGGGCACTCACCCGGTATTTATACTTCGACAACTGGGAGGCACTTTTAGACTTCATGATACGTGGGCTTGAATTGGAACCACCTGATACGAGTTGACATTGATTCGTTTTGCTTCCCTGAATTGTAACAAAATTTGCCTTCCAGATATTTTTGGGATGGGATAGTTGCGCTGAATTGAGATTATTTCGCTGGTTTTCTTACCAATATTTTAAATATTGAATGTCAAAATTGGGGCAGTCTGCCTTGTTGCGGCATTGGCACCGTACAAAAAAGTGTACCATGACTATCATCGGAAACGATTTAATGCCAAATTTAGAATTGCTGGTTAACCGAAAGAAGACTTGAAAATTGATTCCGGTCTGCGATAAAATTAGATTCTTTTTCCGAGATCTTTTAAGCTGGAAGCTTTAGTTGACGGCTAACAGCCCGCCCGAAGGGCGTTAATTTAATTAAGCGGAAGTTGAAAAAATGAAAGTACTTGTCATTAATTCAGGAAGTTCCTCCCTGAAGTATAAATTGTTTGATTTGGCGGGCCCCAGGGCAATATGTGCGGGCCTGGTGGAGCGAATCGGCAGTCCGGAGAGCAGTCTGACCCATACCCTGTACCATGACCCGGAACCCGGTGAAAAAATCGAAATGTTTGAATATTTTGAGGATCACACCCAGGCCATCGAAAAGGTGGCCGCTTTACTTATGGCGGGTGATGATCCGCTTGTTAAATCTGCAGAAGAGCTTGCCGCCATTGGGCATCGGGTGGCCCAGGGGGGTGAAATTTTCAAGGAAAATTGCATTGTGGATGCCAAGGCCATTGAGGGCATCCGCGAGAACATTTTGCTGGCACCCTTGCATAACCCGGCCAACCTGGCCGGTATTGAAGCGGCCATGGCGCATTTCCCCGGCGTGCCTTCAGTTGCCGTGTTTGACACGCTGTTTGCAAGCCGTCTGCCTGATTATGTGTACCGGTATGCCTTGCCCAACGCTTATTACACTAAATATAAAGTCAGACGGTACGGATTCCATGGCGCCTCCCACGCCTATGTCACTAAAACGCTTGCCGGTCTCATGGGAAAACCTTTAGATGAACTGAGCAATATTGTCTGCCACCTGGGGAATGGTTCTTCCATAACCGCTGTCAAAGGCGGCGTGTGCCGGGAAACCTCCATGGGCATGACGCCCACTTCCGGGCTGATCATGGGGACCCGGTGCGGTGACATTGATCCTTCCCTGCCTGCCTATCTTACCTTTTGTACCGGGAAAAGTGCTGCACAAATTCAGACCGTTCTTGACCGGGAAAGCGGTCTTACCGGTATCTGCGGTATGAATGATATGCGGGATATTCACAAAGCCATGGCCTTGGGTGATGACAATGCCAGGCTCGCCTTTGAGATGCTGTGCCACGGTATTAAAAAATATATCGGGGCTTACTATGCAGTGCTTGGTCGCCTGGATGCCATTGCCTTTACCGCCGGCATCGGGGAAAACGACGCGAAAGTCCGGGGTAAATGCCTGGAAGGGCTTGAACATCTCGGCATTATAGTGGATCAAGAGGTTAACGCTGGTTTAAGGGGTAAATCCGGCCGTATCTCCACTGATGACAGTGCTGTGGAAGTCTGGGTCGTCCCCACGGATGAAGAATTTGAAATTGCAACCATCTGCAAGGACCTTGTAGTTGCCTGATCCCCTGTAACGCCGCAGATGGGTGACTTTTCGTTCAAACACTATTACCAAACGGTCATGTTCGGGTCATATCAAGGTTAGATTCAGATGATAAAAAAGAAAACATGTTGGATGTGGCGTGTTTAACCAGCCGGAACAAATAGCCATCTTAATTCAGCACACTTTCTTCTTTTCTTTTCCTTCCCGGGCCGTCCAGCTTTTTAGTTGGACGGCCCGGGTTTTATTTATGGGGCTGGATGTTGCAAAGGCTGATATCATAAACGTGGTATGATGCTGTGGTCTATGTGGTTCAGATAGGTGGGTTACAAAGATGTAATGTTTTTTTTAAAAGGCTTTTGACAACTCGAATCCGGCCCACACAAAAATCAGTCCGGCGCTTAACTGGATAAGCCCGTTTAGAACGGCCAGACCGATCTGTCCGTTGCGCATATATAAAAACAATTCAAATCCAAAGGTGGAAAACGTGGTGAATCCGCCTAAAAAGCCGGTAAAAATGAGCAGTCTGACCTCCGGGGTAAAGATTTGCCGTGTATCGGCAATACCGCTTAAAAGTCCTATGATAAAGCATCCTAAAACATTGACGGTGATAGTCCCTAAAGGAAGTGATGTATTTTTTACGGTATTGATATACCCTTCATATACCAGAAAACGGCACATGGCCCCCATGGCACCGCCTAATCCTACCATTGCTATTTTTGTCATTTTTGTATTAACCAGTGTGTGATATGTTATACAATTTTGTATTAATTTTATCTTAATTGTTTTTTTTTGAAATAAAAAAACACCGGGAAAGCATCAGGCTTTTCCGGTGTCCTTTACATAACACATGTTGCCGGGAAGATACAGCCGGCCCAGTAGAGCAATGGCATGTAAAAAAACGGCTAATCTACAATTAAGTTAAATAGCTTGCCTTCTTAAAATTCGGTACGCCATCTTGCTGTTAATCTTGCTCGTGCTCAAAATAATAATTCGAGCAAGGGCAGGATTAAGAGCAAGAGCAATACGTTATAATTTGCAGGCGTCATTCAAAATTAACACTAAACTGCAGGTAAATTCCATGGGGTTGCCCTGTACCCGGCAGAAACTATCCGATTTTCAACTGGATATTATGGGAAGCCATGGTACGGGTGACGGCCCGGTTCATTTCGTCTAAGTTAAGATTAGATCGGTATTTTCCGTCCATTTCGCTGATCACTATTCCGTCTATGGTTTTACGGGTTAGTTTGAGCAGTACACTAAGTCCGAATGTCTTTTTTACTTCAAATATTTTTTTGTTGCTATCCATTTTTATAAATCCTTATTTTGAATAAATCCTTGATTTGTGTGTTCAATCTTGAAATTATAAAAAGCAAGTTGCGTACCATTATAATTTAAGATCGTTAAAAAAGTGATGAAGATCAAGGGTGTCGCGGTATGTGGCTACGTTTGTATATATTTTTAGAATCCTCCTTAGTGTTATTATCGGAGTAATTGGAAAAAAATTTACATTTTTGTGTTGATTTTGATCGGATTTTTTGAACAGCAGTTGACATGTGATTCTTTTTTCAGGATAAAAGCAGGGTGGCCTAAATTCAGGGAGATTGGCTTGTGTCTTGTTTGTCACAGCTATTTTTATGTTCATTCTTCCCATGCTTAAAAAATTTTTAATGGATGGTAAGAAGGAGGTTTTAAACGTTTTGAATTCCCCAAATCCGGATAATCCCATATTATTGGTGGACGACAATCCAAAGATCCTTGTTGAAGTAGAAACAATTTTGCGAAAGGCCGGTTTTGACAACATCACTGCCATCCAGGATTCAAGGGATGTGATCAGGACCATGGAGCGCAGGATTCCCGGACTGGTCCTTCTGGATTTGAATATGCCTCATATCAGCGGCAACCACCTGTTGAAAAGTATCCGCAAAACCTGGCCAAGAATACCTGTGATTGTACTTACAAGTAATATTGAGGTGGATACGGCTGTGCGGTGTATGAAGATTGGCGCCATGGATTATATCCTTAAACCCGTTGATCCGGATCGTCTGGTCAAGTCGGTGAAACAGGCTCTTGATGGTGGGCAGGCCCCGGGGCAGCTTTCAAAGCCTTTACACCAGGAGTTATTTGCCCAGATAAAAAAACCTTCAGCCTTCAGCGCCATCATTACCCAGGACAGTCAGATGCATGCCATTTTTCATTATGTTGAAGCTGTGGCACCGTCTCCCCAGCCGGTGCTGATCTTTGGGGAAACGGGGGTGGGCAAGGAATTGATTAGCCAGTGCATTCATAACTTAAGCGGCCGTAAGGGAAAGTTGGTTAAGGTCAATGTGGCGGGACTTGATGATAATATGTTTTCAGACACGTTGTTCGGCCATGTGCCCGGCGCGTTCACCAGCGCCCGGAACGCCCGGCCCGGGTTGATTCTTAAAGCTTCCGGGGGCACTTTGATGCTGGATGAGATCGGGGATCTGCCATTGTCCTCCCAGGTCAAGCTGCTCAGGCTGCTCCAGGAAGGCGATTATCTGGCATTGGGGTCGGATATTACCCGGCATTCGGATACCCGGATCATTGCTTCCACGAACCAGGATCTGTGGGCACTTGAAAAGCAGGGTAAATTCAGGAAGGATCTGATTTACCGCCTTTCCACACATACCTTGACCATACCGCCGCTGCGGGAACGCCTTTTAGATATCCCCCTGCTTTTGGACCGGTTTATCTGCCAGGCTGCCGACGAACTGGACAAACCCGTGCCTGATATTCCGAAAAGTCTTATTGAAACCATGGAAACATATCCATTCAAAGGAAATATCAGGGAGTTAAAATCCATGGTTTACGATGCTATGTCCATATACCAGGGCGGGGACATCTCGGCTGATTTGTTTAATATTGTCACCCATGCCGATCATGGGCCAGGGCCCTCTATGTCCCCAGATCCGGGACTTCCGACGTTAAAGCAAGCCGCTAATGCGCTGGTGGAAAAAGCCATGGCCCATACAGGGGGGAATCAGTCTGCTGCAGCCAAGATTCTGGGTATTTCCCAGCAGGCGCTCAGCAAGCGCCTGCAAAAATTACGCGAAGAGGGATGAGCCGGGTCGACTACAACTTAATTGTATCTACAATATTTGTTGTAATTTGATCTATATATTTGATATTAAATATTTTTATGGTTTTATTTGAAAAGATTTAACAACTTTTATTGTAACTCGTCTTTGGTTGAATAAAATCTGTTTTTCTTAATATTTCTATTGTTATCAGTTTGTTATATTTTAAGTTCGTCTCCGGTACAAAGTTTGCTCTTATTGTAGATGATAAAATGATTAAAAATAAATTATAGCTACATTATAAGAAAAGGAGAGTTTTGATATGAACGAGAATATTTTTCATGCGCCGGATAAATTTCGTGAAAACGCCTGGATTAAATCCATGGACGAGTATAAGGCCATGTACAAAAAATCCGTGGAAGATCCTGATGGGTTCTGGGGTGAAATTGCAGAAACATTTTACTGGGAAAAAAAATGGGACAAGGTCCGGGATTTTAACTACAGCATGTCCAAGGGGCCGGTGTTCATTGAATGGTTTAAAAATGCCAAGACCAATATTACATATAACTGTTTGGATCGTCATCTGGATACCCGGGGCGACCAAGCCGCTTTGATTTGGGAGGGAAACAGTCCGGATGAGGATATGGTAATCACTTACCGTGAGCTTCATGAAAAAGTATGCCGCTTTGCCAATGCCCTGAAAGAAAGCGGGGTGGGCAAAGGCGATCGTGTGGCCATATACCTGCCGATGATTCCCGAACTGGCCATAACCATGATGGCCTGTGCCAGAATTGGGGCCATCCATTCCATTGTATTCGGGGGCTTTTCTTCCGAGGCCCTGGCTAACAGAATCATGGATTCCCATTGCAAGATTCTGGTGACATCGGATGGTGTCATGCGCGGACCCAAGTCCATTCCCCTCAAAGGCAATGCGGACCAGGCCCTTGAAATGTGCGAAGAGCTGGGACACACTGTCGGCACCTGTTTTGTGGTCAATCGAACCGGTTCCGACGTGAATATGGTAGAGAATCGGGATGTATGGTGGCACGAGGCTGCCCAGGCCCAGAGTGCTGAGTGCCCCGTGGAATGGATGGATGCCGAAGATCCGCTGTTTATTCTTTATACATCAGGCTCCACAGGCACCCCCAAGGGGGTTCAGCACAATGTCGGCGGATATATGGTGTATACCGGGACCACCTTTAAATATGTATTTGATTACCAGGAAGGCGATGTTTACTGGTGCACGGCAGATATCGGCTGGGTTACGGGCCATTCCTATATTGTTTACGGTCCGCTTTCCCAGGGTGCCACATCCATTATATTTGAAGGCGTACCCACCTATCCGGATCCCGGCAGGTTCTGGGCCACTGTTGACAAATGGAAAGTCAACCAGTTTTACACCGCCCCCACGGCCATTCGATCGCTCATGGCCCAGGGGGAGGAATGGGTGACACAATATGACCTTTCCTCACTGCGGGTTTTGGGATCCGTGGGTGAGCCCATCAACCCCGAGGCGTGGCAGTGGTACCATAAACATGTGGGAAAGGGGCAGTGCCCCATTGTAGATACCTGGTGGCAGACAGAGACCGGCGGCATCATGATTTCTGCTTTGCCCTATGCCATTGACCAGAAGCCCGGCTCCGCCACCCTGCCGTTTTTCTCCGTGCAGCCTGTGGTGCTTAGTGAAGACGGAAAAGAGATGTCAGGGGCCTGCGAGGGAATCCTTGCGATCAGGGAGCCCTGGCCCGGTCAGGCGCGCACGGTTTATAACAACCATGACCGGTTTGAAATGACCTATTTTCAAATGTTTGACGGATATTATTTTGCAGGAGACGGCTGTCGCAGGGATGAGGATGGCTATATTTGGATTACAGGCCGTGTGGATGACGTTATCAACGTGTCCGGACACCGTATGAGTACAGCAGAAGTGGAAGCCGCTCTGGGTAGTCATACTGATGTGGCCGAGGCCGCAGTCATCGGGTTTCCCCATGACATCAAAGGGCAGGGGATTTATGCGTTTGTTACCCTGAATATCGGCGTATCCACGTCCGATGAATTGATCGCTGCCCTGAAACAACATGTGAGAAAAGAAATCGGGCCCATTGCCACGCCGGACATCATCAACTTTGCCTCGGATCTGCCCAAGACTCGGTCCGGCAAGATCATGAGGCGTATTTTAAGAAAGATTGCAACGGATGAGTATGATCAGCTTGGCGATATATCCACCCTGTCACATCCTGAAGTTGTGGACACCTTGATCAACAGTCATAAGGTGTTGATGCAATAATAACACCCACTGACGGATCGTTGGGGGCTTGATTCTATTCTAGGCCATTTTTCGTAGGGGCCATCCCTCTGTGATTGCCCTCGTTAGGGCAGGCACGGTGGCCTGCCCCTACAGCGGCCGACGTTAGAACCAATCCCATCGTTGGAAAGGCCGGTAAGCCTGAGAGGTTTTCCGGTCTTTTCTGTTTAAGAGTCTCTTCATCTTGACAGTCCGGCTGATTTTGCTCTATATGTACTGAGTTTGCCGAGGATAGGCAAGCATGAAAGATTTCGATGGGTGATTCGGTTTTTTCACAAAAAAATGAAGACGATTAATATTTAAAGGATAGTTACATGCCCCAAGACACATCTCTTGTCAATCTTCTGGTGGATCAGGAACGTCATATATCACTTAAACAGTTATTGTCATCTTTACCGGATATTACATTGAATCTGCGTCAGATTTGTGATTTTGAATTATTGACCACAGGTGTGTTCAGTCCGCTGAAAGGATTTATGACCCAGGAGGCGTATGAAAGTGTTCTGGACCGCATGCGCCTGCCTTCTGGTGAAATTTGGCCCGTACCCATCTGTCTTGATGTTTCCCGGGATCTTTCAGACAGGTTTGAGGCCGGACAGTCCGCTGTGCTTCGTGACCCTGAAGGATTTCCCTTAGGTATCATGGCCATTGAGGACATCTGGCAGGCGGACCGGGAAAAAGAGGCCATGGCTGTTTACGGCACTACAGATATGACCCATGATGAGGTGGCCCGGCTTCATGGCGGACGCGATAGATACTACGTTGGCGGCAGTATTGAAGCGTTGAACCTGCCTATCCATTCTGATTTTAAACAGATCCGCAACACGCCTCCAGAGGTTCGGCAACAGTTTTGTAAGCTGGGATGGAATCGGGTTGTGGGGTTTCAGACCCGGCAGCCCATTCACCGTCCCCAGTTCGAGCTAACCATCCAGGCCATGAAAAAGGCAAAGGCAAACCTGTTGATGCTGCCCATTGCAGGCATCCCCAGACCCGGCGATTTTGATCATTATACCCGGATGCGTTGTTATCAAAAGGTGGCAACCCACTATCCCCCGGACACTTATATGCTTAATCTGCTGCCTTTATCCACCCGGCTGGCAGGTCCAAGGGATGCGGTGCTTCACATGATCATCGGGAAAAATTTTGGATGTACCCATTTTGTCATCGGGCATAACCATGCAACTCCGGGAAAAGACAGCTGCGGCAATCCGTTCTACGATACCCCCCAGGTCAGGGAGCTGGCCCAGGAGGCCGGCAAAGAGATCGGTATTGAGCCTGTATTTTTTGAAGAGATGGTCTATCTGCCCTTTGAGGATGAATTTAAGCTGGCCAGCGAGGTCAAGGACGGTCAGGAAACCCTCTCTTTTACCAATGACCATATTCGTGACCGGGTTCGAAAGGGCAAACATATACCGGAATGGGCCAGTTTCCCGGAAGTGATCAAAGAATTGCGGCGTTCCTATCCGTCCCCTGTCAGTCAGGGCTTTACCGTCTTTCTCACAGGGCTTTCCGGGGCGGGAAAATCCACCATTGCCAAGGTGTTGTATTCAAAATTTATGGAAATCGGCACCCGGCCTGTAACCCTTTTAGACGGCGATATTGTCCGGCGCAATCTGTCTTCAGAGCTTAATTTTTCCAAGGAACACCGTGATATTAATGTCCGGCGTATTGGGTTTGTGGCCTCTGAGATCACCAAGAACAGGGGTGTTGCCATCTGCGCCCCTATCGCCCCTTATGAGCGTACACGGTCAAAAATACGTACATCCATCGAAGCCCATGGCGGATTTTTTGAAATCCATGTGGCCACCCCCATCAGCGTGTGCGAAAAAAGGGACCGCAAAGGCATGTATGCCAAAGCCAAGGCAGGACTGCTTAAAGGCTTTACCGGGGTGGATGACCCATATGAGGAACCTTCAAACCCGGAGCTGTCCATTGACACCTCCAATCTGACCCCGGATGAGGCGGTTCAGCAGATTTTACTGCTGATTAGTGAAAAGGGGTTTGTGTAAGGTCCATGACTATCAACTGATTTGCACCAGAACAACAGAGATATTATCTTTGCCGCCCCTATTGTTGGCTTCCTGGATCAGTAAATCGGCCTTTTGTTTTAGGGGCAAGGTTGAAAGAAGATGCTGTTCCATTGTTTCTACGTCCACTAGGTCGCTTAGACCGTCGGAACAGAGCAGAAAAATATCGCCGGAAAACAGGTTGCCTCGTATTATATCAACGGTTGGATCTTTTTTAATGCCAACGGCTCTTAAAATTACATTTTTCAAGGCATGGTTGCTAACATCCTCGGGTTTGATCAGATTCTGGTCAAGCTGCTCCTGAACCAGGGAGTGGTCTTTGGTCAGTTGTTTTAATTTATTGTTTCTCATCCTGTATGTACGGCTGTCACCAATATGGCCAAGCACATAACGATTATCTTCAATGGCAAACAATTCAGCTGTACACCCCATGCCTTCACAATCGGGGTGTCTATCGGCATAGTCCAGAATAGATTCATTGGCATTTAAGAATACACGCTGGATGCTGGTATATGTGGATTCATTCAGGGCGAATGCTTTGGCGAACACGTCCCTGGCCGTATCTGCAAATATGCGGCTGGCCACGTCGCCGCCTATAGAGCCGCCTATGCCGTCAGCCACAAGGCCGAATCCGTTTTGTTCATTGACCAGAACGGCATCTTCATTATTTTTACGTTTCAGACCCCGGTCGGTTTTTCCAACAAAGCTGTAATTTGCCATTTTAGTTAAATCTCTTTGTTATTTTATTTAAAGTTCTTTGTCATGAAATCAATCAAGTTGGTTTCGTCAAACGAGATGTTCTGGTTTTTTCTGAATTGTGCCAGATCATCATAAATTTCCTTGCCCGAATCGTAACGCTGTCGAGGATCTTTTTCCAGGCATTTCATGACAATGTGGTTGAGTTCATCGGGAATGTCCGTTCGAACCGTGTTAATAGGGGGGATAATTATTTTAGGTAGATTACTCAACGCTTCAAGCTCGTTTTCAAATTTATACAGGCGCTTTCCTGACAATATTTCGTAAAAGATAATCCCCAGGGCATAGAGGTCTGACTGATGGTCTGCCTCTTTTCCCAAGGCCTGTTCAGGTGACAGATATGATAATTTTCCCTTTATCACACCTGCCTTGGTAAGGCTGGGCTCAGACCGGGCTTTGGAAATACCGAAATCGCTTATCTTGACTTCCCCTTTAAATGAAATCAGCATGTTCTGGGTGCTGATGTCCCTGTGAACAATATTCAAGGGTTCCCCGGTATCGTCACTGGTTTTTGTATGCGAATAATAAAGGCCAAGGCTGAGTTTCTGAATGATGAATGTGGCCATGCCCACAGGCAGACCTTTTTTTTCATGGGCAAGAACTTCGGCAAGATTTTTCCCAGGGACATATTCCATGGCCATAAAATGGGTGTTGTGAAGGTTAATTAAATCATAGATCTGGACAATATTGGGATGCTGGAGAAGTGCAGCCAATCGGGCCTCCCGGATGAACATATCCACAAAATCCTGATTTTCCGTTAAATGGGGCAGAATTTTCTTTACGGCTACGGTTCGCCTGAAGCCGCCGTCTTTTATATATTTGGCAAGATAAAGTTCGGCCATGCCGCCCTGGGCAAATTTTTTGGTGAGCAGATATGGCCCGACTTTACGCGTCTTTTCAATTTCTTCAAGTGCTTTTTGCCGCTTGCTTTTAAGGTGTATATCTGTAAAAAAAACAGCTGCAATAAAACAAACGGCACATATCCCCCAGATAATGAATATAAGCCGCCCATATCCTGCAATGGTCTGATCCAGCTGTTCCGCATCAATGCCAAAAAGAATCTTTCCAATGGGGACAGTTGAAAAAACAAGCACTTTGGAAAAACAGATAATGCTTTTTCCCTTTATGGTCATGTGGTCAATGGATACCGCCTTGTCAGTACGGATTAATATTTTATTAGCAGGTTCCGTATATCCCTTGCCGATTTCATCCGGGTCACTGTGGGCTATAATTTTATCGTCATGGTCAAGAATGGCAACAAAAACCGGGCGATGTTTTTTTTCCAGCTCTCCCACTGCCACATTCAGTGTAAGCACATCGTTTGCCAGCAACGGTGCCGTCACTTTTTCAGCTATTGTTTCTGCAGACAACACCCCTGAATCATAAATTTCATGCCGGCTTGCATCCTGGGCGTTTTTTAATAAAATATGACATAAGATACCTATACCAATAAATATAATGGCATATATAATTAAGGGTTTGCGGTTGCGGTTTAAGAATTGATTCCCCCTGGCAACTCTTGACAGACTTGAATATAGGTTTGATTCGAGTAACCTGGACAGGGTGCCGGATTCAGATTCTTTGTTTTTGTTGGACAGCATGTGGATTCTCCGGTTATTACATCGTGTTATGTAAAAAAGTCCGGTGATTAACCGGATTCTTTCTCTTAATCGACGCCCTTTGGATATAAAGACCCGGGCAGTCTCAACCTGTTAATCGGAAACAGCAGAAATGATTTTAGCGCACTTGGTGATGATACGCTGTTTAATCCAGCCTAATTCTTTAAATTTATTCAGATCATATAACATAATGGTATCTTTAAAGTCACCATATCGGGTAAGAACGGTTAATGACTCTATGCTACCATCACAGGTCTGGTCTGAAAAAGGCGTTGCTGTTCGGCAAAGGGGACAGGTAAACAGGGCCGCATCATCGGCTTCGTCTGCTGTGGTCTCTATTATATTATTTGCCGGCATCCCCTTTTTTCGAATCCATATCAATGCATTCTGGTAATTTGCCGTTCCGAAAAATAAAAGAATGCAAAGAAAGCTTAATACCGCAAAGAGCATAACAATTCGGTAAAACTGGTCAAAATTCTGTGAGGCAAGAGAGATGAACACCTCTCCGACCCTTGTGTCGGAAAAGGTGATAGGCGTTAAAAAATTCATGACATTATGGGTTTCAAGATTGATTACCCGCCAGTATTTAATACTGTCTTCCTGCTGTGCATATTTCCTGTGCAACGTAAAAAATTGGTTTTGGTCGGAATACGCAATGATTTTGTTTTTATGGTCTATGATGGAAGCAAAAACAACGCCTGGTTTTTTCGTTGTCTGTTCAATAAGGGTGCTTAAATGGTCAAATTCTCTTTCAAGTAAAGGCAGTCCGGACTGACTCGAGATATCTTTGCATACGGCAATCCCGGATTTTATAAGTTTATTTTCTTTATTATGTTCTACGGCATGTCCGATAATATAAATGAGAAGGCAGACAATAAACCAAATGGATATGCTGATCAAAAATTTTTTAAGGGTAAACCTGTTTTTTTTGTATATTTGCATAAAAACCTTTCTTTGTTTATCCTTTCCGGAACTTGAAAAGTTTATGATAAAAGGCCTGGAAAAAATAGTATTTTCGTATAAAATACATTGTTTGTGCAAACGATACTTTACCCTGATCTACTACAATAAAAAAAGAAGAACTGTCAAGTCACGAAAATACTTAAAAAAGCCATTATAGATCCCAAAATATTTTTCGTGATTACAAATTGTTTAATTGATTTGAATAAGCATCAAAACTAGGGTAATTAGGATAATAATAGATGTTAAAAAAATATCTTATTCATTTTGTAAAAAACAGGGGCGATTTTGATACAATTAAAGCGGACCGGCCTCATATCTGTTTTATTGGTTTTCATGGGTTCATTTTTTTTTGCATCCTGTGCCTTAACCCTTCAGCCTATCCAGGATCCAACCTCCTTGGTGTATCAGTCAAAAAAATATGTATTGTATCCCAGAGACCAGGGTGTTGATTTAAAGGATCTGGCCAGGCAGTATTATGGCAGTGAAAGGGAAATATGGCGGATAGAGGATGCCCATGATCCGCATAGTCCGGGCAGCGCCGCTTTTATAACGATTCCGCTGAAAGAAAAGAACAAAGGCGGTTTGTTTGCCAACGGATACCAGGGGGTTCCCATTCTGTGTTACCATAAATTTCTTCCCAATGACCCATCGCCCTTAAATACACCTCCCGATATTTTCAGGCAGCACCTGACCTTTCTTAAGGATAATGGGTTCAGGACAATTTCACCTGATATGCTCCTGGATTTTTTAAGATTCAGGCGGCAGATTCCTAAAAAATCAGTCATGGTAACCATTGACGACGGGTATAAATCAGGGTTGAAAACAGCAGCCCCCATCCTTTTGGAATTTGGTTTTTCCGCTATTTTTTTTATTTACACGGACTATATCGGTGTGTCTGATAAGGCGCTGACATGGCAGGATCTTCGCCGGCTTAAAGCAGACGGATTTTATATTGGGTCCCATTCAACATCCCACAGCGATTTAAGCCGGAAATTGGAAGAAGAGACCAATGAAGAGTATCAAAAAAGGCTTTACAAGGAGATTGTCCTTTCAAAGCAGACTATAGACCGTAAACTGAACCAAAACACCATTATTTTTTCCTTTCCTTATGGGCGATATAATAAACATGTGATGGCGCTTTCAAGGAAGGCCGGTTATGAAATGGCAGTCACTGTGGACCGGGGCGGCAACCCCTTTTTTTCAAATCCCCTTGCATTGAAAAGGGATATGATATTAAACAAAGATATTAAGACCTTTAAAACCAGATTACATACATTTACCGAACTGTCTTTAAAGTGAATACAATGAATACAAAAAAAAAATTATTTGCATTGCTGTTGTCACTGTGTCTTTTGTCAAGCTGCGTAGCCCAGCAGGCGGCAAAAAAAACCGAAGAACCCACCCTGACCGAACAATATATTATGAAGGGTAAATCATATGAAGATCAGGGCCGGCTTCAAAGTGCGCTGGAGCAATATGAGCTGGCATTGACAGTGGACGCGAATAATCGATCTGCTTTAAACCACAAGAAAAAGGTGGAAGCCGCTCTTTACAAAATAGCCCGGCAACACTATGAAAAAGGCTTGGCCTTTGATGAACAGGGCCGGTATGATTTGGCAAGAAAGCAATATTTAAGTGCGCTTCAAAACTGGCCGGATTATACTGAGGCCAAAGAGAAACTAACTCCCGGTGGGGTGTCCCTGGATTCAGACAACTATATTCTACACACACTGCGTAAAGGGCAAAGTGTTTCCAAGTTGAGTCAAATTTATTACGGAGATCTGAAATATTATCCCATTATTGGAAAATTCAACAATATGGCCGATGTCACCCGGGTTCGTGTTGGGGAAAGACTCAAAATTCCGGCCCTCTACGGGTTAACCGTTAAAGATCTCAAAGAAAAGCATGATCTCTATATAAAAGATAGGAAGGGCATGCTTGAAAAGAAAACAGATTTGTTGCAACCCGAAGTCGTCGAGCCTGCGAAACCCGCAGAGCCGCCCCAGGAGCCTGATACTCCTGAGATACTTGAAATACCGGATGATACCGCCAAGACGCCTGAACCATCTGATGTACCCGAACCATCTGATGCAACTGAAATTCCCGTAAGCCCGGAAGAGCCGGAAGAACCGGAATCTGTCCCTGTTGAAGAAAGTACACCGGTTCCGCCTGTTGAAACAAATATCGACTATGACAAGGCCATGGCCTTTTTTCAACAGAAAAAATATGGTCAGGCCATCCCGCTTTTCAAAAAAGCAGAAGCTGCGGATCCGGACAACCGCCGGATTGGTACCAATCTGTTTGAAAGCTATTTTCAGCAGGGACTGATCCAGTTTAATAAAGAACAGTATCTTGAAGCCAGACAGAGCTTTTCATCGGCGGTGCAGTATAATGATGCCTGTGATCAATGCCGCACCTACATTAAAACATGTGAAGATACCTTCAAAGAAAAGCACTACAACCTTGGTATCCATTATTTTGGCAAAGAGCAGCTTGAACAGGCCATAAACGAATGGGAACAGGTTGAAGATATTGATCCCGAATATAAAGATGTCCAGTCCAACCTGAAAAAAGCCCGGACCCTTTATGAAAGACTGGAAAGCATTAAACGGAGTAATATCAAATCAAACAAGCCTTGAATCTTTTGGGTCTAATGTATAAAAGATGGATTGAAATAAAAGAAAGTGCGACCCAATGAAACCTTCTGCGTCCATCATTGTTAAATTGGTTCACATTCATGGCCCGTTAAAGGGGACAATACAGGAATTTTCCGGTCCGGAGATTTCCATCGGCCGTCATCCCTCCTGTGATCTCATTTTCCCAAAGGACCTTGTGGTGCTGTCCAGGCGGCATGCAAGGATTATCAGGGAAGGAAACCGGTTTAAAATAATTGATTCCAGCATCAATGGAACCTATCTTAACAAAGACAGGGTCAGCGATGCCTTTCTTAAAAACGGTGATGTAATTACTTTAACCCAGGGCGGTCCCAAAATTAGTTTCCTGACCCAGGTTGGAGAATCAATTGAAATCCACACCGCCCCGCCTTTTATACCCACAGCAACGCCTGCTCCACCTCCTTCGCCAGACCCTGTTGTGGACAATACGGTTCCTGATTCTGAAATCCCTGCCACACCTGTTGTATCTCCTGCCGACCCCGTTCCCCTGTCTGAGCCCGTACCCCCTCCCGTTCCACCGACGCCGGATCCTGTACCGTCACGTCAGATTCAACGCGTTAAAGCGCCCCTGGTTATTCAATATGGCGCCATCCTTCAGTCCTTCAGTGAGCTTCCCGTAACCATTGGAACCGACGCCTCATGTGATTTAACATTGTCCCATCCATCATTGGCACCAAAGCATGTCCAGTTTGCATTTATCGGTGGTCAGTACATGGTAAAAGACCTTTCCGGGCGTGATATGCTCAGGGTAAATGGCCGGCCGGTTACATCCATTTCGCCTATTGCGCCTGAAGATACGATCGCTTTTACCCCTGATGGCCCTGCATTTCAATTTATGACAGGCGGGCGTATGGCTGAAATAAATACGACAGCGGACATTGAGCCTATCGCATCTGATTCTATGGAAACTGAAACCAAGGAAGAGGCGCCAAAAAAGAAGCGTAAGTCTTTACTGAAAAGCATTTTCAGCAGAGAACCAAAATAGTGCCTGAACAACAACCTGGAAATTTTTTGCGAGTACAAGACGTATCAAAATTTTAACCGGAGGAATACATGGCGTATTTTGAGGATTAAAGTTTTGATCCAACGCCGTAATCGCGAAAATTTACGGTTTTCGGTCAGGCACTAAATAGTTCGTTGACAACAATATACAACACGACTATCATTGCCAATATAGTTCAGGTCACGCTTCTTGTAGCTTCGCACTGCTAATAATGCATGCTCGGCATCAGATTTTTAGACCTGACTACAACTCGATCATCGAGTATAAATAAACGGCAATTGGCGCAATATCCCTAGTAAACTCATCACGATATTATTTTAGATAAAAGGTGAGGTATGTTGTGAACAATTTTGACCTTAATACACTCCTGACCGACATTTCTTCCGACGCTCCTTGTGGCGAGGATATCTCTTTTGATGCCGATTTTCTAGAACTTGAACGTCTTATTGAAGGAAAAGCCGAAACCCAGGTCGGGGAACACGTTCAGGAAGCCGTAGAGCCTGATTGGAAAAAAGTTCGCCAATTGAGCCTTGAGCTTCTCAAGCGCAGCCTGGATCTCAGGCTGATAATTTACTTGTCCGCTGCAATGCTTCGCCTGGAGGGGATATCAGGTTTTAGGAGTGGTTTGGCACTACTCAAAGGTCTTGTAGAGCAATACTGGGACCATTTATTTCCACAATTGGACCCCGAAGATGGCAATGATCCCCTTGAACGAATGAACATTATCGGTTCCCTGTCTCCGCCAATAACTGTAATGAATGATCCCATGGAGTTTATCCCCCGATTGATGGCGGTGCCTTTGTGCGAGCCTGACGACCCGCGTCTGCCCCACGTAAGCCTGCGCCACATGTTGATCCAGTCCGGCGAAATATCGTCCAGCGAGACAGTGGCGGGGCACGCACCGTCTTTGCCGCTTATTGATGCGGCCTTTGAACAAACAGATTCCGGGAGATTAAAAAACATTGATCAGTCAATTGGTGAATGCCTTGAGCATCTCAATGCGTTGGACCAGGCATTGGTCAGCAACGTGGGAACCTCCGTCGCACCTAGTTTCAGCCGACTGGATCATGTGTTAAAACAAATGCGGTCTAAGACGGCAATGTATCTGGAACGAAGGGGATATGGTACATCGGATGATACTTTGCCGAAACTGTCAGATGCAACCGCGCAAAACGATTTTGATGAGAATGGATCGAAAATAAAGGGGCCGCCATTGAATACTGAAAATCAGTCAAAAAAAGATAATGGCGCCCGGGGATGTCAATTATCCGGCAGCATCACGTCGAGCCGGGAAGTGCTGAAGGCGCTGGATATGATTGTGGCGTATTACGCACAGAATGAGCCTTCTAGCCCTATCCCCCTGTTGATTAAACGGGCCAAACGTCTGGTCGGAAAGAGTTTTGTCGATATCATTCGAGACCTTTCTCCAGACGCCATGTCCCAGGTGAAAATGGTCAGCGGTGATGAGGATCAACCGGAAGATTGATTCCAAATTAAGGAAGGGAGAACAATTATGGCCAAGGGAAAAGCAAGCAGCCAGAAATTTATTGCACGCAATAGAGCACCACGGGTTCAAATTGAGTACGATCTGGAGACTTACGGCGCTGAACAGACTATTAACCTGCCATTTGTGATGGGAGTGATGGCCGATCTCTCCGGAACGCCGAAAGAGGATCTACCCGCTGTGGGGGAACGAAAGTTTTTGGAAATAGATGTAGACAATTTCGACGAACGTATGAAATCAGCGAAACCACGTGTCGCATTTCAGGTCCCCAATACCTTGACCGGCGAGGGCAATCTAAATGTTGAACTGACTTTTGAGAGTATGGATGATTTTTCACCGGCCGCAGTGGCACGGAAGGTAGATGCTTTGAATAAATTGCTCACTGCCCGGACCCAGCTGGCCAATTTGATTACGTATATGGATGGTAAGGGGGGAGCTGAGGAACTGGTTGCCAAACTGTTAAAGGATCCAGCACTCATGCAGGCATTGTCCGCTGCACCCAAGGCAGATGACGACGCAGACACCACGGAAGGGGAGGGTTGATTATGGCAGAAGAATTCGATCAGGATGTTGCGTCACAATCGCCAGACGCCCAACCCATGGAGATGAATGAATTTGAGGAACTCCTTCAAAAGGAATTCAAACCCAAGACGGACCGTGCCCGGGAGGCAGTGGAAACCGCAGTACAGACACTGTCAATGCAGGCCCTGGAGCAAACTACCCTGATTTCAGACGATGCGGTCAGAACCATTGAAGCCATTGTTGCCGAAATCGATAAAAAGCTCAGTGAGCAGATCAATTTGATTATGCATCACCAGGATTTCCAGCAGATAGAGGGCACTTGGCGTGGATTATCTCACCTGATCAACAATACCGAAACCGATGAGATGCTTAAAATCAGGGTGATGAACATTTCCAAGAAAGATCTTGGCAAGACCCTGAAAAAATTTAAAGGCACGGCCTGGGACCAGAGCCCGATTTTTAAAAAGTTGTATGAAAACGAATATGGTACACCTGGAGGTGAGCCGTACGGTTGCCTTATCGGAGACTACGCATTTGATCATACCCCTCAAAATGTCATGATTTTAAAAGGGATGGCTGAAATTGCCGCGGCCGCCCACGCCCCTTTTATTTCCGCGGCCGATCCGGGATTGCTGAATATGGATACATGGCAGGAACTGGGTGATCCGCGGGATTTGACCAAAATTTTACAAACGGCGGAATATGCGTCATGGCGTTCCCTCAGGGATTCGCAGGATTCAAGATACCTTGGGCTGACCATGCCCAGGTTTTTGTCCCGCCTTCCCTACGGTGCCAAAACCGAGCCCGTGGAGGAATTTGATTTTGAAGAAGATACCGGAGGCACCGATCATTCAAAATACTGCTGGTCCAATTCCGCCTATGCCATGGGGGTTAACATTAACCGGGCCTTTAAGCTGTACGGCTGGTGTTCGCGTATCCGTGGCGCAGAAAGCGGCGGGATGGTGGAGGGCCTGCCCACGCATACCTTCCCGACGGACGACGGCGGCGTAGATATGAAATGCCCTACGGAAATAGCCATTACAGACCGCAGGGAAGCGGAATTGGCCAAGAATGGGTTAATTCCCCTTTCTCACTGGAAAAATACCGATTATGCGGTGTTCGTGGGGGCGCAATCCCTGCACAAACCTGCTGAATTTGATGATCCCGATGCCACTGCCAACGCAAACCTTGGCGCAAGACTGCCATATCTTTTTGCCACCTGCCGGTTTGCCCATTATCTGAAGTGTATTGTGCGTGACAAAATCGGTTCATTTGCGGAACGCGAAGATATGGAAAAGTGGCTGAACAACTGGATAACAAAATATGTCACCACGGATGCAACCGCTTCAGAGGAGGTCAAGTCCAGGTATCCATTGTCAGCTGCAGAGGTCGTGGTGGAGGATATCGAAGGGAACCCCGGATACTATAGCGCCAAATTTTTTCTGCGCCCCCATTATCAGTTGGAAGGCCTGACCGTTTCTTTGAGACTGGTCTCCAAGCTGCCGTCGGCCAAAGGTGGCGCATGATGGCCAAAGGCAATAAAGCCGGAGAATATCTCCAGGCCGGTGACTTGGAAAAGGCCTTGGGCGCGCTCACTGAGCAGATCCGCAGTGATCCGTCGAAAGTTGAACTGCGAATCTTTATCTTTCAGCTGCTCGGTGTTCTTGGCCGGTGGGATCGGGCCATGACCCAGCTCAATGTGGCGGCTGAAATGGACAGTGATGTCGCCCTGATGGCTCAAGTTTACCGTAACGCACTGAATTGTGAGGTGTTACGCGCCAGTGTATTTAAGGGCCGGCGGTCTCCTTTAATTTTTGGTGAGCCTTTGGAGTGGATGGCATGGCTCATACAGGTGCCCGGACTCATTTGCGCCGGTGAACTTAAGGCCGCGGCAGATATGCGTGATAAGGCATTTGATGCGTCCCCGATTGTTTCGGGCCAAATCGACGGGCAGGCCTTTGAATGGATTGCCGATGCAGACGTCCGGCTCGGACCGACCCTTGAGGCCATCGTCAATGGGAAATATTACTGGATTCCCTTTGAACATATCCAAAGGATCCAAATTGAAGAACCGGTCAATCTCCGTGATGTGATCTGGGTGCCGGCAACCTTCACATGGACCAATCAGGGCCAGGCAATGGGGATGATCCCAAGCCGGTATCCAGGGTCGGAGAACGAAGAGGACAGTGCCTTTCAAATGGGGCGCAAAACAGATTGGCTGGATTTGGGGCACGACTTTTTTATCGGTATTGGCCAACGCATGCTGGCGACAGATCAAGGTGAGTACCCCCTCTTGGAAATCAGGGAGGTGATCCTTGACCATCCCGGCAGCCAACAGGAATCGGGTTGACACCATGGGGGAAATCAAACCAAAGGATAAATTATTTCCATGCCTGTTGGACAGGTTGACCGATAATGAGCCCGGCAAGCGCAAGGAAAGCCGGAAAGACCGTGTCATGAACATACAGCAATATCGCAACGCCGTGCTTCGGGACGTGGCCTGGCTGCTTAACACCTATGCCAATGAAGAACTGGGTGGATTCGACCAATACACAGAGCTGTCATCGTCGGTTTTGAACTTTGGCTTCCGGACTGTGGCCGGTATGACGGTGTCCAGTCTAAGCGCGGATGAAATAGAATATCAGTTGATAGAAACATTGCGGCGGTTTGAGCCTCGTATTCTGCCGAACACAATCTCCATTGATATGGTGGTGGACCCAGACGAGATGACTAACCGTTCCCTGAGGTTCGAGATCCGCGGGGAGCTTTGGTCCCTGCCAATTCCGGAATCCCTATTTATCAGGACCCAGTTGGACCTTGAAACAGGCAAAGTTAACTTAACCAGGGGATAGTGTGGATAGAAGGCTATTAGAATACTACAATAAGGAACTTCGACACCTTAGGGGGACTGCAGGTGAGTTTGCCCGGGAGTTCCCCAAGATTGCCTCAAGGTTGTCCTTGGACGAATTCGCCTGCGCAGATCCTTATGTGGAACGGTTGCTGGAGGGATTTGCCTTTCTGGCCGCCCGGGTACATTTGAAGTTGGATGCGGAGTTTCCCCAGTTTACCCAATCGATTCTGGAAACGGTGTATCCCTATTATTTGTCGCCAACCCCGTCAATGGCCATTGTGGAATTCGATTTTGATACGGCCCAAAGCGGTTTGGAAAACGGGTTTGAGATTCCCCGCAACACTCTGCTTCGATCAGTGATCGGGGGAGAGAGCCGTACTGCCTGTGAGTACCGGACCAAGCATCCCGTCACGCTTTGGCCGCTGGAGATCATCCACGCACAGTATTATGCCCAGGATATTGGACGGTTGCGCCCTCCGGAATCAATGCCTTTTGTCAAGGCCGGGCTGCAAATCCGTCTTAAATCGCCGCCGGGTCTCCCTTTTTCTGAATTTAACATGGATGAGCTGACCTTTTTCATCCGTGGGTCCGAAGAATTGCCTATGCAGATTTATGAGCAAATTTTCGGACACAGCCGGAACGTGTTGGTGCAGTCTGCGGAGAAAAATTCTACCTGGCAGTCTGTGTTGCCGGTTGAAAACATTTGCCCGGTCGGGTTTGAGGACGCACAAGCCCTCCTGCCCGTGGTGGCCAGGTCTTTCCAGGGCTATCGACTGTTGCATGAATACTTTGCGTTTCCAGAGCGGTTCCTGTTTTTCCGGGTGACGGGACTGAAGGAATGCATCAGGCAATGTGATGACGAGAACATGGATGTTATTATTTTGTTTGATGATAAAGTGCAGAAACTTGAAGGCCGGGTGGATGCCGGCAATTTTCTGCTGCATTGCTCACCGGTCATCAACCTGTTTCCAAAACGCACGGACATCATTCATTTATCTGATAAGTTCACTGAATATCACGTGGTGCCGGCCCGGACCCATCCCATGGACTTCGAGGTGTATCAAGTGCTTGGCGTGACCGGATATGGTGTCCATGCCGATGACAAGCAGACGTTTACCCCCTTTTATTCGGCCAAGGATTCGGACAATGTCAACGGTGGGGGGGCATACTTTACCGTGAACCGAATGCCGCGAATGATGTCGAGCCGGGAAAAGCAGCACGGCCGGCGTAGCAGCTACGGTGGGAGTGAGGTCTTTGTCTCAATTGTGGATGCAGCGGCTGCGCCATACCAATCGGATTTGCGCCAGCTGGCTGTTGAGACGCTATGCACCAACCGGGACCTTCCCATCCAGATGAGTATCGGCCGGGGGGACACCGATTTTAATCTGGACATCAGCTCACCGGTGACATCTGTGCGTTGTGTGTCAGGCCCTACGCTGCCGCGCCTGTCAAATGTCCATGGCGAAATCAGCTGGCGGGTGATCAATCACTTAAACCTGAATTATCTTTCATTGGTGGACGGGCCGGATGGAAAAGGAACTGCCGCCATCCGGGATTTACTCGGGCTGTACTGCGATGCCGGCGATCTTCAGGCTAGAAAACAGATTGAAGGGGTGTTATCTGTAAACAGCCGGCCGATTACCCGTCGGGTAACCGGCCAGGGGCAGATGGCTTTTGTTCGGGGGCTGGAAATTACAATTGAATTTGATGAGTTGGCTTTTACAGGGACCGGTATCTTTCTTCTGGGGGCTGTAATGAACATTTTCTTAGCCAAATATGTTTCCATTAACTCTTTTACGGAAACTGTAATAAAAAGTCGGGAACGTGGAGAAATAATGCGATGGCCGGTAAAATTGGGCAACAAACAGACGCTGTAGACCTTGGGTTCCTTGAGAATCCAGCCGGGCTCAGTTTTTTTCAAGCCGCCCGAAGGGTGGAATGCATGTTTTCGGACAAGCCGCGATTGGGATGCGCGGTACGTTCGGCGGATGATCCCATTCAATTTTGCCAGGAACCTTTTTTGGACTTCGCACCTGCGGCGCTCCACCGGTTTGAACACCGGAACAAGACCGCGAAACACCGTCTTTTTGTAAAATTTATGGGACTGCTGGGACCCCAGAGCCCCATGCCCCTGCACATCACTGAATATATCCGCGACCGTGAACTGAACCATAATGACCATACCCTGGCCCGCTTTCTCGATATATTTAATCACCGGATGATCAGCCTGTTTTACAGAGCATGGGCCTGCAACCGCCCAACCGTAAGCCATGACCGGCCCGATGACGATCGGTTTTCCGCTTACATCGGCAGCCTGGTTGGGATCGGCCGGGACTCTTTGCTGAACCGGGATGCCGTGCCTGATGCGGCCAAATTGCATTATTGCGGCCATCTTGCCTGCCAGACGCGGCATGCTGAGGGGCTGCGCGGGATACTGGAGGATTATTTCGGCATCCAAACATGCATACAGGAGTTTGTCGGGCAATGGATCACACTACCCGAAATTTACCGGTGCAGATTGGGCCGGTCGGCAGAGAATGCTGCCATAGGTGTTAATGCAGTAGTCGGTTCCCAGGTATGGGATTGCCAGCAAAAGTTCAGGATTGTGATGGGGCCGATGGGCCTGGCGGATTATGAGCGTTTGTTGCCTGGGGGTGAGAGCTTTACCGTTTTGAACGATTGGGTGCGCAATTATGTTGGTGATACGCTGAACTGGGAATTGCGCCTTATCCTGAAGGCTGAGGAAGTGCCCCGGGTGTGCCTTGGTGAATCGGGGCGTCTGGGATGGACCGGGTGGCTAAAAAGCCGGCCCTTTGAAGAAGATGTCAGCACTATTGTTGCCCAGTAGGCTTTTACAGAACGTTAACCTTAAACGCGATCATCAAGTTTTTAGGGAATTTGTTCAAATTCAAGGCGAAAAACAATTTTTAACCGGATGAATATACAACATATTTTGAGGATTAAAAATTTTTTCCAACGAAGAAGTTGGGTAAATTAACAAAAATTTGATCATTGAGTTAAACCAAATGGGGGGCATTATGGCCGAAATCAACCGAACATCACTATTTGGCAAACTTAACAGCCTTGCCTACAAATCGGTGGAAAGTGCCACGGTATTTTGCAAGATGCGGGGCAACCCCTACGTGGAACTTATTCATTTTCTGCACATGGTGTTGCAACAGCAGGATTCAGACCTGCATCATATTATTAATCATTACGATCTCAATCTGTCACGGCTCTCATCTGATATGACCGCTTCACTGGACAGCCTGCCCCGGGGGGCAACTTCCATTTCCGATTTTTCACCTCATCTGGAGGAAGCGGTGGAAAGGGCCTGGGTATACAGCTCATTACTCTTTGGCGTATTACAGGTGCGCACCGGCCATATAGTCATTGCCTTGTTCAAGGCTGCTGGGCTTAAGGCGGTATTGCCTTCTATATCTTCTGAGTTTGCCAAGATCAAAGTCGAAGATCTTTCCGATAATTTTGATGCCATTGTGGAAGGTTCGCCTGAGGATGGGCTTTACGCCCAGGACGGTACCCATGTGGGAGGCGGTGTTGCGCCCGGTGAAGCCAGCGGCGCCGTAGCGCCGGCAGCCATGGGCAAACAGGAAGCGCTGAGGCAGTTTTCCGTGGATCTTACGGAGACGGCACGCAAGGGGGAGCTTGACCCGATATTGGGCCGGGATGATGAAATCCGCCAAATCGTGGATATCCTCATGCGCCGTCGGCAGAACAATCCCTTCCTCACTGGTGAGGCCGGCGTGGGGAAAACCGCCGTGGTAGAGGGCTTTGCCCAGCGTATCGTTTCAGGGGATATCCCTCCGCCACTGCAGGATGTCACTGTGCGAACCCTGGACTTGGGATTGCTCCAGGCCGGTGCAAGCATGAAAGGGGAATTTGAAAATCGGCTGCGCCAGGTCATAGAAGAAGTCCAGGCCTCGCCCAAGCCGATCATTCTTTTTATCGATGAAGCCCACACCTTAATTGGCGCAGGGGGGGCCGCAGGCTCGGGAGATGCTGCGAATCTGCTCAAGCCCGCCCTTGCACGGGGGACGCTCAGAACCATTGCCGCCACGACCTGGGCTGAATATAAAAAATATGTTGAAAAGGACGCCGCGCTTACCAGGCGGTTCCAGGTTGTGAAGATTGAAGAGCCCTCGGAAGAGAAAGCCATTATGATGCTGCGGGGGGTGGCCGGGGTCAGTGAAAAACATCATCGGGTGCAGATCCTTGATGAGGCTCTGGTGGCTGCGGTTCAACTTTCCCATCGATACATTCCGGCACGTCAGTTGCCGGATAAGGCGGTCAGCTTGCTGGACACTGCCTGTGCCCGTGTGGCCATCAGCCTGCATGCCACCCCGGCAGCGGTGGAAGCCTGCCGGCGGCGTGTCAGTGCCCTGGAAACGGAAAATGAAATTCTCGGCCGGGAGGAAGCCGTTGGAATGGAGCGTTCCCAACGAAGACAGGAGATTCAAGAGGCGTTGAACCAGGAAGCTGAGACCCTTAAGCAGCTTGAAGCGGATTGGCAGAAAGAGAAAGACCTGGTGGATAAAGTGCTTGCATTAAGGGGACGGCTGCGTGCCGGGACCGGCCAACCCATTGATGAAACGGGTGAAGAACCGGCTGAAACAGACCTTTCAGGGGACGCAACCGGGGTCGTGGAAGAGAAAGGGGCGTCCGGGGGAGAGGAAGCACCCAAGAGCACCCTGACCGAAGAAGAACGTGACGCCATGATGGTGGAACTTAAGGCGCTTACTGGTCAACTCTCTGGTGTCCAGGGTGAAACACCTTTGATTTTGCCCAGTGTCGATGAACAGGCCGTGGCTTCCGTGGTGGCGGATTGGACCGGTGTCCCCGTAGGCAGGATGGTTAAAAATGAGATAGAAGCCATTATGAACCTGGCCGACACCCTGGAACAGCGTATCATTGGGCAGCGCCATGTATTGGATACCATCGCCAAACGTATGCAGACTTCCAGGGCCAAGCTGGAGAACCCCAAAAGACCCATCGGCGTCTTTATGTTTGTGGGCCCCAGCGGTGTGGGCAAAACCGAGTCTGCCCTGGCATTGGCCGAAGCGCTCTACGGGGGCGAGCAAAACGTGATCACCATCAACATGAGCGAGTTTCAGGAAGCACACACCGTATCAACCCTGAAAGGGGCCCCCCCCGGATATGTTGGATACGGGGAGGGCGGCGTCCTTACCGAAGCCGTCCGCAGACGTCCGTATAGTATTATTTTGCTGGATGAAGTCGAAAAAGCCCACAAGGACGTTCATGAAGTGTTTTACCAGGTCTTTGACAAGGGGAGAATGGAAGATGGGGAAGGCCGCATGATCGATTTTAAAAACACGATCATTCTGCTCACCAGCAATGTCGGCACGGACCTGATCATGAACATGTGCAAGGACCCGGACCTCATGCCGGATCCGCCCGGTATAGCTAAAGCGTTGCGAGAACCACTGCTGAAGGCATTCCCCCCCGCCTTTTTGGGACGGCTGGTGGTGGTGCCGTTCTATCCTTTGAGTGACGAGGTGATACGCAAGATCGTGCGCCTGCAGCTGGGCCGCATTGAAACACGTATCCAGGAAAATCACCATATACCTTTTACCTATGATGACGACGTTGTCGAGCTCATCAACAGCCGCTGCACGGAAGTGGAAAGCGGCGCACGTGTGGTAGACGCCATTTTGACCCATACACTGCTGCCTGAAATCAGCAGTGAACTTCTTACACGGATGATGGAAGGTCAGACATTGACCCGTATCCATGTGGGAGTGGAAGAAGAGGAGTTTACCTATACGTTTAATTAATCAGTGAAATCCATACATGTTTTGACGGATGGGTTAAAGCGCCAAACCAATAACATAACATAAAGGAGGTAACCATGGCCGCTTACATTAAATTTGATGGAGTTGAAGGAGAGGCAAAGGACAAGGATCACAAGGGTTGGAGCGATTTAGCTTCTTTTGGTCAGGGTATCCACCAACCGGGCAGTGCCGCTACAGGCTCCACCCGTCGTCGCGGCGATGTCATATTAGATGATATTAATGCTAGTAAAGAATTGGACAAAGCAAGCCCAAAGATCGCCGAAGCTATATGCAAAGGAAAAGTATTTCCCAAGGTGGAAATTGATGTAACCGCCTCAACCACCGATGCTGGAAGGGTGACCTATTATCGCTATGAGCTGAAAAACGTTATGGTTACAAGCTATAATGTCGCTGGCAGTGGCCAGTCCGAAGATGTGCCCATGGAGGATATGTCGCTAAATTTTGAAGAAATAAAGGTCACCTACACGGAATGCGACAGCGAAGGTAAGTCAAAAGGCAACGTTGAGTATTCCTGGAAAGTTGAAGAAGGCGAGGGGTAGAAATACCGGTGAGTTTTTGAGTGGCGGGGGCGTTAACCCTTGCTCCCGCCGTTTAAGATTACGAAAATTTAGAAAGCAGTATCATGACAAAATTAACCCAGACAACCAGACATATTGCCATAGATACGCCATTGGGCGAGGATGTATTGCTGCTGCAAAGGTTTTCCGCCCATGAAGAGATGAGCTGTTTGTTTACGTTTGACCTTGACCTGTTGAGCAAAGATTATGAAATTGATTTTGAGGACATTATCGGCCAGAATGTAACCGTTAGTATGGAGCTTCCGGGAGGTGGCAAGCGTTACTGGAACGGATTTATCAATCGTTTTGAACAGGTCGTTTCAACCCGCAGAAAGTTTGCGCAATATGAGGCCACCATGGTGCCCTGGCTGTGGTTTTTGACATTGACATCCGATTGCCGCATCTTTCAGGAAAAAACAGTACCGGACATCGTCAAGAAGGTATTTAAAGACCTTGGTTTCAGCGATATTGAGGATCGGCTCTCTCCCGGTTATCGGACATGGAACTATTGTGTGCAGTACCGCGAAACCCATTTCAATTTTGTCAGCCGCCTGATGGAGCAGGAAGGGATCTATTATTATTTTTTACATGAAAAGGGTAAATGTACCATCGTGCTTTGTGATTCCCTGAGCAAGCATGATAAATATGGGGATTACGGTGAAATTAAGTATATCCCCGATACCAGCCACTCATCACTTCAAGAGCGGATCAGTGACTGGGCAATACAAAAACAGGTCCTGCCGGGGAAATTTGCCCATACCGATTATAATTTTGAAAAACCTTCAACCTCCCTGATGAGCACCGAAAAAGACCAGAAGAGCCATGCCAGGGGTAAGTATGAAATTTATGATTTCCCGGGTGAATATCCGGAAAAAGCAGATGGCGACAGATATGCCAAGGTGCGTATGGAAGAACTGGCGCACGCCCATGAAGTGTGCACAGGCCAGTCTGATTCCAGAGGGCTTTGTTCCGGGTATAAGTTCAAACTGTCCAACCACCCGCGAGGGGACCAGAACAGGGAGTATCTGATTCTATCCACTGATTATCAGGCCGCTGCCGAAAACTACGAGACTTCCGGCGGTATAGATGACATGTGCGCCTGTTTTTTTACCGTGATTCCAGGTGCCGTCCAATACCGGCAGGAACGCAAAACCCCCAAACCCGTGATCCAGGGAACGCAAACCGCTGTGGTGACCGGCCCCGCCGGTGAAGAGATTCATACCAACAAATACGGCCAGGTGAAAGTGCAGTTTCACTGGGATCGGGAAGGAAAGAATGATGAGAACAGCTCCTGCTGGATACGGGTGCGGCAAACCTGGGCCGGAAAAGGATGGGGCGGTCTCTACATTCCCCGCATCGGCCAGGAGGTGATCGTTGATTTCCTTGAAGGGGATCCGGACCAGCCCATTGTTGTCGGCACCGTGTATCACGCAACCAACATGCCGCCGTATGATTTGCCTGCAGAGAAAACCAAAAGTACCCTGAAGTCGGATTCTACCATCGGCGGTGGAGGCTCCAATGAATTCCGCTTTGAAGATAAAAAGGGGAGCGAAGAGGTTTACCTGCATGGCCAAAAGGACTGGACCATTGCCATAGAAAATGACAAAAACCAGACCATCGGTCATGATGAAACCATGTCTGTCGGAAACAACCGCACCAAAACAGTGGGCGTTGACCAGAGCGAGAGTATTGGAAAAAATAAAAGCATCACCGTCGGGACAAATCACGATGAAAAGGTGGGGGCGAATAAAACCGAGACCATTGGTGCCAATAAAAGTCTTACTGTCGGCGCCAACCAGACCGACACCGTTGCCGTTGCCAAGGCGATGACCATTGGTGCGGCCTACCAGGTCACCGTGGGTGCCGCCATGAACGAAACTATCGGGGCTGCCAAAGCAGAGGAGATCGGGGCTACCAAGTCGGTCAATGTGGGTGCCAACAGCAGTGAGAATGTCGGCGGTGATAAATCTGTAGATGCTGGTAAGAATATTTCAGAAAGTGCCGGCAAGGATGTTGCCATCACATCCGGAAAGAAAATGAGCTTAACCGCCGGAGATGACTTTTCCGTGTCCGGCAAGAAAAAAGGCGTCATCGATATCGAGGATCAATTGACCATAAAGGTGGGCAAAGCATCCATCACCATGAATAAAAACGGTGACATTACCATTAAAGGCAAAACAATCAATGTCAAAGGCTCTGGCAATATCGTCATGAAGGCCAAGAAAATCCTGGAGAACTAATATGAACGTATCAGCGGTCAAGAAAATAAGTGAACTCCCAACAGCGCAGGACCTTGAAGGCGTTCAGACCGGAAAAATAGTAAAGATTGACCAGAAAGGGAATGTCTTTGTCGATTTCCCCGGTAACCGTAAGGAGGCTGTACAGGCCAGAATCACGGCGGCTGCGGCTGGCAGCATTACCCGGCGGCCGGATGACAGCGACATACAGGTCCTCATCGCCTTTGAAGAAAATGATATACACCGGCCCGTGATCATTGATGTGGTTTGTGACCGGATTGAAGCGGCAGCACCAGCCGTGACCATGGAACGGAATCATCTTGATGACGTGAAAATTGACGGAGAAACCGTTACATTTGATGCGAAAAAAGAGATTGTGCTGCGTTGCGGAAAATCAAGCATCAGATTAACAAGGGCTGGTAAAGTGATAATTCGGGGCGCGTACCTTCTGAACCGGTCATCTGGCGTCAATCGTATAAAGGGCGGCTCAGTGCAGATTAACTGAATTCTGCGCCATTCATTGAAGCACAGAGGTTTTAACGGGACTTTATGGATCTTTTGAATGCCACAAATATGCAAGCCGGCTACACCATGGGAATGCAGCCTGATGGCCGTGAGTCGCTCGTTGTTGTCGTAAAAGGAACCTTCAGGATTCCTGAAAACGGTGGTCGACCTGAATTGGCTGATGAACAGGTTCCTCTGGTCGAAGCCGATGAATACACCGGTGAGCCTGGCTTGTCTGCGCCCATTTATGAAAGCGATTACGCAAGGTACAAACCTAAATGTGATGTTATTCTTAACGGGAGTGCATATGCGCCTGACGGCGTCCCGGTGAAAAAAGTTCGTGTGTCCCTTACAGTCGGGTCGATGGCCAAGTCATTTAACGTTATCGGTAATAGATTTTGGCACAAACGCTTTGGCTTCCCCAGAATTTCACGCCCGGAACCTTTCACCGTAATGCCCATAACTTATGACGTCGCATTTGGCGGGACTGATCATACCCATGAAAAGCCATCTAAACATGAGGCATTTATGCTGAATCCCATCGGTGTTGGGTTTCATGCCAATCAACAGGGAAAATTTTTTAAAGGTAAACCACTGCCGAATACTGAAGAGGTCGGCAAACCCATCAAAAGTCCTACCGGTAATTACCGCCCCATGGCATTTAGCCCGGTGGGGCGAGGTTGGGAACTACGCTATAAACTGGCGGGAACCTACGATCAAGACTGGATTGATAATGTATTTCCCTTTCTTCCTTCCGATTTTCAGGACGCTTACTATCAAAGTGCTCCCATTGATCAGCAAACAGATTATCTAAAGGGTGGTGAAATTGTAAAGCTGATCAATCTGACACCCCAAGGCCAAACCGTATTCCGTTTACCTGAAACGGACGTACCCATTGTGTTTTTCCTCAAGAAAGGCGGGCATCATGAAACACAAGCTGCGGCAGACACGCTTGTACTGGAACCTGATTTGGGTCGCTTTACCATAACCTGGCGGGCAAGCCTGCCATTAAAGAGAGATATGTTTGAGGTCCCCCAGGTGCTGGTGGGTAAAAAATCACGCGCCTGGTGGCGGGCGCGTGAGTTGGGCAAGACCTATTATTCTTCTTTAAACGAGTTGATCCAGGCCAATCAGGCAGAGCTCGAAGAGGAGACGGAATGATGACACAGCCCTTGGCGATTGTAGGATCCGGCATGGTCACAGGAGTGGGGCTGACAGCGCCTGCTTCGTGCGCTGCTATTCGTTGTGCCATTGACAACTTTCAGGAAACCCGATTTATGGATAGCGGTGGGGAATGGCTGTTAGGTTGTGAAGTACCGTTGGAGCAACCCTGGCGCGGGAAAGCCAAATTACTCAAAATGGCTGCACTGGCTATCAAGGAGTGTTTGGAAGGGAATAAACAAATTAATCCTGAATTGACCCCTTTAATACTGTGCCTATCTGAGCATGAACGTAGAGGTCGCGTGATTGACGATGATACTCAATTTTTTCTCGATTTACAAAATGAACTGGGGTTGAAGTTTCATGAAAAATCATGGGTGGTGGCCAACGGGCATACTGCCGTTGCGGTGGCGCTGAAACAGGCACGGATTCTGTTCCAGGAGCTGCACATCAATCATGTACTGATTGCGGCAACGGATAGTTTATTGGTTGGGCCGACACTGGCCCATTATGAGGAACATGAAAGATTGCTGAACAGTGATAATTCCAATGGGTTTATTCCAGGGGAGGCTGGGGCGGCTTTGGTGATTGAGCCGGGTGTTGCCAAGCATGAAAATCAGTTGGTCTGCCGCGGTTTGGGTTTTGGATTGGAGAAGGCACATGTTTATTCTGAAGAGCCTCTAAGGGCAGATGGACTGGTGACTGCCATTAAGGCGTCTTTGGATGATGCGGGATGTGGTGAGAGTGTACTTGATTTTAAAATAACCGATATCTCGGGTGAGCAATATTATTTTAAAGAGGCAAGTCTGGCATTCAGCCGCATCGACCGAACCAAGCGGGAAGAGTTTGATATCTGGCATCCGGCGGATTGTGTGGGAGATGTGGGCGCTGTATCCGGACTGGTGATGGTTGCGGTGCTAAAGGCTGCTTGTGAAAAAGGATATACCAAAGGTGATCGTATATTGGCACATTTGGGTGACGATGAAGGCAAACGGGCTTCTATGATATTTTTTTGGCAAAAGGCAGGGCGTAAATAATGGCCAATAACGTTTTTGCTAATGGCATGGAAATCGCGTGTAAAGCGGCTGCAGGCAAAGTGATTTGTGCCTTTCCCGATGTCTGTATGACCCCGCCTGAAAACCCAGCGACCCCGCCCGGTGTGCCGGTACCTTATCCAAATACCGCCATGGCTTCGGATACCACAAAAGGCAGCAAAAATGTGAAGATCTCTGATAAAGAGATTATGTTGAAAAACAAATCTTATTTTAAGACGTCAACGGGTGATGAAGCGGGATGTGCAGCGAAAAAAGGGGTTATATCAAGCAAGAATAAAGGTAAAGTTTATTTTATAAAATGGTCGATGAATGTGAAAGTTGAGGGTGAAAATGTTGATCGGCATTTTGATATGACTACAAACAACCATGGTAGTCCGACTGCTAATGAGGCGGTACCTTGGGCGTATATCGATTCCGCGGCGATGAGTGATACGGATTGCAAAAAGGTTGTTGAAGAAAAAAATAATTGTGTTAAAAAGCATATAAAGAAAAACGCTTCTAAGGCAGCAAAAAAACGGCACAAAAAACCGGGTGTTACAGGGGTAGCTGCAGCGGAGAGCAATCCAAGGCAAACTAGTTTGGTTGATTGGGACGCGTTGGCAGATGATGAAGGATCGGCTAATAAAAAAGATGTTCAAAAAACTTTTTGCAGTGACGATAAATGTAAAACCAAATTAAAATGTGCACTTGTGCCATACGATGGATTTTGTTGTCCCGCGCCAGACAAAGAAGCCACGCCGCCGGTTGAAGAAGATACACCTCACCATATTGTTCCGAAATCGCAATTTTACAAATCCGGTTTTGCAGGCAAATCTTCTAAAGCGGAGCAAGATAAAGGTGCTATTCTAAAAGACAGTAATGGTAAAAATAAATATGATCCGAATAAGGCGCCCTGTATTTGTGTACCTGGAGCAGGTCATTCCGAGGGAAAGCATGGCCGAATACATGAAAAAACTAATATGAAGACGAAAACCAAGCGTGGAGTCAGTCTTGATGAATCTATTCCCGACGGCGATGAATGGACAGTCGGCGATGCGGAGGCTGTAGGGGCTGAGGCAGTTCAAGAGGTTGTTGGTTGCCCTAAAGAGTGTACTGAAGCGCAACTTAGAGCGGGGCACAAAACCAAACCAAATAGTATAAATAAAGCTGACAAGGTTAGGCCTACAACGGCTGGAGCCACGGAAGATGCCACGATTGGTGCGGCGAACGTTTAATGAATAGCAATAGAGATGGTTCATATTGATGAAAACTCAAGACTTTAAAAGCTTACTTATTAGAAACGCAGTGGTAAAGGATAAAAAGGTTGGTTATGTGTTGGCTTTTGATCCTACAAGAAGCGAAGACGAAGATCCGCATGTTATTTTCTGTGTTTTAAAATCAGACAAATGGAGTAATGTGGAAGGTAACTTTAACGCCCATGATTGTTGCATGGTAAATGATCCGGAGTTTGGTGTTGTAATGATTTCTGGTCAGGGACACTATTCCGTACAGTCGCGTTCTGGCGCAACAGCTGGAAATATATTACGACGATCAAAGGATTACAGGAAATCTCGACATGGGGGATTCAGAAGCGTTGTTGGGATTGACGATACATGTTACGCTGCGGGATTTGAAGGGACAGTTTTCAGAATGCTCGATTTTGAGAAGTGGGAACCAATTGATAAAGGCCTTCCAAAGAAATTTGATATCGAAGACATCGATGGGTTTTCTTCCGATGCTTTGTTCGTAGTCGGCTTCAAGGGTGTCTTTTTTAAATTCAACGGGAAAAAATGGGAAAGAATAGATTTACCAACAAATGCAATATTAGGATGTATTAAATGCACAAAAAATGGTGAAGTCTATATCGGCGGGGATGATGGAGTACTTGTCGTAGGGTCTGGTCAGAAATGGAAAGTAGTAGATCAAGATTTAATTACTGACGATATTTGGGATATTGAAGAATTCAAGGATGAAATATATATTTCAACACTCAAGGGTGTTTATCGTATTGACGAAGAAGGTCTGTCAAAGGTAGATTTTGGTAGAACAACGCCTGCAACCACCTACAAACTTAGTGCGTGCGATGATGTTCTTTGGTCAATTGGACGTAGTGATATAGTCAGTTTCGATGGGAAGAAGTGGTCCCGCATTATTTAAAAGACTTACTGAACCGAGGGAAAAAAATGGAGCATGCTAAGGGGACGTTCTTTTCTATTTGACTATTGGCGTGACTTACAAACGTAAACGGTGAAAAAACTGATGACCATTATCTCCACAATAATTGAACAACACGCCGAAGAGGCTGCTTTCCTCTGGCTGCAACGAGATGCCGCGGTTCGTGATCCACATTACAATCTTAAAGACCTCGCCAAACTTGATGATCGCGTTGAGGCTCATATCGATGGGCTGCGCATCGCTGGTGACGCAGGTTGGGAGATATGCGAACAGGCGCTGGAATTTGAAGAGTCCGGCGAGGTTTTTGCCGCTTCTGTTTTGGCCTTCGAGGGAGGGGATGCGCAACGCATCGAAACTGTCATTGCTGCGGGGGCTGCTTCGGAAGAAACCTGGCGTGGATTGGTCTCAGCTTTTGGTTGGTTAACCCAGGAGCAAGTCAATAATTTGCTTCCCGGACTGCTAAAATCTGAAAAGTCCGAATATGGACGCCTGGGGATAGCCGCAAGTGCAATCCATCGGCGAGATCCCGGTGCAGCATTGGTGGAAGCGCTTGATGACCCGGAACCACAATTCCAGGCACGGGCGTTACGGGCTGTCGGGGAACTAAAACGTCGCGATCTGCTGCCGGTCTTACAACGCCGGTTTCAGAGCGAAAATACCGCCTGCCGCTTCTGGGCGGCCTGGTCAGCGTTGTTACTGGGGGATTTTGCAGCTATTGAAATTCTTAAAACATTCACCGCCGAGGAATCACCTCTTCGTCAGAGAGCCATTCAACTTCTCTTTCGTGTAATAGACAGCAAACAGGTACAATTTGAATTAGATGAGCTTGCTAAACAACTATCTGGACTTCGTCATGCCATCATCGGCTCTGGCGTGGCCGGTGATCCTGTTAGAATTCCTTGGTTGATTGAGCTTATGAACCGGCCTGAACTGGCCCGCGTTGCTGGGGAAGCGTTTTCCATGATTACCGGTGTGGACATTGCCTATGCAGATCTTGACACCGATCGGCCTGAATATTTCCATGCCGGGCCGACGGAAGATTCCGAAGACGAGGATGTGGAGATGGATCCGGATGAGGATTTGCCATGGCCTGATCCCGAACTGATCGGAGCCTGGTGGCATAAAAATCAAATATCGTTTCAAAGCGGCAAGCGTTATCTGGCAGGCAATGTCATATCATCAGAAAACTGCATGCATGTTCTTATCAATGGGTTTCAGCGACAGCGCATGGCTGCCGCCCTGGAACTTGCGCTTCTGCATCCCGACCGGCCTTTGTTTGAGGTGCGCGCTCCGGGGTATCGGCAGCAGCGGTTGCTGGCGGCCGGGCTGTAAAATTGTAGCATGAAGGTGCAACTGATCATACCCGCCATTGCATGTGTGTTTATCCTGCTTTCGATTTATCACCTGGCAGCGGCATATCGAAACGCTGAACCGTGTGATGATGCTTCTCGAATTACTTTCAGGGTCCGAAGAAGGCTGGGATTCGTCTTTTTGTTGGTGGGTGCCGGCTTGCTTGTATATTACTGGTTTGCATTTTATTGAAGGCCGTCGGGAGTGCTTTTCAGAATCGAACCGTCAAATATATCATTCCCTTGACGCCTGCTTTGATGCGGTCTTCAAGTGATGTGCCCAGTGGAATCCGAACCTTCTGGCAGGGGCCTTCTATTTTAAAGCTGAGATTAATGCCCTGTTGAACTTTCATGATGGAAGCAACGCTTTTTACACTTTTTTGAATCGGTTCAACATGGGGTTTTACGGCGTCGGTTACCTTTTTCACATCATCAAGGCTGTCCAGCAGCTGTATTGCGCCCAGGACGCTTCGTGCCGATTCTTCGCCCTTTTTCAGGATTTCCCCCAGGCTCTGCAGGTCGGGACCGACATTACCCCATGAGATGGAGAATTCCCATCGGTCAAAGGACATGCCTTTTTTGTCATTGGACTTGAACGTCAGGGCGATGGCAAGCTGCTTATGACTGTATTCCAATCGGAAAGGCTGGCCAGACGCCGTTGATATTTTTTCTTTGAGAAGCAAGCCCTGTCCCAGTTTATAAACATGGGCCTTGTAGGCTGAAACTGTGCCGTCGTACCCGACCTTTACCCCCAGCGTGGTTCGTTCCTTGGAAGATTTTGGGACCGGTGGCATGATTTCGGAGGTAACGCCGGTAAGGCTGATCTCTACCCTTCCGCGGCCACGCTTTATTTCGATTTTTGTTTTTAACGATTTCGCTTTTTCTAAAACTGACTTCAGTGCGCTTTCCGAGATGGGTTTTGACTTTGGCCGGGTGCCCGGGGGCTTGGTTCCCAATGGGCCCCGTGTCAGCCCTAAAGGCCTGTTTTGTGCGTTGCCCACACGCTTATAGTAGTCGGAAGGAAGATTCAAATTGAGCTTTCTCATGCGCAATGAAGTCGGAATATGCGCTACTGAAGTCGTTGGCCTGCCTGGTTTATTTGGCATTTTTCATCTTCCTTTATGGGTAACGTTTGTCTCAAGCTATAATCATTTTGTCGTCAAACGGCTGTCATGGAGCCCTGTTCTGCAGCTTTGAACCAGATTGAAAAGATCGGAAAAATCCTTTGCACGCAAGGGCCTGTTGTAAATGAACAGGGTGGGGGCTTCCGGTATACCGCCGACAAACATGGATGCAGGTATTGCCGGTTTTGAAAAAAAATGATTTTTCACTATTTTTCCACCACAGGAACCCCCCGGGGCCTTCAGAGCCGATGCCGGGATGCGGGCAGCATCCTGGTTCTGGTTATGTTGGAACAGCGCCAATATGGATTCAGGTGTTACAAGTACCTTTGGGCAACCGGTATCGTCACAGGGGGAAGGGGCCAGTTTCTCGGGAAATCGAATTTTTTTTAATCTGGCCTGAAATTCTTGAAAATCCAAATATTGGGACGTGGCCGCTGTTTCCAGTTCCCTGAACACAGGTTCCCATTCCTGAAAAATATAATGCCAGCTTTTGTACCATTCTTTCACAATACCATGGGCCATGATTAAAAGGGGAAAGGCCCGTCCCAGGGTGTCGCAGCTGTCACGGACGATCCCTAATGCCAGTTCCTCCCGGCGCCCTGCCTGCATCCAGAAACGGTAGGTATGGATGGCACCATTGGTCTCACATTGGTCTCCGCGCAGCGTTTTTCTATCTTTTTCTTTTTCCTGCACGCCTTTTTCAATCCACAGGGTCATGGCTTCGGAAAGCGTAGACGGTTCATTCAGGTTAAAATAATCATTAAACGCCGGATGTTTGCCAAGGGCAAAAAAAGCTGCCGCCGGTTTTTGTTTCTTTAATCCCAGCACTGGACAATCTCCGTGGGCACTCTTCCGGGACCGGCATGCAATAGCCCGATTACAGACTGGTGGCCTTTGAATTGATACCGGACCCGGATGAATTTTACCCCCATCCGATTTAAATCATCCTGGTGCTCAGGAAAATCCGAGGGGAGAAATTTAACCCTGCCCCTTGAAAATGATTTTAAAAATCTCGGGAATGCGTTTTTCCCCGTATATCTTCTGGTCAGCACCAGGTTTCTGAATTTTATGCTGAAAATTACCTCGCACTCAGATTCAGGCGCCCAGGTAAACACTTTTTCTTTGGGATAATTATAGTTTTCAAGTAAAATCGTTTGATCGGCACAGACAAGTTCAAGGCGCGTGGCTTCCGGTTTGACTGCCGCGTCCTCATTGGTATCTGTGGGGTCCGCCTTTATTTTCACACCATAACTGTCTTTGACGGTTCGGGCGGCAGATGCCCTTCCTCTGGATAAAAATTGAAAAAAGGATTTATAAAAAGGAATTTGCCGCCCCATGACCTTTGCAGAATAGAATCCTTTTTTCAGCCCTCTTTTAATAAAGGGTTTTCCAGGTCCTTTAACAAAGGTGGTGACAAACCCTTCCGGGCCGAGCAGCACCTGGTTTCGATTTCTATCGTCTGAGACGTCACGAAACTGCACCAATACGTCCTGTTCCCATCTTTTCTGAAGGTAGCAGGCGGTTTCCTTGTTGGAAAATTCATGGTAAAAGTTCATTGGGCCTTCCAATAAATGCCAGATCTGCCCAGGCTCTTTGCCTGGATATCCCATCATTCGCTTCAGTTTTTTTACGGCCTGTCCGGCTTTGAAAAAAACATGGTCACTGTTTGCCGGATCTTCGGAATAAATGGCTGAGGCCAGTTTGGCAGATGCCCGCCTGGACGACACCATGGGAGGCAGGGCAACAATAGCGTCTTGATAGCTGTTAAAGGTTTTGGCTGCCTCTATCATGGTATCGCTATCCATGGCCTTTTTAATTTTTTCGGCTTTGGAAATGCCTTTAATTTGGGATTTGACCTTTGACACCGTTTTTTTCAGGACCCCTGAGGATTGGTCTCTCTGGACCCGGAGCATTTTGGCCTGTTTTTCCAGGTGATCCAGCTCCATCACCAGTCCGGCCCACTCCGGCAGGTTTTCAGCCTTGGAAAATGGCCCCAATTCATTATAAAGGGTGGTCAGCAACGATAAATAAGGCCCCCTGGGGGTTGGAACCATACCGGCCAGCATTTCGAATCCTTCTCTTGTTTGAAGGCTGTTGAACCCCGCATCAAAGTTGGAAACAAAATGCAGCCAGGTGTCCAGGCAGGTGGTCTGATACCATTGATGAAAATTTCGTTTTTTCCCTGACAGTATGAGGGGCTCGATTAATGCTTCTTCAATATCTGCAATAAATTTGTCAATTTTATCTTTACCGGCCCGGGTCAATCCGGCCGGTACAAAAATATTTTCTGAATCAATGGCCCCACGCCCCCAAAACTCGGTAAGTGTCACCGGTGATAGCTGAGGATCGGCATTGGCCCACAGTACCAGCCAGTTTAGATCGGCACCCTTTATGGACAGGGTCCGGGCCAGCAATTGCTGGAGTCTGTTCATTCTCAGGTTTAAAGACTGGGCATCCTTCTGCCAGTACAGATAATGGAGGTAAAGGGGGGAAATGCCAAGCCGGATGTCCCCGGTTTCCTGTTCTGCCATTGGGGCGTCCAGGCTGAATACGGGCAGGGCCATATTTTCATAGATGTCGGGCTGACTGTCTGGAAGTCTGGCCTTCAGGATGAGGATCCGTTTAACCAAATGTTCAATAACAGTGATATAGTGGGCAGACGGTGTCGAAGCATTAAAATCGGCCAGATACTCACCCAACTCTTTGTTAAACGGATCAATGAACCGTTTTTCAACCAGACTGCAGTATTTGTTTTTTAATTCCGATTCAAGGCGTTCACTCTCCCGAAGTCCGAGTTTGGGGATCATCCAGTGTGAATTATGAGCTTCTATTTCTTTGACCGCATCCTTAAACCGGTCCAGGGCATAGATATCTGACGTCAGCTCGCCGCTTAAAATCTGATTATCACCCAACCGTCCGGAAATGGATTTCATGGTCTGGAGGTTTTTGACAAATGAGAAGCTCAGCACCCCGCAAAAAGCGATAATTAAAGTTGTCCAGGCTGCAAACCCGATATTTCTGGTCAACCGGTTCCAGGCCGCACTTCTCTGGGTAACCTGGAACAGCCTTCTGTCCAGGGGCAGAAGTTTAGAGAAAAAATCATGCAGAAATAATCCTCGGCTGGTACCGGGCTGCACACTTTGGTTGCCCATGAGCCCAAGGTCTTTTAAAAAGTGGGAAAAGGGGGTCCCTTCCTGCATGCCGCTGCTGAAATACAACCCTCTGAAAATAGGGGTTTCCTGATAGGGCGTCTCCTGGAACACCCCTTTGATGAATGACTCAACCCCTTGTTTGATTTTTTCAAACTCTGTGGGAAACAGGATCAGTTCCGGGGGCACCTGTCTGCCCTGGGGGGTCTGCATCATCAACAGCCGGAGATCTCTTATTTTTTCGCCGATTGTCCTGAAGCCGTCAGAGACCAATCCCAGGGCATCATGTTCGAGCCTGTCATTGACTATGCCCATGGCCTGGTTTAAATTTGTTTCACCCAGGAAATCACAAAATTGGTTCATTCCCTGGATCAGGTCGCACTTGGTCACCAGAACATACACCGGGAATTTGGCATTCAATACCAGCATCAGTTCGTCTAAACGGGTTCTGATTTCTTTGCCGTACCGCTCCAGTTCCTCCGTGGAAAGGGCGTTCAAATCCTCTGCACCAACGGTGACGACCAACCCGTTCAGGGGTTCTTTTTTCCTGTATTTTGCAAGAAGGGTTAAAAATTTCTGCCATTCATTTTTATCCCGGTCCTGATCCACCGGGACGGCGTACCGCCCTGCCGTATCAATTAATACGGCCTGTTCCAGAAACCACCAGTCGCAGTTGCGTGTGCCCGAGATGCCGGTGACGCTGGTAACCTCGGAAAAGGATGAGGACAGCCCAGCGCTTTTAATAGCCGTGGTTTTCCCGCTACCGCTTTTGCCGATGATCATGTACCAGGGCAGGACATACAGGGGGTTGCCCTTTCTTTTCAGGTGGGATTTTTTTAATGAGTCAACCGCCTGCTTCCATTTATCCTGCATTTGCCGGGAAACCTGCTGTTCTTTTTCATTCATTAATTTCAGCTGCCGGTTATCCTGCTCAATGATCTGGCTGACAAATTTTTGCTCCCGTTTTTTCAGCCATAGTTTGCGGATAAACAAAAGCCCTAAGAAAAAGCCCAGTCCTCCCAGAAAAATAAAGACCATCAGCCACAACGGCCATCCGGTCCAGACATATCCGGCATAAAATGCAATCCCCACGGCCCCTAACAGGACCAGGAGTAATAAAAGCTTGAACAATAATGTCAGCATATGTTTCATTTAGGGTATCCTGCTGATAATGGTTTCTCCGATATTTCCCAAAACAAATTTGTAAATAAAAAATAAAACCCCGTACAATCCCAGGGGGACTAAAAAGGCCAGAGCCGTTAAAGGGGAAAAGCCTTTTTTTACCTGGGGGGAGACCTCTTCCTGATCCGTTGCATAGGCGTCGGGAAAGAGTGTCATCCGGTCCATGGCGGGCAGGTCTACGGCACTGCCGGTGAGAAGTTTTAAATTGGACGTTTTCAGTTGATTGAGCAGCAGATCATCTCCCTGCTTGTGGTATTGGCCTGTAAACCCTAACGCCAGGCAGATAAAGTAAACCTCCCTGACATGGTTCTGGTGGGGGCCGATGGTGTTCAGCTTCTGGAAAAAAAGTTCCCCTGCATCCGAGGTGTGATAGAATTTTCTTTGAAGGGGTTCCGCCTGCCACTGGGTTTTCCCCGGCCATGACCCAAGCAGGATGGTTTCGTCGGCCCAGGCAAACACCGCAAACCGGGCCAGGTCATAATCTTCCTGTGTGGCATTGGTATTTTTCAATTGGGCTTCGCCCTCACGGGCCAGGCGGTCAATATAGGCAACTGCCTGTTCAAAGGTGATCCGTTCAAAACTTTCCTTTTGCTGCAGCATGAGCATGTAGGAAAAGATACCGCTGAAACAGTCCGACAGCCTCATTCGTTCCCCCTTTTAACCACCATGAGTGTCACAATGAGGTCTTCGGGTGCCGTGTCCCAATATAGGGAAATATTATTGCTTTCTTCCACCGGTGCCCATTGTTTCTGGTTATGATCAATATGGAAATACACCGCATCTGTTTTCCTCGGCAGTTCCTGGGGCGGTATTTCCAGATATTCCAGTTTAATACCGGAAAGGGACTGAGCGATCAGGATGGGGAGTGTCTCTCGTGTCCCCAGTTTTGCGATGTGGTTGATGGCGTCAAAAAGAGACTCCTTGTCTGACTGGGTTTCCAACACAAGAAAAAAGTGGCAGTACCCCTGGAAAATATCAGGGGACAAGTCTGCGCTGAAAAATGTACCGTCAAAATGAAGGGGAATAATATATTCCGGTCCCGAGGTGATCTCGTCCAGGAGCCGGGTGATCAATTGCCGGGCGGCAGAAAAGCAGGCCCATAATTTTTTATGGTCATATGCCGGAATAAGGGCGGTGCCGTCTTCAAGTTCACCGTCTGAGTTAACTTCCGCTGAAAAGGATGACAGTTCCCCGACAATCTGTTTGAGTACTCCATATATCATCCATGGATGGGTTTGGCGGATGGATGTTTGGTGGTTCAGCAACGGCAGATACCGGTTCAATGATCTGAGGGCCAGCATGTAAACCATATCTCTTGATCCGAATTCAGCCGTATGGACGCCCTTTGAACGTTTCAGTGTCTCAAGCTGCCTGGTTTTCGCGGTTAACTGCTCTTTGATTTCTTTGATAATGCCGTCCAGGATGGCAGAGCCCTGAAAATTTAAACAGGGCGGTATATAGGCATCGGAAACCACAATTTCATCCAGCTGCCTTACCACCTGTGCAATGGGAATCAGTTGATAGTCCCCCATCTGGTGAATTTCGGTTTCCCAGATGATTTTCACCAAAAAATCCATTTGTCTTATTTCTGCTTCAGGGCCGTCCCCATGCAAATCATTGACGGTTTTGGGGGGACCATCGCAGAGAAACCGCCTGGACACGTTTGACAGATCATCATTCATGTCCGATGCCATCACGTTGCCGCCGTGGTTGTCCCAGTTTTTCAAACCAAGATAAATGGAAAAGGGCGTGCCTTGGTCTTCCCATACCGATTCAAATGACCGCGGTTGAATTACTGCATTTTCCCCTAAAACGACCAGGGTATTGTCCGGAAATAAAAATTCCCCTTGCGCCATATCGAAAATGGAATTTGATAATGCCGATTCCCGGATTTTAAACCGGCCGGCCCCCCAGAAAAACGGGGCCGAATATTTAAACCAGGGCGCCGATAAAGACTGGTTGTAAAGGTCGTTCAACTGAAAATGATGGGGCTGAAGAAACAGTCCCTGATGCCAGAATATCGGTTTAACCATTATGATTCCCTTCGACGGTTTTGATTGCCCGGGGACCTAAAATTAATTTAATTTCAAGGTGTCCCATTTTTAATTTCTTTTTTCTGACGAAAATACCGCTTTTTTCTTCAACCACAGGGATTTTAAAAAGTCTTGTCACGCCTTCTTTTTTCATATTGTAATAACCGGCTGCCACCGCGACATATGTTGCCTTTTCTGCCCTGTCCAGCACCAATGTGGTGTCTTCTCCCGGGTAAATGGTCAGCCGTTTGGCAGAGGCCGTTCCCTGGTCGAACAGTTTGCAGTCCAGCAATTTATACAGACCGCTTCGGTCTCCGGAATACTGATTGAACCCATTGGGGTCTTTAAGTTGATATACGCAGACTGAAAGGGTGTGGGATTTGCCGTCAAACAGGTTTAATTGCGCATCTGAAATAAAATGAAGTGTAACGGCATTTTTTTCGTATACAGCCTGGGCAGGGGGCAGCTCTTTAGCGGCACATGAGAACATCATCATGACGGCACATACAACAAGCAAGTTTTTAATGTAACTCATTTTATTTCTCCTTATTTATTAAAAGATATATTTTGACAGTTTTTTTCAAATTCCCTTAAATATGATTCCATGAACCGGCCGGATTCAAACCACTTCTGGATTTTATTAAATTTTAACCGGTAGACGTCAAAGCATTTGTTCTTACGCATGGGGGTGAATATTGATACGCCGGCGTCTTTTTCTATTTTTTCCGGAGAAAGTTCTGACATGATTTTACTGACCATGGTCAGCGCCGCCTTTTTCGAGGCCTCATGGGAACCGGAAAATGCTTTGCCGATCTGGCCGATATAGGCTTCTAACGGCTGTGCCTGCTCGCTGCCCTCAAGATGGTAGCCGATGACCTGTCGGATGGTTTCATCTGAATCCTGTTTTCCTGCAAGGGTGGTATTTACAGCGCTGATTAATAGGTTCAGGGATTCAAAAACCGTATTGATTGCATCAGCAAGACTTTCCAGCAATTGATCGGAATGAAAATCCGACGTGGTCAGTTCCCTGCCGAGCAACAGCCTGATCACCCGCTCCAGGGCATGACGTTCACTTTCTGATGCCATATGTTCCTGGACCGGTGTTATACCGGGTTGCCGGTGGGGGGCAAATTGTGAAATGAGTTCTTCCAGCAGATCCATCCGTTGATCCAGGTCAAGTGTGCCTAACTCTTTTTCTAAAAAGTCATTTATGGATATATCAGCATCGTCTTTTTGATTCCGGAAAAGGTCAATGACGGTATTTTTCGTTTCTTTTACATCAAAATTTTTGATATCGGCGGCCAACATTCTCTCCTTTTAATCTGCGATTCAGGTGGAGCAAAATACTTTAGGAGCGTTTTGGTGGCTGCTGGGTTATGACCACCGTTTTTTCTAATTCAAATTCATCATCTATGGGATCGGATATGGGCTCAGACACCGGCTCAGGGGGGATTGGGGCCATATCATTTCCCTGCATGATGATTGTTTTTTCCAGGGTATCCACTGTTTCGTCTGCCTCTTCCGGCTTTTCTGCTTTTTCTTTCCGGGGCTGAAGCACAATGGTTTCTTCAAGGGCTGGTGGTCCCTCAGGCGCTTTTTTCGGCGATGTAAGCACCACTGTTTCAAGCACGTCGTCGTCTTCATCCTGGGGCCGGCGTTGTTGTGTCTCCCATTTTTGTTTTAATGCGTTTAAAATTTGAAAAATTGCCTGCCGGTCATGTTCCGTCAAATCAGGTGAGCTCGTTAGTGGTGGAACATATTTTTCCTGTGCCGGTTTTTTTTCCGGCGATTGGCATTCCATTTCAGTGAAAAATAAATTGTTTTTAACGGCTTGCTTTAGATTGGACACACCGGCGGTAAAGCTGTCCAAATCATTTATAGTCAGTCCAAGTTTGATGATTTCCAGACCATATGCCTGCCAAGCCGGCGGCAACTCCGGTCTGTTATCAGGGTGCCAAAAAATATTTTCCATTTTCAGGACGGGGAATTCAGTTGTCAGTTTTCCGTAATCTTCAGATAGATCACTATTTTTAAGTGTTTCTGCCAACCGCCCAACAGTATCGTATACGGCTTTTTTCTCCTGGGCTTGATTGACAAAAAACAAATAAAACCAAAATAAAGTAATGAAATGAAAATTGTTATTTTTTAAAATATTTATTTCAATGGGGGTTGTGGGGGGACGGGATATCAACCCAATAATACTGATGGTGTAATTCCAAAATACAGGGAGACTGTTCTCCGGATTAATTAATTGGACCCAGATACTTTGTTCGTATAAATTCAGATCAGGCCATTGGTTTTTGAATATTTGCCGGGCAGACTGAATCACTGCTTCAAAAAAAGATAGTTTTAAAAAAAGGACTTCTAAATAAAATTTTTCGGTATCTTTAAAGAAAAAGGGCGTTGAGAGAGCATTTTCCAGGGGCGCACCTGAAAGCAGCGGTATGAAATCCATGGCTTTCATTGATTCAGAATCAAAAAGAAGCATGTGGAAAGGGTAAAATGAAAAGAAACGTATATTTGAAACAGCAGCTTGTCTCTCCCCATAACATTCAGCGAAATTCGGGCAATCTGCGCATGGGAAATTTTTTGAGTGGGTGTTTTCCAATGTTTTAAATTCGTTGATCAAATCATACCGGTCTTTTACAGATGCCGAATCGTCAATAGAATGTGAGAACTGGTAAAAGGAACTGCCCGTGTCGTTATAACAATTCGGGCAATAAAGATAACGTTTAAGAGATGTGGAATAGGGAGAGAGTGAGGCTCTTTTCAAAATGCCGTCATCTTTGCATAAATGAAGCCGGGAACCGCATTGGGGGCAGGGGGGATGAAACAATACATTTTTTTTCGCGCAAAAGAAAAGAGATGCAAATTGTTTGGATGCCCCATTGGGGTTGAGTTGTTCGGGGAAAACAAACACATTCTGTTGGGTTGAATACGATGTAATTGTTTTCTGCCAAATTGAATCAATTTCTTTATTTGTGAATAAATTCAATTCGTCTTTAACCCGGGGGACATCTCTTTGGATCATTAGGAAACAGGATTTAAGGGGTCTGGAATCCCTAGCCTTTATGCCGGCGTTTAGAAGAACAAAAAAAATATGCGAATCGTCTATCACCTGAAACGGGCAGGCATAATGTTCAGATACGGCTCTTTTTTTTGAAAGTGGAAAGTCAAGAAAAATTCCTGACTTTTCTGATTCAAGGAATGGAAGCAATGAAATAGTGGTATCCATTTTCTCCCCCATAAAGTTTGGCCATCTCAGGCATCAATTGCGCCTGCTGCTCATCGTTCAGCCTCCGCCCGGTACAAAGAATATAGAGCCTTCACTTGCAAAAGCTGCGTTGGTACGAAGTACCTGGTGATTTAAAAAAAGTCAAAATTAGAGTAACTGCTACATATCGGAAAATCAACCTTTTTCAGGCAGTGCTGACGTATGATATTGTTATATCCTTATGATATCGTTTAATCTTTTTTCAATTAATGTTCCTGACAAGTGATGCGCCAGCACCGGTGGATCTGTTTCTTCTTGGAAACATAATCCTCAGGGATCGTCTCCCGGGTGATCTCTTTAATATCATCGGCGTCAAGTTTGTTTTCAGCCAGAGAAAAATTTTGGTGGTTGGTGGAAAAAAACACCATGCCCCCCGGGCGCATGAGTTTGAACACCTGGTTGAGCAAAAATGGATAGTCTTTGGCAATATCAAAGTGTTTATTGTCCATGCGCGTTGTGGAATAGGAGGGTGGATCCACCACAGCCAGATCGTATCTGTGTTGAAGTCGAACAGCTTTTTTCAGGAAATCAAACGTATCCATCTGAATCTGGGTATGGCAGGGCGCAGACAACTTATTTACGGCGAGATTTTCTTTGACCCAGGTAATGGCGGTTTCGGACCGGTCCACGGACAGGGTGGAGGCTGCCCCGCCCTTTGCCGCATAGCAGGTGAATGCCCCTGTGTAGCAGTACAGATTTAAAAAATCTTTACCCCGGGCCATCTGTCTGACCATCATCCGGGTGTCCCTGTGGTCTGAAAACAGACCTGTGTCCACATAGTCGCTGGGGTTGACCAGAAACTGAAGATCCCGTTCCCACATGGGGATTTTTTTGTTTTTCGTATTAATCCTTCGGTATCGTTCCCCGTCCTTGATGCCTGCTTTGCGGATTTTAAGGTGCAGGTTTGTCTGTGGAACATCAAGGACCTTGGCCACAGTCTTGCCCATCAGAGGCAGCCAGTCCGGCGTGGACTGTTTTCTGGCATATTCCCCCACCACAAGATGTCCTGCATACCAGTCCACCACCGCCCTGATTTCCGGGATATCCCAGTCGTACAGCCGGAAAACATGCAGGTTTTGTTTTGTGAATCGCTTATACAGGTGCTTGAATCTTTTTTTTACCCGGTTGGCCAGCATTAGGGCCTGGGCCTGGTATTTTTCATTGGTCTCCATGGCAAAAAGTTATACACTATTCAATTAAATTCAGCAATTCGTCGACAGGTGTATAGTCCAGCCCAAAGGCCTCGGCCACGGCTTTGTAGGTCACCCTGCCGTCAATGATGTTGGCGCCAAGTTTGATCTCCTTGTTGGCCTGCATAGCCCTTTTCCAACCCAGGTTGGCGATTTGCAGCGCATACGGCAATGTGGCGTTGGTCAGCGCCAACGTAGACGTCTTGGCAACCGCTCCAGGTATGTTGGCCACGCAATAGTGTATAACGCCGTCGACCACAAAGGTGGGATCGCCATGGGTGGTGGGCTTGGAGGTTTCAAAGCAACCCCCTTGGTCGATGGAAACGTCCACCAGCACCGAGCCGTTTTTCATGGTCGCGAGCATGTCGCGGGTTACCAGCTTGGGTGCCTTGGCTCCGGGAATCAGCACAGCTCCGACCACCACATCGGCCTTTTTGATCAGTTTGCGAATCGTTGCCGGGCTGGACATCAGGGTGAAGCAGTTGGCCGGCATCACATCGTTCAGGTAACGCAACCGGTCCAGATTCATATCCAGAAGGTAGACCTTGGCCCCTAATCCGCAGGCCATTTTGGCCGCGTTGACCCCGACCACCCCGCCACCAATCACCACTACCCTGGCCGGTTCGACCCCGGGCACACCACCCAGAAGAATACCGTGGCCGCCCTGGGGCATCTCCAGGAACCTGGCACCTTCCTGGATGGCCATGCGTCCGGCCACTTCGCTCATGGGCGTCAACAGCGGCAGGCTGCCGTCGGCCTTCTGTATGGTTTCATACGCGATGCATACGGCCTTGCTTTTGATCAATGCCCGGGTCTGGGGCTCATCGGCTGCCAGGTGCAGGTATGTGAAAACGATCTGCCCTTCCCGGAGCAGGTCGTACTCCGGCGGCAACGGCTCTTTAACGTGCATGATCATGTCAGCCGAAGCGTAGATTTTTTTGGGTGCGTCGACTATTTTGGCCCCGGCTCGGGTGTAGGCATCGTCGGTAAAGCCGCTGCCCAAACCGGCGTTTTTTTCAACCAGCACGTTGTGCCCGTTTTTAACCATTACCTCCACTCCCGCCGGGGTCATGCACACCCGGTTTTCCTCCGACTTGATCTCCTTGGGTATTCCTACAATCATGTTTTCTCCCTTATGCATGCGGTTTGGATCTCAAACTATTATTCAGCGTTGCATGAATCACCTCTTCCAAGGTTGGCGAACTTTTGTCCCTATTTTGATGTTTACCAGCCCCGTAATCCCAAAGCAAGCACATACTAAAGGTTGTTCTTTTATCCCCAAGACCGATTTGGCATCGAATCCCAGCCGTGCCCGGCTGAGGCTATATTTCAGATTTAATCAATTTTTTCAATCATCCCAAATAGTTTTCTTGACAAAAAGCGTCTAAAAAATTTTAAGCGCATATGGTATAGTCTGAGAAAATGGTCCCAATTGGGCAACTGGCAGCCGGGGTGGCGCATGGAATAAACAATCCCATTGGGTTCGTGCCCAGCATCTGGATGTTCTGACTATATGCAGCATATGATGCCGCTGCTTGATTTATAACAGGAATTGGCCTCAGGGCTGGAAAAATCAGATGCCGGAACACTGCTTGAAGGGACGGGAAGTTGAAAAGTGAAGACCTTTGAAACTTAAAGAGAGGTTGGCAAGGGAATGATATTTTGGGATATTTTGCCGGTTCAGGAAGAAAAAATTATGAAGATCAAATGGAGCTTGATCATTATATTGTTCATTTTACTGCTGTGGCTCCCCGGTTATGCTCAGTCTCCGTCCAGGGAGTTGAAAATGGCCATATTCCCTTGCACGGATGCAGCCAACAGTTTTAGAAAATTTTATCAGCTGGCGGCGTATCTTCAACAATCCAGCGGACTAAAAATTTCTCTGGTTTTTCATGATGATCTGGCCGGTTATGAACGGGCATTGAAAAACGGCGATCTTGATCTCGTGATTCAGGACCCCCATGTGTATGTCAAACTGGCGGATAAATATAATAACGCCTATATCCTACAGGCCGTGACCCTGGACAAAAAGGCTTCCCAGAGCGGCGTCATTATTGTTCGAAAAGACAGCGGCCTGAAACACATCATGGATCTTAAGGGCAAAACCGTTATGTTTGGTTCAAAACTGTCATCGCCACGATGGATTGCCGCCAGGCATCTGTTTCAAAAGAATGGATTTCAGATCGACCGGGATCTGCTGGACTATTCAAATCAAGGGTGCTGTGAGGATGTGGCGTTTAACGTGTTTTTAAACGTCGTTGATGCCGGCGTGGTCTGCGATCATTTTCTTCAGGAGCATGGCAGCCGGCAGCAGGAGCTTGGCCTGGATGCCGGGCAGCTTGTTGTGATTGCCGCGACCGACCCAATCCCTACAAAAATTTTCAGTGGCAGCAAATATGTCAGGGGTGATGATCTGGTCATGATGACCCGTGCCTTGATGCATCTTGACCTTCAGGATTCAGCACACCGCCGCATCCTGGAAAGTGCGGATCTTGGCGGTTTTCGTAAGGTGTCGGTACAGGATTTAAGCCAAATTCGGGAATCGCTGGCACGGATGCAGGTAAATTGAAGCAGAAGCGGTTTCAATGGTATTTTCCGGCATGATCAGACTCGGGTTGCAGCTGAAACTGACTGCGCTTATCGAATGCCTGGTCGTGGCGCTTGTCCTTGGCACCGGAGTTGTGACGACTTTCCGTGAAAAAAAGACCCTCGAAAATGAGTTGCACAAGCGCGGGTATGCCATGGCGGCTGACCTGGCCAGGTTTACTGCCAGTCCTTTGCTCAGCCGGGACCTGCCCACTTTAAGACGGTTTGTAAATCATTCCATGGCGCAGGAGTATGTGTTGTATGTCATGATTGTGGACAATGAAGATCAAATTGTGATGCACAGTGACCTTGAATATGTGGGTAAGGACATTTCTCTGTATCAGCTTGAACCTCTGGCGCGCCATCTTGATCTGTCCGCCCCGGTTCGGATCGCAGATGCGTTGCTGGGAAATGTCTTTCTGGGATACTCATACATGGCGGTTGAAAATGAAATCCGCACAGCCATAAAACAAATTCTAATGCTGGGGGCAATTGCCATTACCCTGGGCGGAATCATGGCGTATGTGCTGGCCTCGTTTATGTCGGCTCCCATCAAAAGGATTATAGACGCCACAAAACAGCTTGCTGCAGGAAATTATCCGGCACTTCTCGAAATCAGAAGTGCCGATGAGATCGGTGCCCTGGCTGAATCATTCAATGATATGGCCCAGGAATTAACCCGGCACCGGACCCATCTTCAGAATCTGGTGGAGGAGAGGACTAAGGCTCTTAGGGAGCTGGCGCTTCATATTCAATTGGCTAAAGAAGAAGAATCCAAACGAATTGCCAGGGAAATCCACGATGAGCTGGGACAGACCCTGACCGCCCTGAAAATTGACCTTCACTGGCTTAAAGGTCAGCTTCCCGGGGATGCGCCTGCGGTTCAAGATAAAATCGGCACTATGCTCAGGTTAATCGGGGAGACGATTAATTCTGTCCGTAAGATTTCATCTCAGCTGCGCCCGGTCCTTCTGGATGATTTTGGTCTGTCCGCAGCCATGGAGTGGCAGGCGAAAGAATTCTCAGATCGAACAGGGATTTCCTCTTACTTTTTTTCACGCCCGGAAAATATTTTTCCTCAGCAGGACCAGGCTGTCGCGCTCTTCCGTGTTTTTCAGGAAGCCTTGACAAATGTTGCCCGCCATGCCGGCGCAACAGAGGTTGAGGCCGGTTTGTGGGAGACCTCGAATACGCTTGTGATGGAAGTGCGTGATAACGGTATCGGCATTACAAAATCCCAGATTATGGATACTCGGTCTTTTGGTGTTATTGGTATGCATGAGCGGGTGAAACGCCTGGGGGGTGAACTTGAAATTTATGGCCAAAGGGAGCAGGGTACAACCCTCAGAGCCTGGATTCCAAAGGGAGATATATAAATGCTGAAAATTCTTATTGCAGATGATCATGCCATTGTACGCGAGGGACTCAAACAAATTTTGTCCAATAATCCCGATATGACAGTAGCCGGCGAGGCCGCCGGCGGGGCGCAGACTTTGGCCATGATTCGTGAAGGGGACTGGGATGTGGTTCTGCTGGATATCAACATGCCTGATGGAAACGGTCTGGATACGCTGAAACAGCTGAAGAAGGAAAAGCCGGATCTGCCGATTCTGATGCTCAGCATTTACCCGGAAGAACAGTATGCTATCCGAACCATCAAAGCCGGCGTATCCGGATACCTGACCAAAGACAGTGCCCCCGAAGAACTGGTTGAGGCCATTCAGAAAGTGGCCCGTGGCGGTAAATATATCAGCGCCTCGTTGTCGGAAAAAATGGCGGCGTATCTGGAGAAAAAATCTGAACGCGCACTTCATGAAAATCTTTCAGACCGGGAATACCAGGTTATGGTCATGATTGCTGCAGGAAAAACCGTATCCCAGATCGCCGAGGAAATGTGTCTGAGCGTTAAAACCATCAGTACCAACCGGTCCCGGGCTCTGGCCAAGATGGGTATGGAAAATAACTCCCAGTTCACCCATTATGCAGTGAAACAAGGTCTTGTATAGTAACAAAAGCCGATTTCCGGGAACCGGATGTTTCTGGAAATCGGCTTGCTGGATTGATAGTGTTCCATTTGTTACTTTAAATCAGGGTCCGTAACCTTGATAGGTTTGGAAAATCCCACGTAATAGAACTATTTTTTATCTAAAACAGGTTTTTCACGGTAAGGATAATTTTTTAGACGGATATCACCACGTTTATGAGGATTGGGTATGGTTTTTGTCGTGTCAATCCAATCTTCCCATTTGAAGTTTTCTATAATTTCAGCCTGATAACTTTCATCAAGTGGATGACTCAGGACATCGTTAACATGCTGCCATTGATAATAACGCATAAGATCTACCTGATAAGGATCAGGTTTTCCTTTTGCATTTTTGACGACTTTTTTCAAATCAATAACGTCCTGCATATCAATTTTAGGCGTCCATGTGATTTTACCCGGAAGGGTAACCGGTTCGTTTGGAATATTATTGATTCCTTTTTTCCACGTTGCCAGCACAGCGACGCCGGTATCTTCGCGATAAAGAATAACCGCATGATTATAAGTTTTATCTTTAAAGAATCCGAGATTGCCGTATTGAATACGTGCACCGGTCAGAAAAGCCAGTCCGTCAGACCAGCAGGGGCCTGTTCCTGAAATTCCTTTAAGCCCGCTCCTGTCTATGATTCCGTCGGGAAAAAGGATATCAAAAGCGATTCTACAGCAATTGCTCACATGCGTTATTCCTTCACAGTCATGACCATGCCATTTGATAACGTCTTTTATCGTTAACGCGTAAGTCCGCTGATAGTAGCGTCCCTGGGTACCTTTGGTTGCAAGCATTTCAAATACGGGAGCATACGGCATGGCTACCATTGGTGCATACCAGGTTGGTATACGATCCGGCTGGGTCACACCTGTTTCTATAAACGCATTGGCTCCATGCTCATAAATCGAGTCCTGACACCAGGATGATGAATAAATCAGCGATAAAATAATTGTCAGCAAAAAAATCTGTTTTAATTTCATTTTTCAATTTTCCTCTTTCAAATAAATCCACTCTCCGGTCCCCGGCTCAAATGGGCATGGGAAATAGCACTCAGTCCAGCTAGTTACGGTAAAAAAAGACCTTGTATAGGTAGCCAAATGAACAACAGCCGATTTTCCGGAAGCATCGGTTTCGGAAAAATCGGCTGTTGAATGTCAGCTTAATAAACGCTGCCTGAATACGGTATTCTTATTTGCAGTAGTAGTAGGTGCAGTCGTTGTCGCAGCTCCCATCCCGCTTCCGGGCCCTGTCCTGGTCGGCGGCCATGGCCAGGGTGGCGCTAAACAATACAACCATAAGAGCGATTATGCTTTTTTTAAAGATTTTTTTCATGGGTCTGTCTCCTTAAAATTAAGTATAGTTGGTATTCTAAATTTTACTTTCTGCGATGAAACAGGTGTATCAGGCTGTATTCATGACAGAATTGAGTTAATCATAGCCACTCATGGTTATAAGGTAAATCAGCGCAACTCTCTTTTTGATGTCCGTGTTTGTCCTACAAATTTTTTATCAGGCTAAAAATCGGTGATTTTAATTTCATAAGATTCACGGGTACTGGGGTCATCAGGTTTGCAAGCTATCTCTTTCATACGGCAAGGCCTGGAGGCTTGAAAACGTTTGAGGAAGATGTTGGCTGAAAAGATCCAGTCATCTTCGTTATCAAGGTTTTGTGGTAGTTTGTTATTTTACGATATCTGTTTTTTCAATCTCGGCACACAGCCGGCTAAACCATTTTCCACTGGGGAAAAATTCGAGGTGCTCATAGGTTTGAGGGGCAAAAATTACGGAAAAAAACCGGGTATGACTGGGCATGGCCACAAACAAGACAGCAATGAACATATAAATGGCGATGGTTTCTTTCATGTTTTTGATGCTTCCGAATTTAAACGCTGAGCCTGAAGATTTTTTGGGTTTCAAGCTTAAGAGATTAAGGCCGTACACTTCATCAAGTATAAGGTGCAGAATTGAGCCGCCAAAAACAAATCCCCCAGCCATCCAGGATACAAAATCATTGAAATGAAACACGCGGTTCAGGACAATTGCAGCCATGCATCCAAAGGCCACTGACGCCGGTATGGAATGAATCATGCCCCGGTGTACCGTCAGCTTGGTAAACAACGAAAAAATAAAAATTTTTATAAAAATGAAACTTGCCGCCCAGATCATGAACAGCTCGATCACCGTGTTATCCGCCCGCTGCTTGAACATGACTAAAAATGATATCAATGTTGCAATAAATGTGAACAATAATCGGACCGTTAAAGAACTGTCTGAGTCAATGTCCGGCAACAGACCGCCTACCACCCCGAGGATAAAGTAAAGAAGTACTTCCTGGGGAGATGCCACTGACGCTGCAAACAGCATTGTTGCCGCAATGCTGCTTCCAATGCTTGCCACGGTAAGATGTGTTTTAAAATCCGCCACTAGTTAAACCAAATCATTATCCTTGAAACGCATTTTTTGATATCGTCCAAACGTCGTGTTTTGCATAAAAAAGCACACGCTTATTAGCCCCAAGTTTGACGGTCTTGTAAAAAAATAAAGTATAGAATTTTATATAAATAATTTCAAGATGTTATAACTTAAAAATGCTAAAATTGGACGTTTTCCTGGTTTATCAAGAATGGGGCCCGTAAAATCGGCTTACCTGCCGATTACGCCGATGGCGGTATAAAGATCAAGTCCGCCATGGAAAAAGGGCATGGTTGACAGTCCCAGGTTCAGTGCATGGAACTCTTTTTTCCCCGGGCAGACAATACCTGTCCGCCATCCTTTGAAATCAGCAGCCAGTTTGTGCCCGATCTCTTTATAAAGGGATGTGATGTCATTATTTTCATCCAGGCGGATGCCATAAGGCGGATTTAAAACCACCACGCCCTGGTTGTTTTTAATGGGTGGGGGCGTCATGTTGAAAAAATCATCGCAGACTGGGCAGATACGTTGAAACACCCTGTGGCGGGTACAGGTCTGTTTCAGGTGGTCAATGGCCGTCTGATCCAGATCCCGGGCCAGAATATGAGGTAAGGGCTGGACGCCCATGTCCGTTCTGGCTGCGGCCATAAGCCTGTTACGGGCATGGGTGATACTTTTTTCCTCAAAACCCGGCCAGGCTTCAAAAGCAAAGGATCTGAATGTGCCGGGGGGCAGTGCGCACTGCATCATGGCTCCCTCTAGGCTGAAGGTGCCGGAGCCGCACATGGGGTCGGCTATAATGTCATTTTCAGATAGATCCAGGCGGGTCAGAATGGCAAAGGCAAGCGTTTCACGCAAAGGAGCTTTAACAATTTTTTTTTTAATGCCACGTTTGTACAGAGGCGTTCCGGACATGTCCAGGGAGAGTTCAAATCTGTCATTTTCTCCGCGAACCATAAGAGTTTGGGGAGGGGGCGCGGCTGATCCGGTAACGTCGTAATGCCGGGGGGGCTCTTTTAAAAACAGCCGGTCATGAAGGATGGGTTTGATCCGATCGGCAATGGCTGTGGAATGATACAGGCGTGACTTGTGTGTGGTGACCCTGATATCGGGAAGGGTTTGGCTGGGCAAGTATAATTCCCAGTCAATGGCTTTAATTTGTTCTTCAAGCCGCCTGAAACCATCTGCCTTGAATGTTGCGAGGCGCATGAGTATCCGGGTGGCTGATCCCATCAGAATATTGGCCAGGCAGGCGGTTTTCAGCCGGGTTGTGAATTCAATCCCCCCGGGAAGCACGTTAATATTACTGATGTTGTATTTATCTGAGAATATTTCTTCCGCCTTCTGTGATACCCGCGCCACCTCTTTTGCACAAATGCCGCTAAGGCCCGGCGGGCATACGGCAAAAAAAACATGAGGTCTTCCGGAAATACGACGTTTTATCCGTTTTTTAAAGGCTGAAGAATTTTGCACAGTCGTCTTAAAAGGTCCTGCCGCAACAGGAGCCGGGACCGGCACACCCGCTTTTTTCCCCGGGCCTGGAACCGCAGCACGCTGTGTCATTGGGGCCGGGCATGGAATTCCCGGATTTGCCCGAAAGGCTTGAGTGGGCTGCCATGAGTTTTTCAAGACGGGTAGAGCCGCACTCGGGACAGACGGCTTGGTCATCCGAGCTGGTCATTAGCAGTTCAACGATCCGGTTGCATTCCGGACAATGAAAGTCATATAAAGGCATAACACTTCCTTTTCTGTTGTAATATAGAGTACACCCTGTGTTGGTGACACCTTCATAAATGAGACGGGGGTAAGATAGGGGTAAAAGATGCCACCATAACAGAGTGTACTCCACATTTATCTATTTCTACCAGTGTCCTTCGGCATTGGCGTCTTCGGCAAATGTGAATTTACCGGCTTTATAGGCTTCAATCGTATCCCTGATGGTGCCGGAGGCGTCATTTGCTACTTTTACGCCTGCGCTGTCAAGGGTCTTGAATGCATTGGGCCCACAGAATCCTGTGATCAGCACCTGAGCACCCTTGTCACAGATCGATGAGGCCGCTGTAATGCCGGCGCCTTTAAAGGCGTTTTTATTTTCAGAGTTGTCAATGACTTCAAAATCCAGAGTGTCTGGGTCCACCACGATGATATAGGCCGCTCTGCCGAATCTAGGGTCGACCTGGGCATCAAGGTCTTTGCCTGTTGATGTGATAGCTATTTTCATTTTGAGGATTATCCTATAACGTTGTTATCGGGCGCCGCCGCCACATACCTGATCATTCCTGATCTGTTCCAGTTTGCCGGCAATCAGGTCCATGACCACAGGCTCAATATCCGGGCGCTGGTCATCATGATACACATCAATGCCCACCTGACGGAAGCCCATGAGCGGGCGCATGCCGATGCCGCCTACGATCAAGGCGTTCACCCGGTGTTCGGACAGAAGGTTTACAGGCACCATGCAGCCGCCTTGGGCATGTTCCTGGTTGGGGATGGTGGATACCGTTTCAATGTTTCCGTCCTTGACATCCACAAAGGTGAACACATCACAATGTCCGAAATGACCTGCACGGGTACCGGAAAGTCCTCCTTCACCGTTGGAGGGGATTGCAATTCTACCGTTTTCCATAATTTGTACTTACTCCTTTACTTGTGTATATTGAACCTAAAAAATATTGTCTATTTTATTTCATAATCAGCACAATCTGTCCATCTTCATGGCCGGGTGTTCCATAATCCGATTCCAGATGCCTTTGATTTGTGTTGCGGCAGGGCTGTCAGCATGGGTTTCCATGATGGATTTGCCCTGGACCATGGCTTTTGTAAATGCCGGGTCAAAGGGGAGTTTTCCCACAAATACCATATTTCTTTTTTCGGCAATGGCTTCAATGGCTTGGGCCTGATCCGGGTTTAAATCATATTTGTTGATGCAGACCATGGCCGGTATTTTAAAATGGGCTGCCAATTGGGCCACACGTTCCATGTCATGGATGCCTGACACCGTGGGTTCTGTCACGATGAGGAGTGCATTGGCATGCCCGATGGAAGCAATAACCGGGCATCCGATACCCGGAGGGCCGTCTGTAAGCAGGAGGTCAATGTGGTTCGCAATTACGCGTTTTCTGGCCTCGTCTCTAACCAGGGCCACCAACCGGCCTGAGTTATCTTCTGCAATGCCTAAGCGGGCATGGATCATGTCCCCGAACCGGGTAGACGAAGCAAACCACTGTCCGCAGACTTTTTCCTCAAATTTAATGGCGGATTCAGGACATAAATCTGCGCAGACCCCGCAGCCTTCACAGTCAAGGCCGTCAATATAAAATATCCCTGCGCCTTCTACCGGTTTAACGGCGTCAAACCTGCAAAGCTCCATACACTGGCCGCAGCCGGTGCAGGCGTCAGGGATAATTTCTGCCTCATAGCCGCCTGCAAAATCATGGGTTTCTTGAATGTCCGGGTCCATAATCAGGTGCAGGTCTGCTGCATCCACGTCCGCGTCACAAAGCATCATATTTCCGGCAAGGCTTGCAAATGCTGCTGTTAAACTGGTTTTTCCGGTTCCGCCTTTGCCGCTTAAAATAACAAGTTCTTTCATCAGGCATCCCCTTTCCGGTTCACGATTGCTTCAATGGATGTGTACAACCCTTTAAATATCTCTTTGTATTCAGGCAAAGCCTGGACAAGCAGCTCGCCCTTTGAGTAGGCTGACGCAATGTTCTTGTCAAAGGGAATTTCCAGTAAAATTGGAATATTTTCATTTCGGGCATATTTTTTAACATCATCATTGCCAATACCAGCCCGGTTGATCACAAGACCGCAGGGAATGCCTAACAGCTTCACCGCTTCCACGGCCAGGGTCAGATCATGCAGGCCAAAGGGCGTGGGCTCGGTGACCAGAAGTACAAAATCCGTTCCTTTCATGGAGGCAATCACGGGACAGGAGGTGCCCGGCGGGGCATCTATAATGGTGAGTTCTTTTTCTTTCTCAAGTTGCCGAACCTGCCTGATGACCGGTGGTGCCATAACCTGGCCGATATCCATAAGCCCCCGGCCGAATGACGGGGAACCGGGCAGATTCAGGCTGCCTGTTTCCACCGTACCGATGAACCGGTCGATTTCAGTGATGGCTTTTTCCGGACAGACAACCGTGCAGCCGCCACAAGAGTGGCAGAGTTCCGGAAAGGTAACCACCGTTTTTCCGGCCACGGCAATGGCGCCGAACCGGCAGATATCCATGCATTTTTTGCAATAGGTGCAAAGGCCTAAGTCCACTTTAGGCACAGGGGCATTGACCTTTTCTTTTCCAGTGAAGTTTGGGTTCAGGAAAAGATGGGCATTGGGTTCTTCCACGTCGCAGTCTAAAAGCATAAGGTCCGTATCAAGACTTGCGCAAAGATTGGTGGCCACAGTGGTCTTGCCTGTACCGCCTTTTCCGCTTGCTATGCTGATAATCATATCGTTTTATCTCCTTGCGAACGGGGTGATGTCCTTCACCCTATCAACCTGATTTTTTTCAAATGGTCTTCCAGGTTTCGGGCATCATCCTGTCCAGGTTGAACAGGCAGCTGCATCAGTACACCGTATCCTTCATGGACATCATGGAACTTCTTTTTATCCATGGTGCCGGTAATCACACAATTGGTCATGGGGCTTTGGGTGGTGACGGCTTCCACAAGGGCTTTTGCATTCATGTCCGGCAGGACTTCCTCCATAATTACCAGATCAATCCATTGCCCTTTAGGGGTGTCGGCAATCAGGGATAAAAGTTCTTTGCCGGTTGCGCACCATTCTATTTCAATGCTGTGTTGGACCAACATGTTTTCAAGTTCTTTAAACTGAGCTTTGTCCCTGTTTACAAATACCGCCTGTTTCATTTTAAATATCTCCAGTCTCAATTAATTCAAGTTACCAGGATCCATGGTTTCAGGATCTTCGGGATACAGGATAGCAAAGCGTGTGCCATCACATGGTTAATATTGAACTTAAATGCAATGGACTGAAAAATAAGGCGTATTATATCTTTGGCAAGGGGGGTGTTAAAAAAGGCGACCAAGAGGTAGGTGCAAAAAAGCGACCTGGTATTTTAGATGCGACAATATGGGTGCAAAAATGAAATTTTCGGGGCTGTTACAATTGATTTATAACCACGGAAGACACGGAAAACACTGAAAGTTAGAGCGCAAAGATCTCAATTCGTACTTTTGGTGACGGCCAAAGTTGAAGCCTTTTCTTCAAAAATCAAACTCATTTCCGTGTACTTCCGTGTCTTCCGTGGTTCAGTATAGTGCCAAAAATCAGGACAGTTTATCAAATGCGCAATGGATAAGTTTTTCGGTGGTTTCCCATGATATGCATTCATCTGTGATGGAGACCCCGTACTTAAGGGTGTCTGCATCCCCGTTGCACTTGCACTTCTGATTGCCTTCAAACAGGTTGCTTTCCAGCATCAGGCCCACAATCCTGTCATTGCCGTCAAGTCTTTGATCCACGGCGCTTTTAAATACAAAGGACTGGCCTGTGTATTTCTGGCCGGAGTTGTCATGGGAACAGTCAATGATCACTGCATCTAAAAGTTCCCTTTCCCTGAGCCGGGCTTGGGCTTTTCCCACGGACACTGGATCGTAGTTGGGTGAGGCCCCGCCGCGCAGGACAATGTGGCCGAAGGGGTTGCCCCGGGTCGAGACAATCGCTGTTTTGCCGTCCGGATCAATCCCCAGAAAATGCTGGGGTGCTTTTGCGGCCTGGGTGGCATTGACAGCGGATGTCAGGCTGCCGTCAGTACCGTTTTTGAATCCCACAGGCATGGATAGCCCTGAAGCCATCTCCCGGTGGGTCTGGGACTCTGTGGTGCGTGCACCAATGGCAACCCAGCCTAAAAGATCGGCAATATACTGGGGGGTGATGGGGTCTAAAATTTCCGTGGCCGCAGGCAGGCCTAAAGCATTGATGTCAATCAACAGGGATCTGGCCCTTCGAAGTCCTTCGTCCATATTATAGGAGGAATCCAGGAGGGGGTCATTGATGAGCCCCTTCCAGCCCACGGTGGTTCTGGGCTTCTCAAAATAGACCCGCATAATCAGGCTGATTTTATCTTTTACCTCTTCGCGCAGGGCCTTCATTTTTTGGGCATATTCCATGGCCCCATCCATGTCATGGATGGAGCAGGGACCTGCAATGACCATCAACCGTTTGTCTTCTCCGGTCAGGATGTTCTGGATTTCCCGGCGGCCGGCAAGTACGTTGTCAGCCGTTGTGTCGGGTACAGGAAGTTCTGTTCGTATGGCTTCCGGGGAGGTCAGGGTGAAAAATGACTCTACATTCACATCGTTAATCTGTTTCATGACGATTCCTTTCGCGGGCTCTTGTCGCCTGAAACTTCAACTAAAAAAGCCGCAGGCGGTGTCTGCCTGCGGCTTTAAAAAAATGATCTATTTAGCGCAATACAGGCAGGCCGGTATAAAAATAATACCAGAAATAAAAATAAAAGTTGTCTGTTTTGCGGGTGGTCATAGATTCTTCCCTTTTATAACTATATGTGGTTTGTATAGACTTGTTTTTCCGGCGAGTCAAGCATTAAATTTCTGAGTCAAGCGAGTTCGTTATAATCAGCGACTTCATGTCGCAACGTATGCCGGGTGGTGTGGGAGGTATCCTCAGTGATGGGGGGGCTATCCCGATTCGGCTCCGTTTCTGATTGTCCTCAAACCGCGAGATCCTCTCTGCCTGGTTCATCTGATTTCCCTGGAGGTAAGAACAATGCGATGCCGAAGGCCAGAGGACCAAGGCGACCGATGAACATCAAACCAATCAAAATTAATTTTCCGATGGGCGTGAGTTGGGCTGTGATGCCTGTACTCAACCCCACGGTTCCAAGCGCAGAAGCCGACTCGAACAGCAATCCCTCAAACGAAACTGATTCCGTCAACGCCAGCAGGTAGCATCCCAGAATCAAGGTGCCCGCGTAGAAACCGAGACTGGCTACGGCCACTCGAATCCTCTCCTCTGGAATCTCTTTCCCCCAGAAGGTCAACTTTTCCCGCCCGAGGATCGAACTGCGGATGACACCCCAAATGGCTGTGAAGGTTGTCGTCTTAAGGCCGCCACCCGTGCCTGCGGGAGAAGCCCCAACGATCATCAGAAGGATGATCAGAAGCAGGGATGCCTGCGACAGTCTGTCGATGGGTATCGTGTTGAAGCCAACCGTTGTAATCGATGTCATCACCTGAAAACAGGCGGCTGTCAGCCTTTCATAAGGCGGAAGGGCTTGGATCGACGGCTCTGTCATGAAAAAAAGGGCGATTGCCACAAAGCTGACCCATGCCGTTGTGACCAAGATGATGTGGGTGGTGAGAGTCAATCGAGATGTCCTGCCAATGATTCGCCGCCATACGTCCACGAACACAATGAACCCGATCGCGCCAAGGTAGCTCAGAATTCCGAGAATCACATTGACCGACACATTTCCGCGAAGACGTTCGAAACTGTTGTCATACAACCCCAACCCGGCTGTGCAAAACGCCGATACGCTGTGGAAAAGGGCCGGCCATGCCGGGGCCTCGATGCCGGCGTGGGTGAAGGCGAGAAACAAAGCAGATGCTCCGGCCAATTCCGTAACCAGGGTGAACGTGATGACACTTCGGATGAACTTATCGATTCTGAAGTCCTCCGGCATGCTGAAGACGGCTTTGCCGATTTGCCGGCGGCGCTCCGAGAGAACGGCGCTGCGCGTGAGGATGACGAACGACCCGAACGTCATGTAACCAAGCCCGCCGATCTGGATCAGCATCAGGATGATGATCTGCCCCAGGAGGTTGTAATTAGTGCCGATACTGATGGTCACCAGTCCGGTCGTTGAAACGGCAGAAGTTGACGTGAAGAGGGCATCCAGCCCCGACACGGCGTCTGTGGCGTGGCAGAAAGGCAGTGCCAGCAGCAACCATCCGACAGTAACGTAGGACAAATACCCCAGCGCCACCATCCGGACAGGGTGGAGGCTATGGATGAAGTTGACGAAGCCTTGCCATTTCTGTTTCATAATCTTGTCTTTCAATTTCACTGGGGATTAACCTTGTGTACTCGTAAAAAGTCCGAATGAGGCTAAATCGGGGTATATCCACAATCTCTGGTTTATGATAATATGTCGAACCTGAAAGATAAACTTTAATTTAAGGATCTGACGTGACACAACTGACCGGCGCCCAGCGCAAATACCTAAGGGGCCTTGCCCATAACCTAAATCCTTCAGCCTTTGTGGGGGCAAAGGGTGTGACAACAGCCCTGACCCAGGAGATGGACAACGCCCTGAACGCATCCGAACTGATTAAGATAAAATTTATTGATCACAAGGAAAAGGATGTAAAAGCCGCTCTGCTTGATGAGATTTCATCGCGGCTGAAATGTCATGTTGCCGGAACCATAGGCCATGTGGCTGTTCTTTACCGCTGTCATCCGGACCTGGAAAAGCGAAAAATCACTTTACCTTAAGGGTGTCTATAATAGCTGATTTAACGATATAGAGGGAGTTAATGTTATGCACGAAACCTCATTTATTGTTATTCGGGGCAACAGTATGCGGCTGGACGGCGGCACTATGTTCGGCAACGCCCCTAAAGCCCTGTGGCAGAAATGGATCCAGGCAGATGAAAGAGGCATGATTGATATTGCTTCAAACTGTCTGCTGGTAAGAACCGGGGACCACAATTTATTATTTGAGACCGGGTGCGGCGCATATTTCTCCCCTGACATGAAAGCGCGCTTTGCCGTTAAAGAAGACACGCATGTGTTGCTGCAATCCCTTGCAGAACAGGGGTTAAGTGATTCAGACATCAGTCATGTTGTTCTGTCTCATCTTCATTTTGACCATGCCGGCGGGCTTTTAAGCGCCTGGGAACCGGACCGGGAGCCGGAACTGCTGTTCCCCAATGCCCTTTTCGTGGTGGGAGAGGAGCATTTCAAGCGATCCAAATCCCCCCATCACCGTGACCGGGCCTCATTTATTCCGGGGCTTGCTGAAACGCTGCAGGCCACCGGGCGGCTCGTACTCAAACGGGGCGGGGACCGTCTGGTTGTGGGGGGGCTGACCATTGAATTTTTCCAGAGCCAGGGACATACCCCGGGGATGCTGATTTCCTGGATTCAGGCCCAAGGCGGTACCGTTGTTTATACCGGTGATCTTATCCCGGGATTGCCTTGGGTAAATTTGCCCATCACCATGGGATATGACCGCTTTCCCGAAGGGCTGGTGGACGAGAAAAAACAGATGCTGGACCGGGCCGTTGCCGAAGATGCCCTGCTGGTCTTTCCCCATGACGCTGCCCATGTGGCTGCCCGCGTTGAACGCGATCCTGTGAAAAAGAGGGTGATGCCGGTAAAGGTCTTTGAAACGTTAAATATGACAATTTAAAAAAGGATGAATATAAAATATGAAGGTAGGCATTATCGGACTTCCCCAGACAGGGAAGAAAACATTGTTTCAGATTCTGACCGGAAACGAGATTACGGATCCGGCCAAGGCATTTAATCCGGTGCCGGGCACCGCCGACATTCTTGATTCCAGGTTTGACCGGTTAGTGGCGATGTATGCCCCCAAAAAAGAGGTTAAGGCGCGTCTTGACCTGGTGCTTTTGCCTAAAATGGAGGCTGAGACCATTTCCAAAGGAGATATATTTAAAGATATATCCGACATGGATGCGATTTGCCATGTGGTAAGAGCGTTTGAGGATGAGGCAGTTTACCATGCCGAAGGCAGTGTGGATGCCCTGCGCGATTTTGATATGGTCAATTCCGAGCTTGTGATGCATGACCAGATTTTTGTGGAAAAGCGCATTGAGCGCCTCTCTGCCATGGTCAAAAAGATCAAGGATGAAGACCAGAAAAAAGAGCTGGTCCTTATGGAAAAGATGCTGGCTCACCTGGAACAGGAACTGCCGCTTCGCCTGCTTGAGTTATCCGAGGACGAGGACAAAATGATCCGGTCCTACCCCTTTATCACGTTGAAAAAACTGGTGGTCGCGGTCAATGTGGCCGAAGATGATCTTGGCAATACAGATATTCTGGATGCGTTTAAAGACAGTTGCGATGCCCTTGCCATAGAGGCGATGCTGGTATCGGCCAAGGTGGAGGCGGAAATCGCCATGCTGGACAGTGCTGAGGAAAAACAGGAATTCCTTGAGGATTTAGGGATTACGTCCACAGCTCTGGAGACTTTGACAGCCCTTTGTCTGAAATCTTTGAACCTGATTTCGTTTTTTACTGTGGGAGAAGATGAGGTCCGGCAGTGGCTGGTGAGAAAGGAAGCCAAGGCACCCACGGCTGCAGGTGTTATCCATTCCGACCTTGAGCGCGGGTTTATCCGGGCCGAGGTGTTCAAGTATGATGATCTTATGGAACTTGGTTCAGAAGCAGAGCTGAAAAAGAACGGCAAGTTTTATGTGGAGGGCAAGGATTATGTGGTCCAGGACGGGGATATTTTAAATATTCGCTTTTCGGTATAGATAATCCGGGGACAATACTATTTTCCCCCTGGAAAAATAGTATTGTCCCCGGATAAGTGATTATTCCTGGGCGTTGCCGTGTGCCTCGGAAATTCGGTCTTTCAGGTACACCATTTCCTGCTCATCATATTCATACAGATCAAAGCAGTATCCGTCTTCGCCCAGCAGTCCTTCGGGCACAAGGTCTCCTACCTCCTGGGGATCGGTGACATGTTCCCCGTAAAAACAGACAGACAGCCAGCGGTCATTCGGATCATCATCAATGACATCCACCATGGCAAACAGCGGACGTTTTGTCTGGGTCGCATGTCGGGGGCGAAGGGAGTAACTTACCCCGGGCCGGCCGACAAATTCAACGGAGGTGTCGGATAGGGAGTTTACGTGGTCCACAAGTTCTGTAAATGCCTTGCGGGTCTGGTTGTCATTATCTTTCCAGTCATTTAATAACGCGTCAAGTTCTTTCATACTCATTCCTTTGCATGTTTAATCAAATGTCCAAGTTCCGGGAAAATCAGATTGCTGCAGGCCAGTTTGCAGGCGTTAAGACTGCCGGGTATGCAGAATACGGCTGTGCTTTTTATAAAACCTGCCGTGGCCCGGGATAAAATGGCGGCAGAGTCAATCTGTTCAAAACTGAGTTGGGCAAATACCGGCCCAAAGGCGGTTAATTCTTTGTCAAACAGAGGCCGGACCGCCTCTATGGTGACATCTTTGGGGCTGATGCCGGTTCCGCCGGTCATGATGACGGCATGGGGACCTATGCGCTCGATAATGTGCTCAAGCGCATCTGTAATGGCATTTGCATCATCTGGGATGACCTGGTGAATTACCACTTCATGCCCCTCTTTTTTTGCCTGTTTTTTTATCCATAAACCGCTTTTGTCATTTTCAAAAGTTCTGGTGGAGGACATGGACAATATGGCAATTTTGAGATGCTTGGGCAAAGATGTCCGATGGGCGTGGGCGTTCATGGAAACCTCTCTTTCAAAGGGCAAAAACGTGTTTGTGCCTGGTTAATACGCAAACAATACAGATTCAGGGCATGGAACTTCCGGCCGACGATTTATTGCAGTTCCCTGTAAACACAATCTTCTTTGTCCTGTTCAAGGACATGGACATGGATCATGTCGTCTGGTTCCGTGTCCGCAAAAATACCCTGGTAATCTGCCTGGATGGGCAGTTCCCTGTGACCCCTGTCCACCAGAATGGCGAGCTCAATGCGGGCGGGCCTGCCAAAATCCATCAAAGCCTCCATGGCAGCCCGGATGGTCCTCCCGGTGAAAAGTACGTCGTCCACTAAAATAATCTCTTTATCATCCACGGAAAAGGGGATGTTCGAGGGCCTTACCGTGGGTTGGTGGCTGATTTTTGTCCAGTCGTCACGGTACATGTTGATGTCCATGGATCCCACAGGCAGTGTTGTGCCTTCAATATTTGCTATCTGCTCTGCCAGGCGTTTTGCAAGAAAATCCCCCCGGGTCTGGATACCCACTAAGGCCAGGTTTTTTACCCCTTTATGTTTTTCAATGATTTCGTAGGCAATGCGGGTGATGATCCGTTTGTAATCCTGATCATTGAGAATGCTCTTTTTTTTTGTCATGATATGCCTTTTTACGTGTTCGGATATGCTCTAAAAGTTTTTTCTACCATCTTTTTTTTAGCACGGCAACACCTTGATTTCTTATCGGACAATTCTAAATTTTATTCTCGCACAAAGCCTCAAAGACACAAAGGGGCACAAAGTAGAATAAAAATCTTTGTGTCTTGGTGTCTTTGTGCGAGTTTCAACTAATAAAGATTAATATTTAGAATTGCTGTTTCTTCTCCGGATTTATATAATGGGGATCATCATTAAGGGCTTCGGAAGAAATTAAAGCAGAAGGTAATAAAGGCATTGGAAAAAATAGACTGCACGGGCGTGATCCTGGCCGGTGGCTGCAACCGTAGGTTTCCCGGCATAAACAAAGCATTTCAAAGGGTTGGGGCAAATACCATGCTGACCCGGATTCATTCTCTGTTTTCCAGGATGTTTAAAGAAGTGATTCTGGTCGTTAATGAACCGGCACTTTTTTTAGATATCGATGCCCTGGTTGTAACGGATATTGATCCGTCCCAATGCGCTTTGGCAGGGCTTCATGCCGGCCTGTTCCATGCCTGCTTTGACTGGAGCTATGTAACGGCCTGTGACGTTCCTTTTGTCAGCGAGAAGGTCATCCGCTACCTTTTTGCGCAAAGAAGTCCCGGTAAGCAGATTATCATACCCAGAACCTGGGAGGGGCTTGAACCGTTGTTTGCCCTGTATCATAAATCCTGTTTGCCGAGAATTGAGACCAATCTTGAAAAAAAGGTTTTTATGATTAAAAAATTTTATAAACCTGAAAGGGTCAAACAGATTCCGCCCCAAACGCTTGAATCTTTAGATCCGGATTTGCGTTTTAAGTTTAATGTAAACACGCCTGCCGACCTTGAAACAGCCCGGGGGATGTCCCAAGTAGCAGACCCGGGGCATGGACGCGGGCCAAGAGAAGATGTATAATTCGATCATTGAGTAAAGGAGGACCCATGGACTTACCTGCAATGATAAACCAGATGAAAAATCACCCGGATTTTTCCAAGGCCGGGATGGTGCTTTACCATAACGGGGTGGTCCGGGAAAGTTCCCGGGACGGCCGGGCTGTATCGGGCTTGGTTGTGACCGTAGACCAGGAAAAATTAGACCGGATTATAGACCAGACCCGTGCCATGCCCGGTATTGTGGACGTGTTGGTGCATATCAATTCGGACACACCGCTGATGGTGGGCGATGATGTGATGTTTCTGGCCGTGGCAGGCGATATCCGGGAGCATGTAATTGACGCCTTAACCCAGGCCTTGAACCGGATAAAAACTGAAGCCACAGCCAAAACCCAGGTGTTTGTATGATTGGGCTGGGCTTTTAAATTTGATCATCGAGTTAAAGGAGTTTGAGTGAACGAATTTACCCATGTTGACGGCCAGGGCCGTGTGAGGATGGTGGATGTGGGGCAAAAGTCCCCCACAAAACGTGTTGCCGTGGCAAAGGGGACGGTTTTCATGTCCACGGACACCCTGACAGCTATTGTCGACGAAAAGGTAAAAAAAGGGAATGTGCTGGAAACAGCACGCATTGCAGGGATCATGGCGGCAAAACAGACCTGGTCCCTGATTCCCATGTGCCACCCGCTGAACATCACCCATGCCCGGGTGGATTTCTTTGACGATAAGAAAAACAGCTGTATTCATATTGAGGCACAAGTCTCGCTGACCGAAAAGACAGGGGTGGAGATGGAAGCCATGACCGCTGTCAGTGTTGCGGCCCTGACCATTTATGATATGTGCAAGGCCTATGACAAGGGCATGGAAATTTCCAATATTCATCTGGCCTTTAAATCCGGTGGAAAAAGCGGTACGTACACGGCCCCTGAAACATCCCTATGATCGATTTTCTTCATATGACCATGAGTACGGAGAATCTGGCCTGTTTGGGGGCTGGGTTTGTGCTCGGCCTGTTCATGGCCCTGGTTCTTGTTAAATTGAGCATGCATTTTTTTTCAGACCGGTTCAAGGCGTTGTCCGACAAGGCGCTTTATGAAAATTCACGGCAGTTCATGGACATGGCCCAGTCCCATTTCGGTGGTTATGTCCGGGAAGCCCATCAGGATTTCAAAGTTAAAGAGGAGGCCTTCACCCGGGCCGTTGATCCGGTACATCGCATGCTGGACCGGTATGAACAGCGGCTTGGGTCCATGGAAAAGGACAGAAGCCAGGCGTTTGGCGCCATCAGCCAGTATTTGTCGGATATGGCAAAAACCCAGCACCAGCTTGCCAAAGAAACGGATAACCTGGTTAAAGCCCTGCGGGTGCCCCATGTCCGGGGCCGATGGGGGGAAGTGACCCTGAAACGGGCCGTGGAACTGGCTGGTATGGTTGATCATTGTGATTTTATTGAGCAGGGCGTGAATGGAACCGGCAAAGGGGCGCTGCGCCCGGACATGGTGGTGAAACTGCCCGGCAACCGCCAGGTGGTGGTGGATGCCAAGGTGCCGCTCATGGCGTATCTGGACGCCCTGGAAACAACAAATGAGAAGGCGCAGAAAGAAAGACTTGATGGGCATGCTCGCCAGGTCATGGCCCATATTGTCCAGTTGGGATCAAAAAATTATGCAGCCGCCTTTAGCCCAAGCCCTGAGTTTGTGGTTTTGTTCATCCCAGGCGAAAATTTTTTTTCGGCCGCCCTTGCCGCCCGGCCCGATCTTATTGAAAAAGGGGTGGCCCACGGTGTGATTCTGGCCACACCCACTACACTGATTGCCCTGCTTAAAACCGTGTCCTATGTGTGGCTGCAACAGGCGGGTTATGAAAACGTGCGGGCCATACGGGAACTTGGTTTGGAACTTTTTGAGCGGCTTTCCACCATGGCCGGACACATGAACCGTCTGGGCAAAGATATTGAACGCACTGCCGCCACCTTTAACCGCACCCTGGGTGCCATGGAAAAACGGGTGCTGGTCTCGGCCCGGAAATTTGAAAATTTAGGCGTTTCCAGCACCGGACTGCCGAATTGTGAACCTGTGGCTGAACCAGCTCTGGCCCTTAAGCGGATGAAGGAAAGGTGTTCGGAAAGTGAGATCAATGAATCGCCTTAAACAAAGATCTATCCGGTTTTATCTGCGTAGAGAAAACAAGAAACACAAGGCATTATATCATGTCTTATTTTATCTGTTGCTGATCCTGTTCCTTGCCGGGACCTTGGGGTGCGGGGATCGGAAAAAAGTGGAACACCTTTGGGAAAATCCGCTGGTAAAGGTGGCTGCGTCAGACCTGCCCGAATTTAAGGATACGCTGTTCCTGCAGGATCTTGGGGCCGCCATTGACCAAAGCCTTGTCTATTTTAAACGGGTGCCGGCAACCCGGACCTATGAGTATGGCCGGGACGTCTACAATGCCTCCCATATGATCTCTTCCCTTGAAACCTTTAAGGCGTTTCTTGAAACCAAGCCGTCGGCCAAAGACCTGAACCGGTTTATCCGGGAAACGTATACGGTGTACAAAAGTATAGGCGGTTCCAATAAGGATGTGCTTTTCACCGGCTATTTTGAACCCACCTATCCGGGCAGCCGCACCCAGGGTCCGGAATATCCCTGGCCGGTCTACTCCATGCCCGATGATCTGTTCCAGATTGATCTGTCGGCGTTTTCCGATGCATATAAAGGGCATAAACGGCTCATGGCGCGTGTTGATTCAGAGTCCCGCAGGGTTAAACCCTACTACACCCGGGAGCAGATCAACAAGCAGTTGGATTTTGCACAAAAAGCCCGGCCCGTAATTTGGCTGGCCAACCGTATTGACCGGTTTTTTCTGGAGATTCAGGGATCGGGCAGGGTCTCGCTTGCCAATGGGGAAATTGCGCGCCTGCACTTTGCCGGGATGAATGGCCGTAAATACAGTGCGGTGGGCAAATATCTCATTGATAAAAACGAAGTGCCAAAGGAGAAGATGTCCATGCAGGCCATACGCGAATGGCTCTCCACCCACCCGGACCGCATGGACGAGGTGCTTTTTACCAATGACAGCTTTGTGTTTTTCAAGGAAGGCAAGGGCGGCCCCTTTGGTTGCATCAATGTCGCCGTAACGCCTGTGCGCTCCATTGCCACAGACACTAAACTTTTTCCTAAAGGCGGATTGGCCTTTATCCAGACGGCACTGCCTGCCGGCATAGGCCAGCCAAAAGAGGCGTGGCCCAGGGCGTCTTTGTTTGTGCTTAACCAGGATACCGGCGGCGCCATCAAAGGGCCGGGCCGGGTGGATCTGTTCTGCGGTGCCGGTGACTGGGCGGATTACACTGCCGGTCACATGGTGGCCAGGGGGCAGCTCTATTTTTTAGTGCTTAACCAAACGAACTAAGAGCCTGTTTAAAAATTAGGGGATCGAAGCGAAATCTCATGAGAATGAGAATCAATTTTCTCAAATTTTTTGTTAATAGCCGGACTATTGGCCGAAAATTTGAGGGAATTGAGGCCATTTTCATGTGATTGCAGCCGATTCATCTATTTTTAAACAGGCTCTAAGGACGCACAAGAACTAACGATCTTTTAAAAACAGGTTGTGATACTCTTCCTCGGATATGTGTTTTTTTAAGTATGTGTGGATCCAATCATAAATATCTTCAAGCTCCTGATCGGAAAGCCTTGGCAAAAGGGTTTTCATAAAGGCGTCTTCACTGAATTTCTGCAGATAGAACATGATGGTCTCCTCATCGCTTGCCCTGTCCATGCCAAAGGTCGCAATACCTTTATATTTTTGAATAAATTGGTGAGTATCTTTTTTTTTCATAGGCTTTGAATTACCTCGTATCCTTCCTTTTGTGGTTTGTTGCGTTAATTATTAGGTTTTAGTCTCAAGTTGTTAGACGGTGTTTGTTAATTCTTTACAAGAATGTTTATATTTTTTATTATTTTAAAGTTTATACTCGATCATCAAGTTTTTAGGGAATTTGTTCAAATTCAAGGCGGAAACAATTTTTAACCGGATGAATATACAACATATTTTGAGGATTAAAAATTTTTTCCAACGCCGAAGTTGGGCAAATTAACAAAAACTTGATCATCGAGTTATAGTGTCTTACCTTATATATAAGTGTCATTACAGGTAATTTCATGGATTTTCGTAATATTAAATCGTTTCTAAACGTTGATACAGATAGTGCCGAAGAATTAGGACGTCTTCTGGCCGATACCCTGGCATCTGATCTGAAAAAGATCCGCCGGGGTATCCGGGATAATGATTTGGAATCCATCAGCTTTACGGCACATTCCATAAAGGGATCATCCGGGAATTTGGGATTTGAAAAACTTTCTCAGCTGGCTGCGGTTATGGAGACCCGTTCCCGGGCCGGCCGGCTTGAGGGTTTGGTGGATCTGCTTTTGGAAATGCAGCGCCTTTTAGAAAAACTTGAAAATAGTCTGTCAGGCAGGTGATATGGCTGAAGCATATTCCATACTTGTGGTTGACGATAACCTGCTGAATCTTAAACTCATTGAAAAAGTGCTGACCAAGGAAGGGTATATTGCCTTTTTGGCGGATAATGGGCCTGATGCCAGGCGTATCGCTGCCCAAGAACATCCGGACCTTATCCTGCTCGACATTGAAATGCCTGATGAAGACGGGTTTGAGGTTATTAAGAGACTTAAAAATGATGCGGCCACCGTTACCATCCCCGTGATTTTTTTAACGGGTATGTCCGAGGTGGATGTCAAGTTGAAGGGTTTTGAACTCGGGGCCGTGGACTATATCGTCAAGCCCTTTCATCCCCAGGAGGTTTTGGCCCGGGTACGTATCCACCTCAAACTTTCCATTGGTACCAACTCCCTGGTCCAGGCCCAGGCCAGGAAACTGCGCCAGGTAACCCAGGCCCAGAACGCCATGCTGCCCAGGCCTGAAGATTTTCCCGATGCCGGCTTCAGCGTTTTTTATCGTCCTCTGGAAGAGGCCGGCGGGGATTTTTATGATATTTTAAATATTTCAAATCAGATTACCGGATATTTTCTGGCGGATTCATCGGGGCATGACATTGGAACTTCGTACATGACTGCATCTGTCAAGGCGCTTCTGGCCCAGAACTGCACCGTGGTGTATTCGCCTATAGAAAGCATGAGAATGATCAATGACGTGCTTGTGGAAATTCTGCCCAGCGAAAAATATCTCACCGCATGCTACATGCACCTGAATCGCGACACCAGGGTCATCACCCTGGTGAATGCAGGTCATCCCCCTGTGATTTACATGCCTAAAGGGAAAAAACCTTTTTTTATAAAAACCCAGGGTGACATCCTGGGTATGTTTGCTGATGCGACCTTTGGTATAAAAAAAATTGCAGTGAATCAAGGTGACCGATTTTTTATTTACTCGGATGGCCTGGTGGAATCCCCAAAGAAAAAGATATCATGGGTGGCAGGGATGAAAAGGCTTTTGTCCATCTTTGGAGGGGTGGGTGAAATGGATCTTTCCGATGTCCCGAATATATTGATTTCCCGGCTTTTTAGGAGCGATCCCATGCCGGATGATGATATCGTTCTTTTATGCATTGAGGTGTGATGATGTCTGAAATCATGGATTTTTATGAAATTGAAGTTGAGGAAAATCGTGTCTTCATACGGTTTTCTTCCGCCATGGAGCATATTGATACCGCCTGTGCCTCGGTGCTTCTTTTTCTTAGATCCAAAGGACCAAAGTTTTTCCCCCATTTGTTTGCCGTAAATTTAGGCATGCGTGAGGCCATGGCAAATGCCGTACGCCATGGGAATAAATACGATTTGGGCAAGCTTGTTTCCATGGAACTGGACATAAGCCGGGATAATTGGATTCGTATGAAGATTTCCGACCAGGGGCCGGGTTTTGAATGGATGCAAGTCCAGGATCAGGTGGCACCTGATGAGGCGGATCACGGCAGAGGCATAAGTATTATGCGAACTTATTTTGACCGCTTAAGCTATAATGAAAAAGGTAATACCCTCTATCTTGAAAAATATATATTGTAATAAAATTAATTTTTCGTCAGAGCTTGTTTGAAAATTAGGGGAACGAAGCGAAATAGCATGTGATTGCAGCCGATTTATCTGAATTTTAAACAGGCTCTTAATACAATTCTAACTAATTCCTAATGATTTCAGGGTAAAAAACTAACATTGACATCCTTTGAAATTTTATAAAACTATGAAGGAATTTTATGACCAACCAACTTACCCGGGCCATGCACAAGATCAAAAAGGAGATTTTATCCCTTGGTGCCATGGTGGAAGACCGGTTTAAAAAAACCATACATGCCGTCAAAACAAACAATCTTGAGCTAGCCGACCAGATCATTGAAACTGATTACCTGGTGGATGCTCAGGAGGTTGAGGTCGAAGAGGAATGCCTGAGAGCCCTTGCCCTGTATCACCCTGTAGCTGGGGACTTGAGACTTATTGCCGCTGTGATCAAGATCAACAATGACCTTGAACGCATTGCTGATTATGCAGCGAACATTGCCTGGCGCTTTAAGACAAGCGGCCAAAGTTCAAAATTTTTTCAATATGACTACACTGCCATGGCAGAACAGGCGGCAAAGATGCTTAAACTCAGTCTGGATGCCCTTGTCAACATGGATGGGAATCTGGCATATAAAGTCCGGGAGATGGACGAGGACGTCAATAGCATGCGCAATGAAGCTTACAGTGTCATGAAAGATGCCATACGCAAAAATCCGGAACGGGTTGAGGAAATCATCAATATGTATCTTATTTCAATGCATATTGAACGGGTGGGCGATCACACTAAAAACATTGCAGAGGAAGTCATTTACCTGATAGATGGCGAGATTATTCGCCATTCTTAAGTTTTAACAATTTTTAAATGATAAAGTGACACGGAAATAAAAAATGTCCAAAGAGACCATATTGATTGTTGATGATGAAGAAGACATTCTTGAACTGATAAAATTTAATCTCAAGGGCGAGGGCTACAATATACTTCAAGCCATGACCGGGGAAGAGGCCATTAAAATTGCCAAACAGTCCGGCCCGGATCTTATGGTACTGGATCTTATGCTGCCCGGAATTGACGGGCTTGAAGTCACCAGGTATCTAAAAAACAACAACGCCACCATGGATATTCCCATTGTGATGCTTACGGCAAAGGGCGAGGAATCCGACATTGTCACGGGTCTGGAACTGGGAGCCAATGATTACATATCCAAGCCTTTCAGTCCAAGGGAGCTTACTGCCCGGATTCGTGCCATTCTACGTCGCCGCCAGAAAAGTGCCGCCGAAGAGCCGGTCCGTGTCCGTCAGGAAGGAGATATGGTCATTGACCGGGCCAGGCACCGGGTCACCATTGAAGGTAGAATTATTGAACTGACCTTGTCTGAGTTTGAACTGCTCTCCTTTCTGGCAGAGAAAAAGGGCTGGGTGTTCACCCGGGGGCAGATCGTGGATGCCATCCACGGTGAAAATTACGCCGTGACCGAGCGCAGCATTGATGTTATCATCGTAGGCCTGCGTAAGAAATTGGGTGCCTATTCATCTTGTATTGAAACTGTTCGGGGTGTGGGATATCGTTTTAAGGAATAGGCTTAATGCATCGTAAGAAAACAAAGCTGATTTGGCGGATTTTTCCATCATTTCTTTTTATTATTCTTTTGTCCCTGACCGTGGAAGCCTGGTATTCCATTAGTTATTTTAAAGGTTCTTTTCTTGAAACCACCCAACAGGAACTTATGGTCAGGGCATATTTGATGCAGGACCGGTTTGCCCGTGCCCTGTATGTAGATGGCTTGTCGCCACAGCAGGTTGATGCCCTGTGCAAAAATCTGGGAGAAAAAATTCAAACCCGCATTACGGTTATTTTGCATTCAGGTGAAGTCATTGGCGACTCCTTTGCCCGGGTGGAAACCATGGAAAATCACAGGGCACGGCCTGAAATCCAGACAGCACTGTCAGGTGAAAAGAGTGTGGCCATGCGTTACAGTTCCACCCTTGATAAGAACATGATGTATATTGCCCTGCCCATTGTTGACACCCGGCCTGACCCCGCTGTAGTCCGGACGGCTGTCTCCATCTCGGATATTGACACCAAGGTTGAGGCTATGCGCAATTCAATTGCCCTGGTTCTGGTTTTAACCACCATGGCTGCGGCTCTGGCAAGCCTGTATGTTTCACGGCGCATTACCAAGCCCGTGGAGCAAATGCGTCAAGGGGCCCAGGCGTTTTCCAAGGGTAACCTGACCAATCAGCTGCCCTCTCCGGATACCGAAGAGCTTTCCCAACTGGCCAAAGCCATGAATTCCATGGCCTCGGAACTCAATAAAAAGATCATGGATGTCAGAAACCGCAGCCGGGAGCTTGAAGCGGTTCACACCAGTATGCAGGAGGGGGTAATCGCCATAAACGACCAGGAGCAGATTATCACCATAAATAAGGCAGCTGCCAAAATATTTGACTTTTCGCCGGAAACGCTGAAAACAAAGCATGTGCTAGAGGTCGCTAGGAATTATGATTTGCAGGTATTCATTAAGAAAGCCCTTGCCACCGGTGAACCTGTAGAAGATGATATCGTGATTGATGCAGGTGATCGCATGGTGCTCAATATTCACTCCACAGCCTTGTATGACGCCCAGGACAAGCGTATGGGTACCCTGATAATTTTTCATGACATCACCCGGATTCGGCTGCTTGAAACCATGCACAAGGATTTTGCGGCAAATGTTTCCCACGAATTAAAAACCCCTTTGACCACGATCAAAGGGTTCATCGAAACCCTTCAACAGATGATGACAGACAGCCAGAGTCCTTCAGCCCCGGATTCAGCAGCCCAGTTCGGCCGGTTTCTGGGTATCATCGAAAAAAATGTAAACCGCATGGTCAGCCTGATTGATGATCTTCTGGCACTTTCAAAACTGGAGCGCCTTAAAGGGACCGATATCCAGTTTGAGACCCATTCCCTGGCCGGTCTGATCCAAAAGGTCGTCAGGTTCTGCGCGGACCGGGCTCAGTCCCGGGGGATAACCATGGAAGTCCACTGTCCGGATACCATTGACGCTATGGTAGATCCCACGCTCATGGAGCAGGCTGTGTTTAATCTTCTGGATAATGCCATAAAGTACAGCGGTGAGGGGACATGCGTTACCATTAATGCAGAATTAAAAGACGAGAATATACAAATTCAGGTTAAAGATACGGGTTCAGGCATTGATGCGACGCATCTGCCAAAAATATTCAACCGGTTTTACCGGGTGGATAAGGGCCGAAGCCGGGACCAGGGTGGCACAGGGCTGGGGCTGGCCATTGTCAAACATATTGTCCAGTACCATAACGGCCACATTGAGGTGGAAAGCCGGCGGGGGAGGGGGACTTGTTTTACCATCACTATTCCTGCGGGCACTAACGTTTAAGCGGCAGTCAGGATATTCTCCAATTAAATTGACTAATCACCCATGAATTTGTGGTCATGCCAAACCATATAAATGGAATTATCGAAATAACCTTAGGGGCAGGCCCCTGTGCCTGCCCTCTGTGCCTACCCTAAATAAAAACGTCCAATTCCTTGACCACGAGAATAAAGATACCTTGGTCCGTGCCGAATCCCAAACAGGGCAACCACAGGGGGTTGCCCCTACAAACCCACCATTGCCATTAATGATGAAATTATCCGATATTGTGGACCCTTACAAAATAGTTATGATGAAACAATATATTTTATAAACCTGAATACAGGGCCCGGGCATTTTCTCCGAGCACCATCCGTTTCTGCTCTAAAGTCAGCCCTGACTGGTCAATGTCGCTATAATACCTGTCAGGGGTAAGCAGGGGATAATCCGTGCCGAACAGAACTTTTTCCAGTACTCCGGCCTTGAGGGCCATATCGTAGATTTCCGGGCCATAAAGAAAAACAGACGCGGCCGTATCATACCAGATGTTTTTAAGCCGTTCTTTCATCTGTTTTTTCATGATGTGATAAAAAAAGATGCCGCCGCCCCAGTGGGCAAGAATGATTTTGTTGTCTGAAAACGCCCGGGCCAGGTTGTCAATCTGCTCAAGGGAAATAGGGGTTTTTCCCGGATAGGAATGGCCCAAAGGTTCATTGGTATGGATCATACAGGGTAAATTACCCTTGCGCTTGAGTACATCCATTACAGGCTCCAGAAGCCGGAGAGCCCTATCATCAATGCCGGACAGATAAAAGGCCAGTTCTCCCACACCGGAAAGCCCTGCATCAATACAGCGTTCAGCCTCTTTTGCCGCACCGTTCCATGACAGATCAAAACAGGCCAGGCCCCGCAACCGTTTCGGGTGGACGGTGACCGCCTCAAGTAGCGCATCATTGTTTCTTTTTGTGTATTCGGGATTGCGCCAAGGAAACCCTGAAAGAATGGAGATATCCACGTTATGGCGATCCATGGTGTCTATCAGTTGAGACACCGTTGCAATTTTTGACTTTGGGGAATCATATAAAAGCTTGAATTCGGGTTCGCTGTCAAAGAACGGGGTCCTGTCATCTGCAACGGCCTGGAAAAAAAGATGGGTATGGGAGTCGATAATCACGGCACTGCCTTTATAAAGATTGAAAAAAACTAACAGGCAATATATATTAAACCCCCTGCTCAAACAAGGGCGAATGAGGGATGAGGTGATGGATTACTATCCGATTTTTTTAGATGTTAAAGACAGATGCTGCCTTGTGGCCGGCGGTGGGGCCGTGGGAACAAGAAAGGCGCTTGGCCTTGCCCGGGCAGGTGCCCGGGTTGTCGTGGTCAGCCTTGGCTTTTCAGATGAATTGTCAAATACCCCGGTTTCCGCCATTACGTTAAAGAAAAAAAAATTTGAAGATTCGGATCTGGACGGCATGAGCTTGGTTTTTGCCGCCACAGATAATATGCAGTTAAACGCCAAAATACGTCAGGCTGCCCAAAATAAAAATATATTGTGCAATATTGCTGACGGTCAGGATAAAGGGGATTTTATCCTGCCGGCAGTGGTGGACAGAGGCGATCTTTTATTTGCCGTCTCTACCTGCGGGGCAAGTCCGGCCCTTTCAAAGCGCCTGCGCATGGAGATTGAGGCTCGTTTCGGTCCTGAATATGGTATACTTGCAGCCCTTTTAGGCCGTATCAGAACCATTTTGCTGGAACGGGGGCATGATCCTAAGGGGCACCGCAAAATATTTTGTGCCCTGCTTGATGCCGATTTGGCTGAAAAAATTGCTGCAGGACAAACCCGGCAGATTGATACCGTACTTGCCGGCGTTTTAGGTGACGGCTTCAGCCTGGAAAGGCTTATGCCCGATTTCGGTACCAGGGAGTTGTGATGTCTATGAATATTCCTTTTATCCTTTTGCAGTGTGCAACGTTTTTTTACCTGATCAGTACAGCCGGGTATTTTTGCTATCTGTTTTATCAAAAAGACCGGATCCAGCAGACCGCTTTAGGCGCTGTGGGTATCGGGGCCGTGGTTCATCTGTTTGCCATTGTTTTACAAAGCGCGGCACTTGGTGGGCTGCCCATCTATACCCTTGGCCAGAGCCTGTCCATGGCAGGCCTGTCCCTTGCTGCCATGTTTCTCTATGTGCAGTACCGATTTCATCTAAAAATTCTTGGTGTGTACGCCACGGCCATGATCACTGTCCTTATGCTCGCTTCCATTTTTTTGCCCGAGGCAACCCAAACCCCGGACAAGATTTATAAGGGAATTTTCTTTTTCGGGCACATTCTTCTTATTTTTACCGGGGAGTCCATGTTGGCCCTGGCTTGCGGTGCCGGTATCCTTTATCTGCTCCAGGAGCAGGGCATCAAGGGCAAAAGTCCGGGTTTCTTTTTCAAACGACTGCCGTCTTTGGATTTTTTGGATGCAGTGTCCTATACGTGTATTACCACAGGGTTTGCTCTGCTTACGTTTGGGCTTGTCACCGGCTTTATTTATGCCAGGTCCGTGTGGGGCAGTTTCTGGCGATGGGATGTAAAAGAGGTGTTTTCCCTGGGAGCCTGGCTGGTGTATGCGGTGCTCTTGCATCTGCGGCTTTATTCGGGGTGGCGGGGGCGCAATTCCGCAATTATGTCCGTGATTGGCTTTATTATACTAATTTTTACCTTCCTGGGGGTGAATTCCTTCCTTGGCGGGCATCACCAGGGGTTTACCCAATAGGAACAGGACGCAGATTAACCCATTATGCCAAAGATAATTCTGATTGGTGCCAGTCATAAGACCGCGCCTGTGGAGCTCAGGGAAAAACTGGCTTTTTCCCAGGAACAGATTGAAACGGCCCTTGAATTTATAAAACAGGATTCGGGTATCAAGGAAGGCCTGGTTTTTTCCACCTGCAATCGTCTGGAATTTCTCTATATACCGATAGGCCGGGCGTTAGAAGACAAAGACGGAATTGATGCCGTTATGCAATTTATCTCTAAACTGAAACAATTACCTGTTTCTGAATTCAAGTCATCCTTGTACATCCACAGGGATGATGATGCTATCCGCCATCTGTTCTGCGTGGCTGCAAGTCTTGATTCCATGGTGGTGGGAGAACCCCAGATTCTAGGGCAGGTAAAAAAGGCTTATAAAACCGCTGTGAGTGCCGGTACCACAGGGGTCCTGCTCAACCGTCTGATGCACAAATCCTTTTCCGTGGCAAAACGGGTGAGAAAACATACCGGCATTGGTGATAACGCCGTCTCTATTTCCTATGCCGCCATTGAGCTTGCCCATAAAATTTTTGCCGATCTTGCCACCAAAAGCGTTATGCTCATCGGGGCCGGAGAGATGGCGGAACTGGCTGTTGAACACCTTATGACCCACCAGGTGAAAGATATTGTGGTGGTTAACCGCACATTTAAAAACGCCCTGGAACTGGCCCGCAAGTTCAACGGCCAAGCTGTCCAGTATGAGGAACGGGAATCTGCACTGGCAGATGTGGATATCATTATCAGCTCCACCGGGGCCACGGATTATGTGTTAACCCGTGACCAAGTCAAGGGCGTCATGAAAAAAAGACAAAACAACACCTTGTTTTTTATTGATATTGCGGTGCCCAGGGATATTGATCCCCGGATCAATAAAATATCCAATGCCTATGTTTATGATATTGACGATTTGAGAAATATTGTTGAAACAAATATGAGCCGGCGGGAACAGGAAACCGTAAGGGCGCAACGGTTTGTGGAGGAAGCTTTGCTGGCGTTCCGCCGGTGGTTGGATGAACTGGCCGTGGTGCCTACCATCAAGGCCATCAATCGCAAAATGACTGATATTGTGAATCTGGAATGTGAGAAAACCCTGGCCGGGCTGCCCCATCTGTCAACGGATGATGCCGAATCCATCCGCAGGATGACAAGGGCTATTGCGTCCCGTGCCATCCATGATCCCATTTTATTTTTGCGTAACACCGGTGATCACCGGGACGATTCTTTCTATTTGAATGTGGCCCGGCAGTTGTTTAATCTGGACATTCCGGAGCACAACTATTGAAAGTGGTTGAATGAAACTATTAAGACGGTTGATCATTTTTATATTTTTATGTGCCTGCATGGCCTTTGGGGGCTATGCTTATTTGATCAACCATCAGGTGGCCAAGCGGTTCAAGGAACGGTTGTGGGATGTGCCGGCCAAAGTATATGCGCGCCCCATGACCCTTTATCCGGGGTTGCAACTGTCCGCTAAATCCCTTGGGCAGGAATTGGAATTACTGGGATACCGCAGGCTTGAAACCCAGGAGCAGCTGACTGTGCCGGGCACTTACACCCGGTACCATGGCCGGTTTGTTCTCAATTGCCGGCCATTTGATTTTGGTACACAGCGCCGGCCCCAGCGCCGCACAGAGCTGACTATATCCGGCGGCCGCATCACCCGGCTTAAAACCGGGCAGCGCAATGCTGACATGGCACAGTTGGACCCGGTGCTGATCGGGCAGTTCTATCCTTCTTCCATGGAAGACCGTATCCTTCTAACCACTGAAGATATTCCGGCATTACTTAAAAAGGCCATTGTTGCCGTGGAGGATAAAAATTTTTATTCCCATTACGGCATTGATTTTAAATCCATTTTCCGGGCCATTGTGGTTAATATCCGCCAGGGCCGGTTTACCCAAGGCGCCAGTACCCTGACCCAGCAACTGGCAAAGAATTTTTTCCTTTCTCCTGAAAAAACGCTTAAACGAAAGCTCAGCGAAGCTTTTGTCGCGGCAGCCATTGAACGTCAATTTACCAAGGAGGAAATTCTTGAAGCCTATATTAACGAAGTTTATTTAGGACAGGACGGCGCCAGGGCCATACACGGGTTTGGTTTAGGGGCTCAGTTTTATTTCGGCAAGTCTCTGGAGTTTCTTTCCCCAGGAGAGATCGCTCTTTTAGTGGGCATGCTTAAAGGGCCATCCGTATACAATCCAAGGGTTCATCCGGACCGGGCCATAGCCCGGCGAAACACTGTTCTTGGCCTTATGGCAGACCAGGGGCTGCTTTCATCCGCACAGCTGACAAAATCACTTGGCCGTCCCCTTGGCGTTATTCCGGTACCCCGGCAATGGCGGTTCCCTTTTTACCTGGATTTGGTTAAGCGCAGACTGCTCGAAGAATACCGTGAAGAAGATTTAAAAACCATAGGGCTGCGTATTTTTACCCCTTTGGATCCTTTGGTGCAGTTGGCTGCGGAAAAGGGGGTGGCGGATTTTATGGCGGGCAGAAATGCAAAGCTTGAGGCCGGTGTGGTGATCGCGGCCGGTGCCACCAATGAAATTCAGGCCCTGGTAGGGGGAAAAAAACCTGAATATGAAGGGTTTAACCGCGCCTTGGATGCAATGCGTCCCATTGGCTCTCTAGTGAAACCTGTGGTGTACCTTTCGGCCCTGGAGCGGCCTGAAAAATATACCTTGGTGACCCGGATCAGTGACGGGCCTGTATCATTGACGAGTGGCGGCCGTCTTTGGAAACCCATGAATTTTGATAAAAAATTTCATGGGGAACTGCCCTTGTACCAGGCCCTGGTTCACTCCTATAATACGTCAACGGTCAGGCTTGGCATGGATATTGGTTTGGAAGCTGTTTTTGCAACCATGGGGCAGTTGGGGTTTAAACCCGCTGAACCGCTCGTACCTGCAATGCTTTTGGGCAGTTTTGAGATGACACCTGTCCAGGTTGCCCAAGTCTACCACACCCTGGCTTCGGGAGGATTCTATACCCCATCACGGGCAATAAACGCCGTTTATACCCCTGACGGGGAAACACTCCAGCGTTATCCTTTACGCATTGCACAACATCTTGATCCGGGCGCCGTATTTCTGGTGGACAAAACGCTTCAGGCTGTGGTCCGCCAAGGTACCGGGAAATCTTTGTCCAGATGGCTTTCCCCGGATCTGGGCATTGCCGGAAAGACCGGAACCACAAATGATCTGCGGGATACCTGGTTTGCCGGATTTTCCGGAAATCGCCTAACCGTGGTTTGGGTGGGCAGGGATGACAACAAGTCCACAGGGCTCACCGGGGCTTCCGGTGCCATGCAGGTTTTTGGCCGGATTATGGCCCAGATCCCCAATACGCCCCTGGTCTTGACGCCACCGGAAAATATTGAATGGGCGGTGATCAATTCCCAGACCGGGCTTCGTACGCATAATAATACACCAGAAGCCCTTGCCGTGCCTTTTATCCGCGGGTCTGCCCCTGCCGTTCCCGATCCTGATGCTGACGTCGAACCTTCAACTCCGGCAGTCCCCGGACCCGGCAAGCAACCGGTGCAGAAAAAAAAGCCGCGATATCTTATTGATTGGCTCAAGGACGTATTCAAATGAAAACATATTGTTTTTATCTCATTGCCCTGGCCCTTATCGTTTTATCAGCCTGTGCGCAAAAAAGACCTGTCTCAATGCCCCAGTCCCACCTGCCCCCTGAATCCGTGCCTGAGATCGGCGGGCGGCCTGTAACGGATCAACGCACTGTGCCCGATGATTCGACAATTGCGGGTAAAGGCAGGGACCAGAATCCGCTTTTGTCTGCTGTGCGCCCTGTTCAGCGGCCCCGGCCCACGGCGTTGACCCGGATGATCCGGAATGCCGAAAATCAACTTAAAAACAGACAGCCCCAGCTTGCCTTTTCAACCCTGGAGCAGGCATTGTACATTGATGGTCAGGACCCCTTGGTCTGGCATCTGATGGCAAGGGCCCAGCTTGACCAGGGAAACGTTGTCCAGGCGGTTTCCCTGGCCAAAAAATCCAACAGCCTGGCGGCTGCGTATCCGGACGTAAAGGAAAAGAACGCAGCACTTATCCGTAAAGCCCAGGGCGGCTAAGACTAAATATTATGACCATTGGGGCTTTTAATTTATGTCATTATCCTGTAAATATATCGGCTTGTTTTTTTAACCGTTAATGGTCCCGGTATTTTCGGGACACTATCAGGAAAGCATATGTCCCCAACATTTGGCATTGATTTTGGCACCTCCAACTCTGCGTTGGCCGCAAGTGTTGACAACCAGGTACAACTTCTGGATATTGACCCGGGTAATCCCCTTTCAAATTCTTTGAAATCCATTCTTTATTTTATAAAGGAAGAGGGACAAAATTTGTCCTTTGTGGGCTATGAAGGGGTTAAGCAATATATCGACAACGGTGCCGAAGGCCGGTACATGCAATCGATAAAATCTTTCTTATCGGACATTTCTTTTCAAAAGACAAGTGTCTACGGTAAAAATTACACCATAGAAGAGCTGATCGGTTATCTGCTTAAGACCATGAAGGAGCGGGGGGAGAGAATTATTGGCCGGGATGTGGACACGGTTGTACTTGGCCGTCCGGTTATTTTCTCAACGGACGAAGAACGGGAACGCACCGCAACCCAGCGGCTGATAAAAGCAGCCCAACTTGCCGGGTTCAAGGAAATTTCATTGCAGATGGAGCCCGTGGCCGCTGCCCGGGCCTATGAGAACAGCCTGCCGGAAAACCGGGAACAGATTGTGCTGGTGGGCGACTTTGGTGCCGGTAGTTCCGATTTCACCGTGCTCAGGGTGGGTAATCCGCCACATGCCGGGGACAGGGAACAGGACATCCTTTCCGTTGGCGGGCTTTATATTGGCGGGGATAATTTTGACTCCCTGATCATGCGCCACAAGGTGGCAAAGCACTATGGCACGGATGTTAAAGTCAAATCCATGTTCAGTGATAATCTTACGGGATTGTCCCCCTTAGTCCTGAGCCATCTGATGCAATGGCACCGCATTCCCTGGCTTCGGCGTCCCCAAACCCTTGGGAGTATCAAGGAACTTAAAGTCTGTGCCGGGCTCAGGGACAAGCGCTTGCTGGAAAATTTGGAACGGCTGATCAGCGATAACTATGGCTATTTATTATTCCGGTCCATTGAATCAGCCAAGTGCCGTTTGTCCGACCATGACGACGCAACCGTAAGTTTTAAGGATTACGGTATCGCCATCGAAGAGCTTGTTACACGAACAGCCTTTGAAGAGATGATCCAGGACCTGGTTGAAAAAATAGACGCCTGCGTGACGGATACCCTTGCCAATGCCGGAATCGGATCTGAACAGATCAATGCCGTGTTTCTGACCGGCGGTTCTTCCTATATCCCGCTGATCAGGGCCATATTTGAGTCCCGTTTGGGTGCAGATAAGATTAAAACATCCGACGCATTCACCAGTGTAGCCTACGGGCTTGGGCTTGAAGCAAATTTGATAAACTAATTCACAATACTGGCTAACCCTCCAGATGGCGCAGCCAGGGTTTGTTTACCTTTGATTGCCGTTGACTAGTTATGCAGGGCATTAAGAGGGCAAAAGATGTGGGTTTATAAATTTACCGTCTGAACGAGTTAGCAACTACCTGGATATGGAAATTTTATTATCTTCAATTGTGTTTACAGTGGACCTGGTGTTTCGGATGGGCTCGGTCATGTTTATTAGCCTTTTCGGGGTGGAGCTGTTCATGCAGATGGGACTGATGCGCCACCTGAAACCTTTTGGGAAACCTGTGGCAAGGATCGCCCGGCTGCCGGCCGAAACGGCCGTTTGTTTCTTGGCCGCAGTGGGTTCCATGATTGCGGCCCATACCATGGCAGCCCAATTCCATGCGGACGCACGCTTAGACGACCGTGAACTGCGGCTGACCGGCATCCTCAATACGGTGCCCTTTCATCTCAAGGAGACCCTGACCTTTCAGCTTCCCATTGTCCTGCCTCTGCTCGGACCCCGTCTGGCGATGATTTACATTGCCGCCTTCTGGCTTAACGGTGTATTGAAACTTTGTTATGTACTGGTCCGTGGAAGGGCCGCGGGCAATGGCAGGGAGCCTTTGGAAATCGGGGATGACGCGTTTTCCGCCTATGAATGTACACCGGAGGATACGGACTGTCTTAACCGCAGTTTTATCCGGCTTTTGATAGACTCCTGGCATGCAAGAAAAAAAATGTTTTTTAAAATGACGAGTGTGCTGGCTGTTGTGACCCTGCTGGTTCAAGTGCTGGCTGAGTCGGGAATGCTGTCTTGGGCAGAGGCGGGGATCGCCCCTTTGACATCCGCCCTTGGCCTGTCCCCGGCCGTCATTGGTCCGCTTACCACCTATATATTCAGCCCGGTTGCCGGGATCAGCTACATGTCAACCCTTTTAACCCAAAACAGTATCAGCGGTTATGAGGCGATTACGGCCCTGATTGCCGGCGGTCTTATCATGATACCCATTACCCGCCTGCGCCGGACCTTGCCCCGGTATATAGCCATTTACGGGGGGCGTAACGGTACTGTCATCTGTGTTCTGACCATGACGTTTGGTCTTTTGTCCAAAATACTGGTTCTGGCCTGGATTCTCTTGTTTTATTAGTCCCAATCAAAGGTTAAAACCCCCGTCTTTTAAGCGGGTAGTTTTAGCTATGATTCTTGCGTATTCGTGAACGTTAACGAACACGTTTACGAGCACGAGCACGAGCACGGATAAGAGGGGGGCTTGGACCCGTATACGGACTTTCAGTTTTTGCGATGGAAACAGAAACGATCAGGCCATGAACGATTTGACCCAGTCGTTGACCGGATGATGAATAAGATTGTCGGGGCTGCCCTGCTGGACAATTTTGCCATGGTTCATCAGGATGATCTGTGATCCGGCGGCAAAGGCTTCTTTGTGGTCATGGGTGACAAAGATGGTGGTGATGTGCAGGCGGGAGAAAATTTGTGTGAGTTGATCTAACAAGTGTTTTCGCAAGACCCGGTCCAGGGCGCTTAAGGGCTCGTCCAGCATAAGCAGTCTGGGGTTCGGCGCAAGGGTCCTTGCCAGGGCAACCCGCTGGCGCTCGCCCCCGGACAGTTCATCTACCTTTCTGTTTTCAAATCCTTCAAGATTGGTCAGCGCCAGCATTTCTGCCACAATTGGGGCCTGTGCCCGTCTGGGCATGTGCTTCATTTTCAAGCCAAAGGCAATGTTGGCAAATACATTCAGGTGGGGAAACAGGGCATAGTCCTGGAACATCATGCCGAAATTACGCTTGTATGGGGGCAGATCCAGGATGGACACGCCGTTGAAGAGGATATCGCCTGAGTTCGGCGTATCAAGCCCTGCAATCATACGTAACAGCGTGGTTTTTCCGCAGCCCGAAGGACCAAGCACAGACAGCCGGCTGCCCCGGGGCAGAGCAAGGTTAATGTTGTTTAGAATATAGCTGCCTGTTGTATTGGTTTTGCTTACGCTGTCTATGATGAGCTCATTTTCCATTAAAATTGATGTATTCCTTTTAAACTGATTTTTTCAATGATAATGAACCCGGTTGCCGTCACGGCCATGAGAAGGGTGGAAATGGCCATGGCCTGGCCGTAATTCATGGCACCCGGCTGGCCTAAAAATCGGTAAATGGCTATAGGGATTGTGGGCGTACGCGGACTTGCCGTAAACATGGTGGCGCCGAATTCCCCCATGCTGATGGTAAAGGCAAACACGGCGCCTGCTGTCAGTGCACCGGATATCAGTGGCAGGTCAATACATCTGAATATTTTTCCCGGGGATGCCCCTAACATGGCGGCCGTCTCCCTGATGTTATTGGGAATATTTTTCAGGGCAGGCAGCACCGCCCGAAGTACAAAGGGAAATCCCACCAGGGCATGGACCAAGGGAACAAGCAGCGTCGACGTACGCAGGTTAAGCGGTGGCCGGTCCAGGGTGATGATAATGCCGAATCCCAGGGTTACTGCCGACGTGGACAGGGGCAGCATAAACAACGGGTCAAAAAAGGCCGCAAGCCCTTTTGCTTTTGTTCGGTCCAGGTGATTCAGGCAAAGGGCTGCACACAGACCGGTCACAAGAGCGATCGCAAGGGCTGTTCCGGCAAAAATAAAGGAAAATTTAATCGCGGTAAAGGGGGGGACATGAAAAATGGAACCGGCAGGATTGTCAAAAATGGCCCGGTAATAAATCAGGGACAATTGCCCCTCATGGACCACGGACTTGCCTGCAAGCGCTGCTAAGGGGAAAAGGCATAACAGGAGAATAAAGCAGGCATTTCCTGTCACTGCGGCTTTTTCCCAGAATTTTTTCGGCTGTTTAAAATTGGTATGGCTGCCTTTGGGCGCAAAGCGCACCGCTTTTCGGGAGAAGGCAGTGTAAAGGCCCATGAGCACCAGGGTAAACCCGATTTGAATCAGGGAGAGAAAAGATGCCACCGGCAGGTTGAACATATGGGCGGCCTGGCGGTAAATTTCTGCCTCTATGGTGGAATAGGCAGGGCCCCCAAGGATTAAAATAATGCCAAAGCTTGAAAAACAGAAGATGAACACCAGAAAGGATGCCGCCCATACCGCGGGCATGAGAAGGGGCAGGGTAATATGGATAAATGTCTGAAACGGCCCTGCGCCGAGCATGGCGGCTGCTTCCTGGACATTTGCCCGCAACCCTGCCCAGAAACTGGTTATAATTCTGAGCATGACCGAAAAATTGTAAAATACATGGGCTATGAAAATTAAAACCAAAGGATGGCGTATATTTAACACGCCAAGCCATCCGTTTTTACCGAAACTTGCATCAAGTGCGGCAGCCACCACCACGGCAGGCAGGACAAAGGGGATAGAGGCCGACAGGGTTAAAAACTGTTTACCTTTAAATTCGTAATGGGACATGACAAAGGCGCACGGAAAAGCAAACGCCAGGGTCAGGCCCGTGGAGACGGCAGCCTGCCAGAAGGTGAACCGAATGATGTGATGAAGGCGTTGTGATCCGAAAACCTGATTCAAAAAAGACAGGTCAATGTGAAGGTGTGCGGGGAAGTCCGGCACAAAACTTCTAAGAAAAATACCGGCCAGGGGGTAAAAATAGAAAATAAGGAAAAATACAAGGGGAACCAGCCCCGCCAGCACATAGGGGTGCGTATAACTCCTTGTTTTCACCGCAACAGGTTTTCCGTCCATTCCCGAAGCCATTTATCCCGGTTCCGGTTGATGTCCTCTGGGGGCAACGCCGCAGGCGCATCTGTAATTTTTGCATGTTTTAAGAACACGTCCGGCAGATTTGCCTTGGTGCTGGCCGGAAACACAAACATCTGCAAAGGGATATCTTCCTGGAATGTTTTACTTAAAAAAAAGTCCATGGCCTTTTTTGCAAGATCGGTGTTGGCACTGTTTTTCAGGATACCGGCAAATTCAATCTGGCGAAAAGCGGATTTATTCCCAATGACGATACCGGTGGGAGCTGTGGCTGGTTTTTGTTCAGCATAAAACACTTCTGCCGCAGGACTTGAGGCGTAAGAGACCACAATGGGGCGATCTCCTTTTGAGGCGGCGGTGAATTGCCCCCAGTAGGCTTCCTGCCAGCCGTTTACCACCATGACCCCGTTGGCTTTGAGTTTCTGCCAGAAAGAGATGTATTCATTTTCCCCGAAACGGCTGATGGTGGCCAGAAGAAAGGCAAGACCCGGGGATGATGTGGCCGGGTTCTGAACAACGGTGAGGTCCTTGTATGCCGGGTGAATGAGATCTTCGAGACCGGCCGGGGGGGCAATATGTTTCGCTTTAAACCATTTGATGTCATAGTTGAGGCATACATCACCGAAATCTATGGGTATCAGGCGGTTTTTGTCGTCCAGTAAAAGGGAGGTGTCAATATGTTCAAAGCCTTTGGGGGTGTAGCTAATGAAAATATCATTTTCCAGAGCGCGTCCGATAAAGGTGTTGTCCACCCCGAAAAACAGGTCAGCCATGGGATTGTTTTTGGACAGAATCGCCTTGTTTAATGCCTGGCCGGCGTCGCCGGACCGTAAGATCGTGATGTCCGCACCCACGGACTTTTTAAACTCCTTAAGCACGGATTCCGACATGCTGAAGCTGTCATGGGTCATGATGGTCAACTCCCGGCACAGGGCTTGGCCGGTGAGCATGGGTATGGCTAAAAGCAAACAGGCAATGACAGTGTTAACAGCGGCAGATATTCGCATTTCTAATCTTTTCTTATTTTAGAGTCTGTTTGGTTTTGTTGCAGGTACCTTCCATAAAACTTGTAGGGGCAGGCCCCCGTGCCTGCCCTCTTGGGGTGAAAACAGGGGGCAACCACAGGGGGTTGCCCCTACTGAATTAACCGGGTAGGCATGGAATAAAATATGGCGTGTTAAATTTTATAACATTGGGTGCCTATCGTCTTTCAGGCCATATATCTTCAGACATCTCCGTCAATTTATATTTCTGAATTTTGCCCGAGGCCGTCATGGGATAATTATCAATAAAATGGATATATCTGGGAATTTTGTACCGGCTGATTTTTCCCCGGCAGAAGTCCTGAATATCGTTGGGTTCAATATCTGCCCCCTCTTTCAGGATCACAAAGGCTCCGACCTCTTCACCGTATTTCTCGCTGGGAACCGCAGCCACCTGGACATCCCGGATTTCATCCATGCGGTATAAAAATTCTTCGATCTCCCTGGGATAGATATTTTCCCCGCCCCGGATGATCATGTCCTTGTGCCGGCCAGTGATGGACAGGTTGCCTGCTTCGTCCATGACCCCGAGATCGCCCGAATGCAGCCAGCCGTCCGCGTCGATTGCCTCGGCTGTGGCTTCGGGATTGTTGTAGTATCCTTTCATGACGTTATACCCCCTGCAGCACACTTCACCTTGTTTGCCCGGGGGCAGTTCCGCGCCGGTGTCAATGTCAATGACCTTGATTTCAAGGTGAGGCAGAGCGCCTCCCACGGTCTCTACCCGCACCCGGATGTCGTCGTGGATCCGGGTTTGGGTCAGGACCGGAGAGCCTTCGGTCAGACCGTAGCAGATGGTTATTTCCGTCATGTTCATCTTGTCAATGACCTGTTCCATGACATGGATGGGGCAGTTGGACCCTGCCATGATGCCGGTGCGAAGGGATGAAAAATCAAATTTGTTGAAAAGCGCATGTTCCAGCACGGCAATGAACATGGTGGGCACCCCGTAAAGGGCGGTGCACTTTTCCTGTTCCACCGAGGCCATGACCAAAAGGGGATCAAATCCTTCCAGAATCACCATGCAGGTGCCGTGGTTCACGGCCGCAAGTACCCCGAGTACACAGCCAAAGCAGTGGAATAGGGGCACGGGAAGACAGACCCGGTCATCGGGACCAAAGTTCTGGTTGGCACCGATCCAGTAACCGTTGTTGCCGATATTGTAATGGGTGAGCATAACACCTTTGGGAAAGCCCGTAGTTCCCGACGTATATTGCATATTCACCACATCATGGGGATCCAGGCTGTCCTGGCGGGCCTGGTATTCCTCGTCGGAAGTCATTACAGACAGGGCCCGGATTTCGGGGATGGTATACATACCCCTGTGTTTTTCAGGGCCAAGGAAGGCCACCCGTTTAAGATGGGGGAATTTTTGAGATTTCAGGTGGCCCCGCTGACAGGTTTTCAACTCCGGCACCAGTTCATATATCGTGGATATGTAATCCGTGTCCTGATATCCGTCAATGAGAAAGATATTTTCACATTCAGATTGGGTGAGCAGATATTCAAGTTCCGCTGTTTTATAGTTGGTGTTAACCGTGAGCAGCACAGCCCCGATTTTAGCCGTGGCAAACTGCAATACAACCCAGTACGGTATATTTGTGGCCCATATGCCTACTTTTTCCCCTTTTTTAACGCCCAGGGCCATCAAACCTTTGGCTGTTTCATCTACATAGGTGGCAAACTGGCTATATGTCAGGCGAAAATTTCTGTCCACATACACAACGGCCGGATTGTCCGGATATTTTTCAACTGTTCTGTCAAGGATTTGGCCTAAAGTCAGGGATTGCAATGGCAAAGTCTCGTCCATATGATGCTTTATTCCTCTTCGGCTTATTGTTGATGTCTTTAGTTTCATTCATGTTTTGTTATGGGGTGAGCCTGGGTCTCGATAGACCAGGTCGGCCCATGGCTGTTATTCCGGAATATAAACCACTGCGTGAATTTCAGCCTTTTCTTCTCCGACACAGGAGACATAATGGGGAACCACAGAGTTGTAATAAATGGAGTCGCCGGGCTTCAGTTCATAGGTCTTATTTCCGTAAATCACTTCCACGATACCTGAAACAACAACAATAAACTCTTCGCCTTCATGGGAAGACAGTGTTTTTTTCTTTGCGGATTCAGGCATGATTTCAACAAAAAACGGTTCCATGTGCCGGTCTGACTTGCCTTTACCTAAAGCATAGAAATTTAAGGCAGGGGCTTTGTTGGTACCGTCAAGAACGGAGAATCCGCCTGCCCGGTCCGCCTTGCGGACAATATAGGGATCACTGCTGTCCTGGTCATCCAGAAAGGTGCCTAAACGCACACCCAGGGCCCGGGCAATTTTCATTAGAGGACCCAGGGGGGGGTAGGCGTCTTCTTCAAGCATGGCCTTGATAAATTGGGGATCAAGGCCGGCGGCCTCGGACAATGCCTTGATATCCATATCCCGTTTTTCCATGAATGATAAAATCCGCTGGTTAACTTTTCCTGTATCCATCCATCCTCCCTAATTATAGTTTATCAAATTATAAGAAATGTATTGATATAATATATCATAAAATCTTTGTCAAAAAATTCAGAAAATTCACCCCTGATCCGATGTGTTGGTTAGAAACATAACGCACTGTTGTTGATTTCGCAGGTCCGGCGAATTTTGCAATGGACGCTACCTGTGTATGGATTTAATTTTAAAAGAATATTTTTTTTGCAGAAAGAAGTGACGTTCTAGTTTATAACAATGCGATTGAATCTTACGCGCTGATTGTTTATTAAAGAACGGACGCAAGGTTTCAACCCATGGGAAAATCGAAAATGGAAACTGCAAAAGAAAAAGAACTGTATAGCATTAAGATACTCGATGTCTATGTGGCCCTTATTCGGGAAAAATATCCTGAAATTGAAATCGAGAATCTCATGGACGACGCTGGGATCGAGAACTATAGCCGGGGTGGTGTTAACTCCCTGTGGCTTTGCCAGGCACAGCTCAATCGGTTCCATGAGCGTTTGAGTCTGCTTACAGATAATATGCGAATTGACCGGGAGGCCGGCCGGTACGTAGTGAAATCCGAATGTCTGGGAATGATTCGCAGCTTGGTGCTGCCCTTTGTCGGGGTCAGACGGGCCTGTGGGATGATGGAAAAATATGCCGGGGGCCTGACACGGTCTTCGCGATATACCAGCCGTTATACAGGAAAAAATAAAATCGAGATTGTGATCACGCCCACTGAAGGGATAAAAGAAGAGCCATTCCAGTGCGAGATCCGACAGGGCTATTTCCAGGGACTTGCCGATGTTTTCCTTCATAATGAACTGACCGTGCGCCATACGGAATGTATGTTCAAGGGGGAAAAGGTCTGCCGGTATGAGCTTACCTGGAAGGATTCGGCGTTTCCCATACTTACCATACTTTCCTGGCTTGCCGGTGCTGCCGCAATAGCGATGCTCATTGCGTTGTGGATAATGCCTGCTGGTGTTTTGCCCAAAAGTTTTTGGTTGATTTGTCCTGTCTTATTGTCTCTTGGTTTGGGGTGGGCCGGCCAGCGGGTAAAATCAACGGCGCTTGCAAGGTCTTTAAGCGGTATTCATACGGCCAGGGAAGAGGTGCTCAGTCAGATTGAAATCAATGCGGAAAATTCAAAGGTTATTGTTGATGTTGGACAGGTCCTGGGGATTGAGTATCCTGATGCGTGCAGCTTTGACCGGGCCGCAAGTATCGTGGGTAAAAAACTTCGGTATGACCGTGTGATGATCATGATTGCCAATGATGAGAAAACGTCTTTGGCCTATTGCGGCGGATATGGATTCACCGAGGTCGAAAAGCTGTATATTGCCAATTACAGCATCCCCTTTGAAAGAACGGACGCGCCCGAAGAGGTGTTTTACGAGTCCTTCATGCATAATAAAACCATACTTGTTAACGATATGGCATGGCTTAGGCGCAAATTTCCCCAAAGTCTGGAATTTATCGACCGGGTCAAACCCCGCTCCTTTATTGTCAGCCCCATTGAAGTGGACGGCGAGCCCATTGGCATTATGATTGCCGGAAATACGGTTACCCTCAGAAAACTGGACAAACATGACACCAACCTGGTTATGGGCGTGGCCCAGCACATCAGCGGCGTTTACAGGCGGCAGACGTATGAAAAACAGCAGGGTGAATTTAAACGCCAGATCGTGCAGCTTCAGAAGATGGAGGCCCTTGGCGTGCTGGCCGGCGGTATTGCCCATGATTTTAATAATATTTTGTCCCCCATCCTTGGGTATACGGATTTGTGCCTGTCAATATGCCCGGAAGATGAAAAGATGCTCAAATACCTTCGCAGGGTGAAAAGCGCATCTGTCCGCGCCCAGGATTTGGTGGCCCAGATTCTGGCATTCAGCCGCCAGGGGGAAAAGGAATATATCCGATGCCACCCCGGCCCCATTATCAAGGAGAGCTTAAAGTTGATGCGGGGCTCTGTTCCCAAAAACATAAAGATCGAAACGTTAGTCAGAACGGATCTTGCGCCTGTTATGGCAGACCCCACCCAGATTCATCAACTTGTTATGAATCTTTGTACCAATGCCTATCATGCCATGGCGGATAACGGCGGTGTTCTTACCGTCCGTCTGGATGAGATTTACGTTAAAGAAAGGTCTTTTGAAGAGACGCGTCAGATATTGCCCGGCTCCTATATTCATTTGCAGGTGGAGGATACGGGACACGGGATGAGCCGTGCTGTTATGGATAATATATTTGAGCCCTATTTTACAACAAAGACAGAAGGACGGGGCACGGGCATGGGTCTTCCCATTATCAAAGGTATTATAGCCCGGCTCAAGGGCTATATATTTGTGGACAGTACTGAAGGAAAAGGCAGTTGTTTTGATGTTTACCTGCCCCAGGCGGCTGAAAAAAGATCGGTATAACAGGGTCCGGCGGGGCCATTGCCGTGGATTGTGGTCCTAAAGCCAGCGATCCTGTGTTTAGACGAAAAATTGCCTGGATGAAATGCGGCAGATGAGTGGTTTGGAAAGCGAAATTTTTTTTATAAACTGTCCAAATACAAGTTTCTTGGAAAAATGGTTTAAAATACAGGGGGAATAGTATAATAAAAATAAGTAAACACTAACACATGGATTCGTGTCAGCTATCCAAGCCTGAAAGCTTGGGTTTCCACACCTAAAGGGTTATTTTTATGAAAATTAAATTTAGCGTTCTACTGCTGGTGCTCATGTTGCTGGTTTCGACACCGGCCTGTAAAAAAGCCGATCAGAAAAACGCCAAGGCCATTCCGCCTGTAAGTGTAAGCGTATATAAAACACTTGCCCAGGATGTGCCCATTTACCAAATTTTTGTGGGTCAGATTTACGGTGTCAAGGACATTGCCATAAGGGCCCGGGTGGAAGGTTTTTTAAAAGGGGTTCACTTCAAGGAGGGCTCGGCGGTTAAGGCTGGTGATCTGCTTTACACCATCGAAAGCCAGCCTTTTGAGGCTCAGGTCGCTTCAATGAAAGGGCTTCTTGCCGAGGCCGAGACAAGAAAGGTTAAGGCCAAACGGGATCTGGACCGATACCGGCCCCTGGCAAAGATGAATGCCGTATCCCAAAGCGATCTCGACGGAGCCGTGGCTGCCTACGATGCGGCAAAAGCCGGTGTGACCGCAGCCCAGGCCAATGTCCGGGCTGCCCAGATCCAGATGGGATATACCAAGGTCTATTCTCCCATTGACGGCATCATTGGGAAAACAAAAGCCAAGGTCGGGGACTTTGTGGGCCGTGATCCCAATCCTGTCATTTTGAATACCGTTTCCAATACCAAATCCGTTTTAGCCGAATTTTTCTTGACGGAATCCGAATACCTTGGGGTCGCCCGTCATCTTAAGGCATCCGGGCGGGAAGAAATAGACCGGGGAAAATCCTCCAATATTGATATCCAGTTGATTCTGGCCGATGGCTCTGTTTACCCTCACAAGGGGTCGCCTAATTTCATGGACCGGCAGATTGACCCTACCACCGGTGCGATTCTGGTGCAGGTCTCCTTTCCCAACCCGGATGGCCTGTTGCGCCCCGGTCAGTTCGGCAAGATCAAGGCCATGATCGCCAGCGTCAAGGACGGTGTGCTTGTTCCCCAGCGCTGCATCACGGACCTGCAAGGTCTTAAAAAGGTGTTCGTGGTGGGTGGCGACGGCGTCGTAAAGGAGCAGGATGTTACCCTTGGACCGGATATTGACAATTTTGTGCTGATTAAAAAAGGCCTTTCAGGTGGTGAATTCGTTGTGTATGAAGGGTTGCAGAAAGTTGCCGACGGGACCAAGGTGACGGCCGAAGAGGTGAAGGTGGACCGTATAGCGCAGGAAGATGCATAATGGGTGCTTTTTTTGTCCGGCGACCAATAGTCGCCATGGTTATTGCGATTGTCACGGTAATCCTGGGTGTTTTGTCTTTATTACAGCTGCCCATGGAGCAGTATCCCGATATTACCCCGCCCATTGTGCAGGTGCGTGCCAGCTACACGGGTGCCAACGCAACGAATGTGGAAGCCTCTGTGGCCACACCGCTTGAACAGGATATCAACGGTGTGGACAATATGCTCTACATGAAATCGGTGAACGCCAATGATGGTACCATGACCATTAACGTTTCCTTTGAGATCGGCACTGATCCGGACATGAATACCGTATTTGTGCAGAACCGCGTGTCAGCCGCCACGGCCAAACTGCCTGAGGAGGTCAAGCGTTTAGGGGTGACCACGGAAAAATCGCTGCCCAACATTCTGATGTTGGTGTCACTCACCGATCCGTCGAACAAATATGATCAGACTTTTTTGAACAACTATGCTTTGATTAATATCAAGGACTCCCTGGCGCGGTTGAAAGGTATCGGCCGGGTGGATGTCCTGGGTGGCTCAGACTACTCCATGCGCATCTGGATCAAGCCGGACCGCCTGGCCCAGCTCGACATGACCGTATCTGAAATTACCAATGCCATTAAGGCCCAAAACGTCATTGTGCCGGGGGGGAAGTTCGGGGCTGAACCCGCACCTGATGGGACGGAATTTACCTATACCGTGCGGCTGCCCGATCGGCTTGCTTCCAGTGAGGCCTTTGGCGATATCGTCATCCGCACCACGGATAGCGGGGCCCAGGTCAAAATTATGGACGTGGCTCGTGTGGAACTTGGCGTGGAGTCCTACGATGTGGTTTCTCGCTTGGACGGCAAACCCTGTTCCATTATTGCCCTGTATCAGGCGCCGGGGTCTAATGCCGTGAACCTGGCCAAGCAGATCCGGTCGGTGATGGGCCAGCTGTCCAAATCCTTTCCCAAGGGTATGCGGTATGACGTGTCACTGGATGCCACACTTCCCATCACCAAAGGTATTAACGAAATCATTGAGACCCTTGTGATTGCCCTGGCCCTGGTTATTTTTGTTGTTTTTATTTTTATTCAGGACTGGCGGGCCACCCTGATCCCCACCATTGCCATTCCGGTCTCCCTGCTCGGGGCGTTTGTGGCGTTTCCGCTGTTGGGCTTCACGGTGAATAACCTGTCTTTGCTGGGGCTTGTGCTGGCCATTGGTATTGTGGTGGATGATGCCATTGTGGTGGTGGAGGCGGTCCAGGTCAATATTGCCAAGGGTATGGAATCCAAACCCGCCACGGTTGAAGCCATGCGCGAGGTTACCGCACCCATTATAGCCACCACCCTGGTTCTTGTGGCGGTGTTCTTGCCCGTATCAGCCATGGGCGGTATTACCGGACGGCTTTACCAGCAGTTTGCCCTTACCATTGTAGTTTCAGTTCTCTTTTCCTCCGTCAATGCGTTGTCTTTAAGCCCGGCTCTTTGCGGTTTGCTGCTTAAAGCCCCTAAACCCTACCGGGGGCCTTTGGGTATGTTTTTTTCAATGTTTAATAACGCCTTTGACACCTCCACTAATGTGTATACCAAAATTACCCGCATGGTTGTCCGCAAGGCTTTGCTCGGTGTTATTTTTATTATCGCGGTGTGTTGCGGTACCGGCATTTTGGGTAAACTTTTGCCCGGCGGGTTTATTCCCACAGAGGACATGGGCTATTTCATGGTCAATGTACAGCTGCCCGATGCAGCATCCCTCCAGCGTTCGGACGCCGTGACCCGACAGGTGGAAAAGATTATTGCCAAACACCCGGAAGTGGAATATGTGACCAATGCCACGGGTTATTCCATGCTCTCTTCCTCCATGGGACCCAATTACGGGTTTTTGTTTATTTCGCTCAAGGATTGGGATCAGCGGGATAAAACAGCAGATGATCTGGTCAATGAGTTAAATAAAGAGTTTTATTTCGGGGTCAATCAGGCCCAGGTGTTTGCCTTTGCCCCGCCGGCCATCCCCGGCCTTGGTACGGGCTCCGGGTTCACCTTTATGCTCCAGGACCGTGTGGGCAATACCCCGGCGTATCTGGGGCACCAGGCCAACCAGTTCATTGCGGCAGCCCAAAAACGGCCGGAAATTGGATCCATTCGTACCACCTTCAGCCCCAACGTGCCCCAGAAGCGTATTGAGGTAAACCGGGACAAAGCATTAAAAGCCGGCATCGATCTCAATGACATCTATACCGCCATCGGTACGTTCTTGGGTGGCACCTATGTCAACGATTTTAACAGGTTTGGACGTCTTTACCGGGCCTATATCCAGGCGGAACCCGAGTACCGGCTAAACGAAAAAAAGTTGGGCCGGTTCTTTGTGAGAAATAAGGCAGGAAAAAGCGTGCCCATATCTGCGTTTATCAAGGTCGAAGATGTGTACGGTCCCGATTATACCAACCGGTTCAACCTCATGCGGACCGCAGAAATATCCGGGACCCCTGCCCAGGGCTACACATCGGCCCAGGCCATGGCAGCCCTGGAAGCGGTGGCCGCCGAAGTGCTGCCCGATGACATGGCTTACGCCTGGAGCGATATGTCCTTCCAAGAAAAGGCCGCTTCCGGCACCGGGACCATGGTTTTTGTATTTTCATTGATTTTTGTGTTCCTGATTCTGGCGGCCCAGTACGAGAGCTGGTCCCTTCCCTTAAGCATCCTTTTGGGGACACCCTTTGCCCTGTTGGGGGCCATGGGACTTTTGTACCTGGCGCGGTTTTTGGATTTAACTTACGAAAACAACGTATTTGCCCAGATCTCCCTGGTGATGCTCATTGGCATGGCTGCCAAGAATGCCATTTTGATTGTGGAGTTTGCCAATATTAAGTTTCACGAGGGGATGAGCCTGTTTGATGCGGCCATTGAGTCGGCAAAAATACGGTTCCGTCCGATCCTGATGACGGCATTTTCTTTTATCCTGGGTATTTTACCGCTGGTGGTGGCCACGGGCGCAGGCGCCTTGTCGCGTAAAGTCATGGGCGTGGCGCTTTTGGGCGGCATGTGCCTGGCCACGTTGCTTGGGGTGTTTTTCTATCCCATGCTGTTCGTGCTTGTCGGCAAGCTGTGCCGGTATGAAAAGAAACGAGATTTGGCTAACACTCAACCATCGAGTAACAAGAAAGCTTGAAAGTTATGGTCATGAATAGATTGTCGTCCACTCCCGCATTGTTTATCGTCTTGGTCCTTTTGTCAGGATTCGGCCTGTCCGGCTGCCTTACCCTGGGGCCTGATTTTGAACCCCCTGTCGTGGATGTTCCGGCAGCGTACCGGTTTGCCCCGGCGGATTCCGGCAGCGACCAGGATTTAAAGTGGTGGGAGCTGTTCAAAGACCCGGTGCTTTATGAACTTGTGACCACAGCTCTTGAAAACAACCAGGATTTGAAAACGGCATTAAGCCGGATTGAAGAGGCCAGATTCTCCTACGGGGTGACCCGGGCCGATCAGTTCCCGGCTGTCGACCTTGGGGCAGGCGCGTCTGTGGGCAACTATGCGGGAACCCGGTCCACATATACCAACAATAATTATTATGTAGCTCCCAACCTGTCCTGGGAATTGGATTTCTGGGGAAAATTCAAGCGATCCACTGCTGCGGCCCAGGCCGAGATTCTGGCCTCGGCCTACGGTGCATGGGCTGTACGCACCACACTTATTTCCGATGTGGTGTCCGCCTATTACCAGCTTCTGGACTATCGCCAGCGCCTGAATATGTCCCGGGAAACCCTTATCTCCCGGCAGGAAGGTCTGGATATTATTACCAAACGGTTTGACAAGGGGATTATTCCGGAAATTGATGTGAACCAGGCCCAGATTCAGCTGGAAGTGGCCGCCGGCGCCATCCCCTCCTATGAACGCCTGATTGCGAAAACTGAACACCAGTTGAAATTGCTTATGGGCTTTTTGCCCGGGGCGGTGCGAACGGGCATTGCACTGGAGAAACAGGCGCTGCCTCCCATGATTCCTGTGGGCATGCCTGCATCCCTTCTGGAGCGTCGTCCTGAAATCAAGAGAGCCCTGGCTCTTGTGCATGCCAGCAACGAAAAAATCGGTGTGGCTGTGGCCCAGCGGTTTCCAGCCATCAGTCTGACCGGTGCGTTAGGGCTTGCCTCTTCCGAAGTATCTAATATTACCACTAGTGGCGGGATATGGAACGTAAGCGGCGGCCTTTTAGGCCCTTTGTTTGATTTCAATAAAAGCAAATTCAGGGTGGAAGTGGTCAAGGAACAGACCCGTCAGGCACTGTTTAGCTACCAGGAAGTGGTGCTCACCGCCTTTAAGGAGGTGGAGGATGCTTTAGTGGAAGTAGATACCTACAGAAGGGAAAGTGAAGCGTCCCAGCGTAAGGTGACTGCGGCTGAAAATGCGTATAAGCTTTCTTTTGAGCGGTATGACAAGGGGGTCAGTTCCTATCTTGAAGTACTGGATTCCCAACGCACCCTGTTTTCCGCCCAGCTTGAGTATTCCCTAAACAGACAGCTCTATTTCAACGCCTATGTCAAGCTTTATAAGGCCCTTGGCGGGGGATGGCTTTCAAAAAGGACTGACGCTGTGGAAAATGTTGTCATGCCAAACAATGATGCCCCGTAATTTTGATTTTATTTTCGCACAAAGCCTCAAAGACACAAAGGGTCACAAGGTGGAATAAATTAAAATAATTTATAGCCTGATACTCAATCGCCTGATTCTCAATCTTTGCAGGCAAACAAGGCGTAGCGTAGTTTACTGCCGACTCTTTAATTACGATGTGCATTAATTTTCTACTTGTGTTACAAGCCTGCTAAACACGGACTGCCCGGGGCATTATTTCCCGGGCAATTCGTTTGAGATGAGTATGAATCCGTTTCAGGTTTTCCAGTACTGTCATCTCTATGCGGATGATCTCGATTTTTTCAGACCCGACTTTGGTCAGGTCCTGAGACTGAATTTCCAGGGCCTGACTAATAAGATGATCAATTTCCGCCTTCATGGTCAGCACCTCATCCGCTGCGCGTTGATCCCATTCCCTGACAGCACGAACAGCTGCTTCTATTGCGGCAGATAGTTGGTCGCTCAGTTTGCTATATATATGTCTTAAGGTATCGCTGACATGTGTTCATCCTTTACACATGTCAGGTTGGGGTTAAGGCGCCGGGAACAGGAAACAGGGATTTGATCCGGGTATTACCATTCCGGCTTTTGCAATTCCAATCTGTTTTTATCATCTAATGGTGTTTCCTGTTTTGTGGGGGACAGCAAATTTCCCCAGTCCGTCCGTTCCTGCATCTTTTTTCGGGTTTCCTCAGGAACAAAATATTTTCCTTCACGAATCTGCCAGCCTCCTCCGAGAGCTTTAAACACAGCAATAAAATTCTGAACGACAGAGCCTTGAGTTTGGGTCAAAAGGTCCTGCTCTTGGCTCTGAAATCGCTGGGAATCCAGAACTCTTTGATAGTCCACCAGTCCTTCCCGGTACTGAATCATGGCAAGGCCCACTGAACGTGTGGCTGCATCCACACTTTCCGACAAAAACTCAGCCTCCTCCCGTGATCGCAAAAAAGAAACCATGGCGTCTTCTGTTTCCTGAGCCGCCTTGAGTACTTTATTTTTATAATTAACAGCCAGTTGCTCGAACCGGGCATCCTGAACACGAACACGGTTTTTGATGCGTCCGTAGTTAAAGATGTTCCAGCTAAAACCAGCACCACCGAAAAAAGAGACGCTGTCGGAATCCCATAAATCGCCAAATGAGGAGCCGCCGGGAAAACCGGCTGCTGTTACAGATGCGTCGCTCGCATGCAAACCGATGGAGCCGAACAGTGAAAAATGGGGGTAAAGGTCTGCCTGTGCGACACCGATCCGGGCGCCCTGGGCGCCAAGCTGATGCTCTGCAAGGCGGATATCCGGACGTCGGCGCAGCAATTCCGAGGGAATCCCCACTATTAACTCACCCGGTACTATGGGAATGGATGTCGATGCTTCTAATATATCCTTGAGTTCCCCGGGAAGCATGCCAAGTAAAATGGCAAGCCCGTTCTTGCTCTGACGAAGGTCAGCCTGTATCCTGGGAATTTGGGCCTGGGTATCCCGCAGAAGGGCTCTGGCCTGTTGTACATCCAGTTCTGTGATGTCCCCTTCTTTGAAACGGGTTTCGGTAATTTGAAGAGACTGTTTCTGAGTTTTTACGTTCTCTATAGAAATGCCCAGGCGCCTCTCCAGTGTACGGATAAGAACATAGGTGCGGACCACCTCGGCAGTGAGCGTGACCAGGATGTCATCATAATTTGCAATTGACGCTTCAAGTGTACGTATGTCTGATTCAACGGCACGGCGGAATTTACCCCAGAAATCCAATTCCCAGGCAGCGTCAAATCCAATATCCATATTGCCGTATTTAAAGTCTGCCCCAGGCTGTGAATTTGCCGTGTGTTTGCTCGCATCTGTATAGGAATAACTTCCTCCTACAGATTGCGACTGAGGATAAAAATCTCCGATAGCGATTCCCAACTGGGCCCGGGCCTCCAGAATTCTGATACCTGCGATTCTAAGAGAAAGGTTTTGCTCAGAAGCCATCTTGACAAGTCTGTCAATAACCGGATCATTAAAGACCGTCCACCATTGATCAAAATCAGCCGATTCACTCTTGATGGAAGGATTTTTTTCCTCAAGCCATTTTTGTGGTTCCGGTACTTCGGGTCGGATATAATCCGGCCCAACTATGCATCCGGCAAGCAACAGGGTAAAACTGATAATCACTCCAAAGATGAGATATCGTGTTTTCATTTTACCATTCCTTTTTTATGTAAAATCTCAGCATTAATAAAGGCCAATTACTGATTTGGTGCTTTAATACGAAAAAACAGGGTATAAAGCGCCGGAACATAGTTCAGTGTAAATAGACTGCCGATTCCCAGGCCAAAAAACATGACACACGCCATGTTATAGAAGAGCGCGTCATGGTGAATAATCAGCGGCAGGAAGCCAAGCATGGTGGTTGAGACGGAAAGCAGTATGGGTCTGAAACGGCTGATGGCAGAATTGATAACCGCATCATAAGGGGTCTGGCCCTCCCGTATGTTTTCTTCTATTTTGTCAATCATTACGATGCCGTTATTCACAATGGATCCGGCCAGGGCCAGAAGTCCGAGAATGGCCATAAAACCAAAATCCGCCCCCATAACGACCAGTCCAACCGCAGCACCCACCAGTACCAGCGGCATGGTCAGCATAATGATGGCGGCTCGACGGATAGAGTTAAACTGCCATACCAGCAGAATGATGATAGCGGCAAAACATGGGAACAATGGTTTTGACAGTTTACTCATTGCTTTGGCAGAATTTTCCAGTTCACCTCCCATTTCCCAATAATGATTTGTGGGAAACTCAAGCCCGTCAAGGGTTGGTTTGAGTTGCTCAAAAAGCTCAACCGCTTTCAATACCTGGTGTTTACCACTGACTTTTATGGTCCGTTCCTGGTTGTAGCGCACAATCCGGTTGAGTGCTCCTATGCTGTATATATCGGCAACCTGATTTAAGGGGACACTGGTGTTACCGGATTGTGAGTAAACACTCAGTGTTGCCAGGCTGGACGATGCATCACGCTCTTCCTTGACACCACGTCCCACAATGGGGATATCCACATTTCCCTGGTGGAAATCGGTTATTACAGCGCCGTCAATAAAGTAGCTCATAGAATCGGCTACGTCCTGGGAAGTTAATCCGGCACGGCGGGCACGGTATTGGTCCACCGCAATCTTTGTTGAAATAACCCGGTTGTTCCAATCATCCTTTATATCCAGAGTGCCGGGGATATGCCTCAATCCCTCCTTTAATTGTTCGGCCTGTTTCTCTAATACGTCTATATTCGGACCACTGAGCCGGATCTCCAATATTCCAGGTTCGGAAGATCCCAGATACATCGCTTTGACCCTTCCGCGGGCATTGGGAAAACGATCCAGAAGATACTGTCGTGTTCGTTGGATAAGATCATTTACCTGATCCCCTGTTTGTGTATTTACAATAACAAAAGCACTATGCGGATCAGGATCTATTGGTGACAGGGAAAGGAAAAACCGTGGGCCGCCGTTTCCTACATAGGCAATTGATCCGGTAATTTCGGGATTTGCTTTTTTATCCTGCAGCCAGGCACAAAAATTCTGAACCTGCCTGTCGGTTTCCTCAATGTGGGTTCCGGCAGGAAAATCAAGATAAACCGTATACTGATTTCGGTCTCCTTCGGGAAACAGGATTCGGGGTATTTTTGTAAAACTATATACGGCTATTGCAAAAGCCAAACCCACAAAACCCAGCACAAGCATTGGGTTGCGCAGACCGAATACCAGAAATTTCCGGTAAATCCGGTAGAATTTACCCTGGTAAGGATCAATCTTTTCATTGTTGGCTGTGCCGGCAGGGGGCTTGGTCTTCATAAACCAGTAACAAAAGCTGGTTGAGGAAAACATGGAGAGGAACCATGAGCCCATCAGCAGAATAATCATAACCTGACCCAGGGATTTGGTATAATCTCCGGTACTGCCGATTTGAAGGATAATTGGTCCAAAGGCGAATACGGTTGTGAGCGTGCTGGTCAGAAGTGGAACTGAAAGAGATCGGCCGGATTTTAAAACCGCTTCCCTGCGCTTCATTCCGCTCTCCAGGTTTACCTTGACATCATCAGACACCACGATGGCGTTATCGACAAACATGCCCAGGGCAATAATCATCGTAGCAAGTGAAATGCGCTGCATTTCTATGTTGAACGCATACATCATTACCACTCCGAAGAGCATGACAAGGGGTATGAATGATCCCACAATCAAGCCGGTTCTAAGCCCAAGCATAATCATCACAACTATGAGGACAATCCCGACACTCTGCACCACATTGCTCACCATTCCATTGACGGATCTGGAGATGAGTTCAGGCTGATAAGTGGCAAAATCCAGCTTGTAGCCCAAGGGCAGAGAGAGCTCAATCTCCTTGACTCTTTCTTTCAATTGTTTGCCGAATTTTACGGCATCCACACCCTCAAACAAAAACAGACTCAGTACAATAGCTTGATGCCCATTGTAATAGGCAGGGTTTTGGATAGGCTCCACATAAGCTTTTCTGATGTCTGCTATATCGCGAAGCGGGATTGCGGCCTCGGTGCCCTCAACGGGTATGAGCACATCGCCGATCTCTTTAATGGATGTGAAGCTGCCTAAAGTCTCCAGGATGATTTCCACACCGTTAATATCTGTACTGCCGGCGGGACGGATAATGTTTTGCTGCCTCAGGGTTTGCCCAATAACCCGTGGATCAATTCCGATTTGAGCCAGCGTGGGGTTTGAAAATTCGATATAAATACGCTCTTCCTGAACACCGGTTAAATCTATTTTCTGAATCCCCTTCATCAGGTTGAGGCGTTCCCGAATTGCTCGGGCGGTTTCGCGCATTTCCGCCATGGAAAAGCCCTCACTCCACAGTGCAATGGTCGCCATGGATGTGTCACCGACGGTATCGTTGACCATGGGTCCGATAGTGCCGCCAGGCAGACTAGGTGCCAAGTCACTCATTTTGTTACGCAGCAATTTCCAGACCATGGGAAGCTCTTTTGCAGGCACTTCGTCCTTAATCGTCACATGGATAATACATTCACCAACCTTGGATGCGGAATCTTTGATGTCATCCACTTCACCCATGGATCTTATTTGTTCTTCTATGGGGCGGGTGATCAACCGTTCAACCTTTTCCACTGACATACCGGGGTTTTTTGCCGAAACCAATGCTTCGCGAATTGTAATGCGCGGATCTTCGAGTTTTGGAATTTTTCCAAACGAGATAATACCGCCGAAGAATATCACAAGCATTAGTACGATAACGGTTCGTGAATTATTGAGTGCAAAATCGGTTATACTTTTCATTTTCTACTCCAAATTTAAAATCTGATGCAATATTTTATATTTTGATTATATGGAGAATTAATGACCCATAAGCTTAACCTTCATTCCATCAGCTAGGAAACCTACGCCGGCAACTGCAATGATATCTCCGGCAGAAAGGCCTTTATAGACGATGGCCATATTCTGCTCTCCCCTAATGGTTTCGACCAGCCTTTTTTGAACGGTGGATGTTTCCGGGTTATATACAAAAATATAGCCTTGTCCGATTTCCCTTGCAGGGAGGATCGCCTGAATCGGGATCCGGAAACCAGCTTCCTGTTCCTGGCGTTCCTTCTCAAGGACCAGTGACACTTCAGCGGTCATACCCGGACTTATCTTTTCTGTCGGCCCGGTCAAACGAACCTTGACCGGGAAAGCATTGGATTTCACAGCGGAGGTACCAATATCGGAAATACTTCCTTTTACGGAATGGTCGGGCAGCGAGGGAAAACGGACCGTTGCCGAAGTACCGACACGCAAATGGTGAATCGTGGTCTCAGGAACGGCCAGTCCTACTTCCAAGGCCCCTTTGGCATCTATTGTCAGTACTGTTTGACCAACCTTGATTTCCTCGTGAGGTTGCACTGAACGCCAGGCGATATAGCCATCGTACGGTGCGGTCAGCGTGGTCTTATCAAGATTCCGTTTAGAGAGATTCAGCTTAGCGGTTTGATATTTCACCTTACTCCTGGCCGCTTCGTAATTATACTTTGCCCGCTCCAGTCTGCTTTTGGCTCCCGCACCTTGTGAATAAACCCTTTTTTGCCGGTCGTAGGCCTCTTTTGTACTGACAACCTGGGCCTTCGCAGCCGTAAGTTCGGCTCGTACGGCATCCATGTCCAGCTTGTAGGGTTCCTTATCCAGAACAGCCAACGGTTGGCCTTTTTTGACACGACTTCCGATATCGACAAGTACCGTATCAACAATTCCATTGACCTCAAAACTTAAATTGGAAGAATCGGTTGCATTGACAATTCCGGAGAACTTGCGTACCGGAGCGGTGGCCTTTTCGGAAACAGTGATGGTCTTAAGAGCTCGAACCTGCTCAACAATCTCCGTTTTTTCTTTGCATGCCGTCAGGGTAATCCCAATGAGGGCAAACAATAAAATTTTTATCCAAAGACTGCCAAAATGCGGGTGCTTAATCATCCTTCCCTCCTCATATTAACTCAACTTTCGGTGGTTAAAAAAGACTGCAAATAAAAATATAAACATATGAATTTACTATTTAAATATATGAATTTCGCTTTATTTACTACTAAACAAACATTTCAGACAAAGGAAAATCGTCAAAATGAATACTGTCTAAATTAAAATTGTTGTAGTAATCATGCTGCCAAATCATAAGTCCGGCATTCGCCAAATTCCTCCCACCACCCGTTTGATCGAAGAATACGTAACGAAAGTATTGGGTTTATGCTTTCGCTCGACCAGCTTGCACCGGGAAGTTTAAGCCTTTTTTGAGGGATTGATTTGTGTGCACTTTCTATTTCACCAGACCCTATCTGGTAATCTTTTGATTTATAATAATTGTATAGAGAGTCATAATTTTGGGGCAAGTGTCGTTTTCCATGGCAGGGGCCCTTTTTGTTATAGGCTCTATTGTCCCTTAACATGCAGGAACTTCGTTGTCTGCATTTTTTATTACTCCAACGACCGTGATTTACACCCAACTGAATACTACCCTTATCGACGTACAAAATCAAATAACAAATTCAGAAAACTGGATATTTGTCATAAGCACTTTTTGCGTCTAAAGCGTCTGTATGTTGTGGCTAAATGGTACACAAAGATACTGTATGTGGTATCCGATTCCTTATGGCAAATATCCAGTTCAGAAAAGATTGGCGTACTCAGTGATTACTTTGCAAAATTCAAAATAGGTACGTTATTGAATCAATCAGGAATCGTTAAAACAAAAGGGGCATCACCGCTTGCCATTTTCACAGCTCTATTTCAACGCCTATGTTAAATTTTATAAAGCCCTTGGCGGGGGATGGCTTTTAAAAAGGACTGACGCTGTTGATGCCACGGGAAATGGACCTTTGTCCACAAAATTATTTATAACCACGGAAGACACGGAAAACACTGAACGTTAAAGCGCATAGCGCTCAATTTGTCCTTTGCTCAGGTCCCGTTGACATAGTTCCTTTTCAAAAAATAAACTTATTTCCGTGTCCTTCAGTGTTTTTCGTGGTTTATTTGGATGCAGTGGACAGGATGCGAATTTTTTTGTTATAAGGCAGGTCTATGGATAATGCGCAATCCACATTGCCTTCCTTTGAAGGCAACAAAAAAATCCAGGCGGTTCGGGCCTTTGTCGGGGAAACCCTGTGTAATATTTATCTGACCGGCAGGGCCGGCACCGGTAAAACCACGTTTCTGAAATCTTTGCAGGATTTCTGTCCCAAGCAGTTTATTGTTGCCGCACCCACAGGCGTTGCCGCCGTAAATGCCGGCGGCGTGACCCTGCACTCCTTTTTCCAGATTCCGTTGGGACCTTTTTTGCCCGGACAAAATGATCGCTCCCAGGATAACCGACGGTTTTTCAGGTTCTCAAAGGTTAAAAAACAGATTATCAACGGCCTTGATCTGTTGGTGATAGATGAAATTTCCATGGTTCGGGCTGATCTGTTGGACGCTTTGGATGCTGTGTTACGGCGGTTGCGCCGGGATGAGCGCCCCTTTGGCGGGGTTCAACTGCTGCTCATCGGCGATCTGTTCCAACTGCCGCCGGTGACCAAACCCGATGAATGGAATCTTTTGTCCAATTATTATGCCTCTCCCTATTTTTTTTCGAGCCAGGCGTTGAGCCGTTCCGATCTGGTGACAATAGAGCTTGAGACCGTTTACCGGCAAAGCGACCCGGATTTTATCCGCCTGCTCAATGCCGTGCGTGAAAACCGTATGGATGGCCGTTGTACCGACATCCTCAACCAGCGGGTACAGCCCGATCCTCCGGATCAGGGTTATATCACCTTGACCACGCATAATCGACGGGCCGAATCCATCAATGATTTGAAACTTGCCCGGCTTGGGGAGACTGCACACATCCTGTCTGCAGAAGTATCCGGAGATTTTCCGTCCCATGCCTTCCCCACAGGAGAGCAACTTACCCTGAAACCCGGTGCCCAGGTGATGTTTCTGCGCAATGACGCCTCCCCTGATAAAGCCTATTTCAACGGCACCATCGGGGAAGTTACCCATGTGGGAACCGAAACCGTAACCGTGGCCTGCCGGGGCAGTGTCGGCAGAGCGGCCGGGGAAAGTGCGTCAGATTTGACGGATGGCCCCGTTGTGGAAGTCAAGCCGGTGGATTGGGAAAATGTGACATACAAGGTCAACGAGGAAGATAAAACCATCCAACAGGAGGTGGTGGGGAGGTTCAAGCAGTTCCCGTTAAAACTTGCCTGGGCTGTCACCATTCACAAAAGCCAGGGCTTAACCTTTGACCGGGCCATTGTGGACGCAAAAAATGCCTTTGCCCACGGCCAGGTCTATGTGGCCTTGAGCCGCTGTACCGGCCTTGACGGGCTGGTGCTTACCGCTCCTGTACCGCCCCACGCCTTGGGTACCGATCCGGTGGTGGTGGATTTTATGAACCGGACGGCTCCGCCGGACCAGGATCTTGCCGCGATTTTTAGATCTGCCCGGGCCGCCTGCCAGCAGACCCTGGTACTTAAATGCTTTGACTGCGCAAGTTTCAGACGGTTGTTTTTTTATTTTCTGCGCCTGGCAAAAGACAACCGCAATGTGATGCGCATCCCCGGTCTTGGTGAGCCGGCGGAACTGGAATCCAGGGTCCGGGACCAGGTATTCCAGGTGAGCGATAAATTTCAGATTCAATTGAAAAGTTTGATGGCACAGGAGCCTTTGCCGGAAGCAAGTGCCGCTATCCAGGAGCGGGTGCAAAAAGCCAGTGCCTGGTTTGGCAATACCCTGGATCAGGTGTTTGGCCGTCTGCTTGAAAAAGGTGCCGTGGACACCGATAATGCGGCCCTGGCCAAACAGGTGCAAAATGCCCTGGACAATTTAAAGCGGGAAGTTCGTGTTAAACGGGCCGGAATTTTATCCTGTATAGACGGATTTTCCACCACCACTTACCTTCGGGCCGTGTCATCCCAAGCCATGGCAGATGCGCCGGGAAATCAGTCTAAAAAGAGTTCCGGTTCATCCACTACGGATTACACGGAACTTGACATTGCCCATCCTGAAATGTTTCAAGCCTTAAAGGCGTGGCGGACCCGGACTGCAGCCGCTCAAAATGTCAAGGCGTTCCAGGTAGCCCACCAGAAAGTCCTGGTTCAGATCGCAGTCTGCCTGCCCCGGTCGAAAAAAAGCCTGCAAGCCCTGAGAGGCGTTGGCCCGGCCACCGTGGAAAGCTATGGTGAGGAACTGCTGGCTATGGTGGATACGTACTGCAATGAAAAAGAGATTCCGGGCGATGATTCCCCTGAACCGCGTCCTGCAGAACAAGTTTCAAAGAAAGAGCCGGGAGCCCCCCGTAACAAAGCCCCAGGCACGGATAAGGCCACATCCCAGGTCAACACCCGGGACATCAGCCTGATGTTGTTTAAAGACGGTCTGTCCGTGGACAAGATTGCCGAGGAACGGGGGCTGGCGCCTACCACCATCCAGGGGCACTTATGTTCCTTTATTGCCAAAGGCGAACTGGCTGTGGACCTGCTGGTGCAAGACAAAGAAAAACAGGCAGCCATCGCGACAGTCGTATCGCCTGATAAAACTTTGAGCCAGATGAAAGAGGAGCTGGGCGACGATTATTCCTACGGTGAAATTCGGGCCGTCGTGGCTCACCTGAAACATCTTGAATCCGGGGACGGATAGTCATAGGGTCGGTTTGATATTTTCCGGTACTGCATCCGAGGCTTCGATGATTTTTTTATGCGGCGTTAACCGATTTCACCACAAAATCTACATGAATTTCATCATAGGGAAATTCAATTTTACCTGATTCGGTCTTTTCCAAAATCCCCGTTTTTAAAAGCTTGTGAACATCGGTATGAACAGCCTTGACATCCCGGCCTAATCGCCTGGCCACTTCGCGGATCGATAATGGTCCGGCTCCGGTCATTTCCTGAATCAGATCCCATCGTTTACCGGAAATGATTTTAAAAAGCAGAGCAGGAGAGTCGAAAGTGATAAATTCCCCTTGATAAATCCCATCAAAAGCGGCTAATACACTTTGTTTTATTTCTTCCTGGGTTGCCACCCCTAATGTTACCGTTCTCATTTTATGTCCCCCAATTATTTACATCATTGAGAAAATCTTCTATTAGATTTTCTTTGGATTTAAACTGATACGGCACTTCTTTTTCGCCAATATGCTTATGATCTCCTTTACCAACCTCATTATCATATCGAAGGACGCAGATGTTATCTACGACAAAAGCAAACCTATACTTGAAATTGTGCTTGCTGCCAGGAAGCGGCGATGGCAACGACCAAATAATTAACTCCACAAAACTGTTAATAGAAATCGGATATTTTCTTTTTAGTATCAGTTCAGCTTCCATGTTGTATATAATAACAACGCCACAAAGCGTTGTCAATAACTCCAACTGATAGTGATGGGGCGTTGGAATAGTCGCTTACCCCAATCGTTTTTGAATAATTGGATCTCCGTTAATGCTTGGGGGGTCGGGAATTTTTAATTCATTCATGAAGGCTAACCCCTCTTCATCAACGCCGATGGCCACTTTCAAGTCTTTTAAGTGCAATGTAAAATAAACAAGGGTGGTGTTAGCCGCCACCTTTGGGGAAAGGTCAGGGTACTCTTTGATGGACCTTAAAAGATTCAGATTGAATCCAACCTGGTGGCCTTTAAGAAACCGTTCTTTGAAGTTTGGATCCAGCCAGAGTACATTTTGTTTTTCGTCATAGGCCAGTCTGCGGGCCTTGAAGTGTTTCGTAATAAAATAAAGTTGCATCTTTTTATGCTCCACCGCTCAGTTATTTTTTAAATATCCTGTCACTCGATGATCAAGTTTCACTTACCACAATTTTCAGTTTCTGTCATTTGAGCAGTGGCGCTGCGCTCTATATACATAGAATACAAAGTACAATTTACAGCTTAAAATATATTAAATATTTATTTGTCTATATTTTCAGACATATAAAAACAGATTAATTTGACTTTATAGTTAGAATACGATATAAAATTAGACGTGTTCTTTTTACAGATTTGGTTTTTCCTAAGGGCGCCCTGCCTTTGCCTGACAATAAGGGATGGGGAAATCAACATAGTTCCAATGATATTTTAGATGAAAGTCCCAATGCATTGTTAAATTACTTTCATATTTTATTGTTGGGTGAGCCTGGGTGTCGATAGGCCCGGTCAGCCCATACCTGTTTTTTTAATTTTAGATCTATCATGAACGGATGATTTTTTATGTGTGGTATTTGTGGTGAAATTGTGTTTGACGGTACGACCGCAAACAAAGAAACAATCGCAAGGATGAATAATAAAATGACCCGGCGAGGGCCGGAGCATGGGGCCATATACACAAAAGGCCGGATTGGGTTTGGTCACCGTCGTTTGAAAATAATTGATCTTTCCGATGCTTCCAACCAGCCTTTTGTGGATGAAAATTTAGGCCTGGTTCTGGTGTTCAACGGCGCCATCTACAACTACAAGGCGCTTCGTGAAAGCCTGATACAAGCCGGATACACGTTTTCATCCACAGGAGATACGGAAACGATCCTTAAAGCCTATCACTGCTGGGGTGAATCCTGTGTGGAAAAATTTAACGGCATGTTTGCATTTGTCATCTATGACCAGCGCAACGACACGGTATTTATGGCCAGAGACCGGCTGGGCATTAAGCCGTTGTATTACCATAAAACAGACCGGCGCCTGGTTTTTGCGTCCTCTCTGCCGGCCCTGCTTGAAGCAGGCGGGATCGAAAAAGAGATTTCGTCCAGGGCATTGCACTATTACATGCACTTCCATGCCGTGGTGCCCGCCCCCTACACCCTGATTCAGGGGGTAAATAAACTTTGCCCCGGTGCCACCATGACGGTGAAAAGCAACGGCGCAACTGTTGAACAATCCTATTGGTCACTTGATTTCAGACGGGACAGCGAAGAAGAACGCTATGACTTCGAAGACTGGAAACGCCTGCTGTCCGATACCTTGATGAAAGCCGTTCAGCGCCGTCTGGTAGCGGATGTACCCGTCGGGGTGCTGCTGTCCGGTGGGCTTGATTCAAGTCTGATTGTGGGATTGCTGGCCCATGCCGGACAAAAGGATATTAAAACCTTTTCCATTGGGTTTGAAACTGTGGACAAGGAAAAGGGCGATGAATTTGAATATTCCGATACTATTGCCCGGCATTTTGGTACCGACCACCATAAAATCCAGGCGGATGCCCAAAAGGTACTGCCGAATCTGCCCGATTGCGTCCGGGCGATGAGCGAGCCCATGGTCTCCCATGACTGTATCGGCTTTTACCTTTTAAGCCGGGAAGTGGCCAAACACGTCAAAGTGGTCCAAAGCGGTCAGGGCGCAGACGAGATTTTTGGGGGGTATCATTGGTATCCGCCCATGATGGAAAGCCAAAATCCGGCCGCTGATTACGCAAATGTCTTTTGCGACCGTTCTCACCAGGAGTTTTGCGATATTGTTCATGAAAGATTTAGGGATAAAGACTTCAGCCGTGAGTTTATTGAACAGCAATTTGCCCTGCCCGGTGCCCGGACGGCGGTGGACAAGGCCCTGCGCATGGATGCCACTGTCATGCTGGTGGATGACCCGGTCAAGCGGGTGGATAACATGACCATGGCCGCAAGTCTGGAGGCCCGGGTACCCTTTCTGGACCATGAACTGGTGGAACTGGCCGCCAAAATTCCGCCGGAGTTTAAAATCAGCCACGGGGGCAAACATATTCTCAAAGAGGCGGCCAGGGATATTATCCCGTCCAAAGTCATAGACCGGCCCAAGGGGTATTTCCCGGTGCCCGCCCTGAAATACATCCGGGGCGAATACTTTGATTTTGTGAAAAATATTGTCGAAAGCCCGGCCTGTAAAAACCGGAAAATCACCCAGGACTTTTACATCAATTCTTTGCTGGCAAGCCCTGATACGCACATCACCCCGCTGCGGGGCTCAAAGCTTTGGCAGGTGGCACTTTTAGAATTCTGGTTGCAGGAACATAGGCTTTAGGAGCCGGGAGGATTAAACATGAGTAAAAACAGTCACAGAATAGAAAAAGGATATGGCCAGTCTTTACGGAACTGGGAAAAGATAGAAAATCCCGCCACCAGCAGTATGCAGCCCAATGCCTTTGCTGAAATGGGGTGGGGCCGCCTGGTGTTCGGCCATACCTTTGAAAACAACAAACGCATCGTAGACGCCATGTGTTCCCATGGTCGCGACACACGGGATATCGCCATGTACGTCATTGATCCCCATGTGATCATCGCCATGGCCCCTGATAAACTGTTTCTGGACCCCTCCCACACCTTTCGTCTGTGGCACTATGACCACAGCCGTAAAGAAACGGAAGACAGTCGGATACTTACCATTCAACGTTTGTCTACCCGGCAGGAGGCCGACCAGATCAACCAAATTTATGCCAAATGCCACATGAAAGGGGCGGACCCTGATTTTCTCCTGGACCAGCGGGCCACAAAACTTCGTACCTACCTTGTGGCCAAGCCGGCTGACAGCGACCGGGTGGTGGGCACCATTACGGGCGTTGACCATGTGGAGGCCTTTAATGACCCTGAAAACGGATGCAGTCTGTGGTCCCTGGCCGTGGATCCCCAGGCCGGGGTTCCGGGGGTGGGCACGTGTCTGGTGCGCCATCTGGCCGCCCACTATTTCACCAAGGGCCGGGCCTTTATTGATGCCAGTGTCATGCACGATAACCAAGAGGCCATTCCTTTGTACGAAAAGCTGGGGTTCCAGCGGGTACCGGTATTCTGCATCAAGCGTAAAAATTCCATCAACCAGACATTGTACGTTGCGGAACACGACACTGTGCAGCAGATGAACCCCTATGCCAGGCTCATTGCCGACGAGGCAAAAAAGCGCGGTATTATCGTGGATGTCATTGATGAGGAATACGGTCTTTTTAATTTGAGTCTGGGCAGCCGTTCCATCACCTGCCGGGAATCGTTGTCTGAAATGACATCTGCTGTTGCCATGACCAAGTCCGATGACAAACGACTGACCCGAAACCTTGTCTCCCGGGTCGGCATCCGCACCCCGGAACAAATCCGGCATAAAGATATGAACACTTCCACGGCGTTTATGTTACAGCAGGGCCGGGTGGTGGTTAAACCGGCGAGAGGAGAGCAGGGCGAGGGTATCAGTGTGGATATCAGTGAACCCGGGGAACTTGAAACCGCCATAGAAAGTGCCGGTAATATCTGCTCGGATATTCTCATTGAGACCTATGTTAAAGGGGAGGATGTAAGAATTATTGTGATTAACCATGAAGTTGTTGCCGCTGCCGTACGAAAACCGCCGGCCATTACCGGTACGGGCAGCCACACGATTCGTGAACTGATCGAAAAACACAACCGGCGGCGGATGGCTGCCACCGGTGGGGAAAGTTTTATCCCTGATGATGCAGAAACCCTTCGTTGCCTGAACAAAGAAGCGCTGGGTTATGAATCCGTCCTTGAAAACGGTCGCACTGTGGTGGTTCGCAAAACAGCCAATCTTCATACCGGTGGGACCATCCATGATGTGACCGATGATATCTCGCCTGCCTTGAAACAGGCGGCTGTGACCGTAAGCCGGACTTTGGATATTCCTGTCACAGGTCTTGATTTCATGGTGCCCGATGTCAGTGGAGACAATTACGCTTTTATTGAGGCCAACGAGCGCCCTGGCCTTGCCAACCACGAACCCCAGCCAACGGCCCAGCGGTTTATTGACTTTCTATTTCCAGAAACTGTAACGGAATGATGCCATGAAAATTAGTGATGCCTACCTGTTGGAACAATTGATCTCCATGCTCCAGATCCCAAGTCCATCCGGGTATACCGACCAGATCGTCCACTATGTGTGCAATGAGCTTGATACGTTGGAAATCCCGTATAATGTCACCCGGCGCGGCGCCATCCGGGCCACACTTTCCGGCAAAGGCAGTACTCTGGACCGGGCCGTATGTGTACATCTCGACACCCTGGGCGCCATGGTCAGTCGTTTGAAATCCAACGGCCGACTGGCCATCAGATCCATTGGCACCTGGTCCAGCCGGTTTGCTGAAGGGGCGCGCGTGACCGTGTTCACCGAAGGCCGGGAATTCAGAGGACGGGTACTTCCCTTAAAGGCTTCCGGTCATGTGTACGGGGATACCGTGGATACCCAGCCGGTCTCATGGGACCAGATTGAGGTGCGGGTGGATGCCCGGTGCCATAACAAAGAAGACCTTGAAGCCAAAGGCTTTTGCCCGGGCGATTTTATTGCCGTGGACCCTTGCCCGGAAATTGATGAATATGAAGGCTTTATCAATGCCCGCCACCTGGACAACAAGGCCGGGGCCGCCGTACTCTTATCTGTGGCCCGAACCATTTGCCAATCCGACATCACCCTGCCCGTGGACTGTCATCTATTGTTCACCATCAATGAGGAGGTGGGCGTAGGGGCCACGGAAGTGCTCTATAACGATATTACGGAAATGATTGTCATTGATTCAGCCATGGCCGCGCCCGGGCAGAACTCCACTGAGTATGATGCCACCCTGGTGATGATGGATCAGTCCGGTCCCTTTGACTACCATCTGAACAAAAAACTTGCCGAGCTGTGCCGGGAAAACGGTATATCATTTAAGAAAGACCTGTTTGAATTTTACCGGTCGGATGCAGCCTCGGCCATTGAAGCGGGCAGCGACATCAGAACGGCTTTGGTGGGGTTTGGCGTGGATGCTTCCCATGGGAACGAACGTACGAATATCAGCAGTCTGCGACAAGTGGAAAATCTCATCCTTGCGTATATCCAAAGCCCCCCCACCTTTAACCGGGATAAAGACAAAATGGGTTCAATCACCGGATTTCCCCACCAGCCCACCCGTGATCCCATTAATATTGAGACCTGATTTTGTGCCCCAGGGCACACAATTGGCAGCATTTATTTCTGCTGCTCCTAACCCTGCAGGGCCGCAGGGTTAGGAGTCGACACCATGGTCAGATACTATTGGTTTAGCTTTTTTCTTTTTCTGGGTATACCCGCCCCAGGTCTGCTGGGATACCCCGACCACCATAAATGCATCAGGGTCAATTCGGTTAATGATGAACTTTACATCATACACCCGGGAGCGCAGTACGGTAAGATATAAAAGGGTGCGTTCTTCACCGGAATACCCGCCTTTAACCGGCCACATGGTTACGCCGCGTTTTAATTCGTTGATAATAGCATACCGCAGGGGTTCGGGGTGTTGGGTAATGATTATCAGGGTGCGCCTCTGGCTGGCCCCTTCCATGGCAAAATCTGCGCTCATACCTGCGATCAGAAGCGCCAGGAAGGCCAGTAACGACGTTTCCCAACTGAAGACAAAGCCGGCAACGATAATAATTAGCACATCCACATAGAGGCCGGACTGGGACATGGGAAACCCGGTTTTATTGTAAATGATCCGGGTAATGATTGATGTGCCGCCGATGGTGCCGCCAAAACGGTAGATAATACCCAAACCAATGCCAATGAGCAGCCCACTGTATATGGTTGCCAAAAGTTTGTTCTCAGTGATGGGAAATTCAGTGAAAACCGTTGGCATGTTGACAATAAAAAATTCCGTGGCACTGGAAAAGACCACCACCGCGAGGGTGGAGGTAAACAAAAACCGCCATTTACCCAGGGTGAAAAAGCCAAGGATGAACAATGGAATGTTTGCCGTAAAATAAAACAGGCCCGGGGAAAATCCGGTCAGATTATTTACGATAATGCCCAATCCGGATACCCCGCCTGCAGCCAGATTGTAAGGCATTTGAAACAATACATAGGCAAAGGCGTTGAGTACCGCACCTAGTGTAATGGCCAACTGCTGATTTAGAATTCGCAGTATTTTATGCCAATCGGGGGATTCAAGTTTTTGTTTAACCGCTTCTTTCAGTCTTTTTCGTGCCAAATTGGACTCCTTTTTTACACCGATGGCCGGTCATTTCACGTGGCCGGACCCTCGGCCTTGAACTGGGCGATATCTAAAGCGGTTCCGGCCTGACCCATTTGTAAACACCCCTTGATACCCGTTCTATTTTGCCTTTTCTTAGAAGGCCGGACAGGATATTTCTGACCTTTTGCGGTGCCATGTCCGATTTTTCAATGACTTCAGCTGCGGTTGTGTGGCGTTTTGTCCGTCGTTTGAACAGGGTTTCAATGCCGGCGGCATTTTTGATTTTGGGGGAAGCGGTTTTCCTGCCGGTGCCGGCGGATATATGGGCCTTTGGGCGTCCCGGTCTTGATTTCCCAGCCTTTGGTTTCACCGGTTTGCGGGATGCTTTACCTGGTGATTTTGGCACGGCCGGCGGTAAGGGTTCCGATCCGTCCATATCAAGGTCGATGCCGAACATATCTGACAGGTTCGGGCTTTCTTCATCAATGACTCTTGAGGATTTCTTCTTAGACCGGTTCAATAGATCCTTCTTTGTCTCTTTGACGGTTTCGGAGACCAGGTCGTTGACCTTTGCCTTTCTCAAGACGAAAAACAGGCCCGGGTCCTGGTCCAGACGGGCACCGATGCCGTACAGCACGGCGGCCACATGTTTGCACATAACCGCCCTGTCCGGGCAGGAGCAATCCAGTTCAATCTCTTTGGGCGAAGGGAAAAGACCTTTGTCTTTCCGGGTGAACAGCTCTTCAAGTGCCTTGGGGAATTTACCCGCCATCAGTTGTTTGATGCTCTCCATTTTCCCTTTGCACTGATCTTTGATCTGCTGCCATTGGTTTTGAGGAATGGGCTTAATGGTAACGGTGACCCGGTAAGGGGAGGCCGTACTTCCCATGACCAGGCCTAAGACTTTGCCCGGTTGGACCTGAAGATCCAGAACCGCACTGTGCCGGACATAGCTGCGGCCCCGGCCGATCCGGTTGGCATAATCGGCGTACCGTTCCAGGTTTTTGTTCCAGGCCTTGCCCCACCATGTCTTTGCAAGGGCCTGGCCCTCAATGACCACGGGCTGAATACCGGGATTTTTCTTTTTTAAGGCCGCAAGCTTTTTTTCAGCCTTTGCCCGTTTTTCTGCCACGGTTATGTATTTGGGGTACCCGTAATGCATCATTGGATTCCTTTTGCCGCTAAAACGTTATCTGCTGCGTTATTCCGGGAGGGTGAGCCGGAACAGGTCCAGCAGGTTTTTATCATCCATTTCCGTGATCAGGCCTTGGGCGGACGGGGTGACCACCTGGTCGGCCAGGGCCTGTTTTTCACTGATCATCAAATCAATCTTTTCCTCAATGGTGCCCCGGGTGACAAATTTATGCACCAGGACTTTTTTTGTCTGCCCGATGCGAAACGCCCTGTCCGTGGCCTGGTTTTCCACGGCCGGGTTCCACCATCTGTCAAAATGGATCACATGATTGGCCCGGGTCAGGTTCAGGCCTATGCCCCCGGCCTTTAGCGAAAGCACCATAAAGGGGCAATAGGCATTGTCCTGGAAGGTTTGTATCAGTTTTTTGCGTTTTGCAACAGGCACAGATCCATGGAGCACAAGTCCCGGGTGATGGAAAATGGTTTCAAGGAAGGCCCGCAACGGTTCCGTCATCTCCTTGAACTGGGTAAACACGAGAACCCGTTCCCGTTTTTCATAAACGGTTTCACAGATGTTGCCCAGGCGCATGAATTTACCGCTGTGGGCGGCCTTGAAGTCCCCGGAGCCTGTGAGTTGGTCCGGGTGGTTGCACAATTGTTTGAATCGTAGAAGAAAGGAAAGCACCAGCCCTTTTCGCTGGATGCCCTCGGATGTTTCAATGGCCTGCTTCAAATCCTTGATTGATTTTTTGTACAACACCACCTGCTTGGGGCTTAAATCGGCAAATACCTTCATCTCCACCTTGTCCGGCAGGTCTTTGATCACGGTTTTATCGGTTTTCAGGCGGCGCAGGATATAGGGAGAGATCATCTGCCGCAGCCTGGCATACCCCTTGGGATTGTCTTTCAGGGTTTTGGCAAAACCTGAAAATTCCGTTTTATTGCCCAAAAGTCCGGGATTTAAAAAATCAAACAAGGACCACAGGTCTGATAGCCGGTTTTCCACAGGCGTGCCGGTCATGACGATTCGGTGGGCCGCAGGCAGGGCTTTGACGGCACGGGTTTGCAGGGTGGCGGGATTTTTAATGGCCTGGGCCTCGTCTAAGATCAGGCAGTGCCAGGAATACTTGGCAAGCCAGGCGTATTTTTTCACCAGGGTGTAGCTGGTGATGACCAGGTCCAGGCGGTTCAACTGGACTTTGGTCAGCTTGAGTTCCTTGTTCTTCTCTGTCTTGCCGGGCTGTGAATTTGAAGGGGTAAAACCGGGATGGGCCACACAGGTTTTAAGACCGGGCAAAAACCGGTTGATTTCCGACTGCCAGTTTGAAATCAGAGAGGCCGGCACCACCAGAAGGCTTGCGGGGCGTTTGCGGTTTGGCGGAAACGTGCTCAGCCATGCCAGTATCTGGATGGTTTTTCCCAGGCCCATATCATCGGCCAGGCAGGCCCCGAATCCGTAGGACGCCAAAAAGTTCAGCCAGTCTACGCCCTGTGACTGGTAGGGCCGCAATGTTGCCTTGAAGCCTTTGCCCGGTACCACCGGCTCAACCTGTTCCGGGTGGGTCATCTTTTCCAGTACGGACGTCAGCCATGTTCCGCTGGATACATTGATATCCACCTGGCCGGCCTTGCCTCGGCCAAGCATTTTTTCCGGGTCCAGCCGGGTCCGCATGGCTGTTCCCAGGGTCATGCCCGAGGCGACCAGATCCTCAATCCGGTCGCAGGCCTTCAGGGCCTGTTTCAACTTTTCCGGGTCCACGGCCACCCATTTGTTTTTGATAAACGCCAGGCCCTGGCTCTCTTCCAGCATGGTTTCAATCTCCTGCCTGGATAACGCCAGATCGCCCAATCCCACACGGACGTTGAAATCAAGCAGCGCATCCAACCCGGTCATGGTCGGTTTGTTATCCCCCATGGAGATGGTCACCCGGGGGGTGGAAGCGGTTTGTTTCCACCAGTCCGGAATCCGGCAGAGCACACCGCAGGCCTCATAATCCGGGATTTCCTTGAGAAAGCGAAACGCCTCATCCCCATCCCAGGCCAGGGGATGGAACAACTCGCCGGATTCGATGAGATCCGCCACGATTTGGCTTTTTTCCGCCGCCTTGTACACTGTGGACAAAAGGGTCAGAAGGTCATCATCGTCATGGGTTTCGATGGCATGTTTCAGGGGCAGGTGCTTGGGTTTTCCGTTGGCCCCCATGCCTGCGGAATAGGTGGCCATAAAGGCAAAGGGCAGGTTCGAATTTTTAGCCTCCACCAGATGGAAAAACACCCGGCCCGCCGGGTGAAGATCTGGGTTTTTTTCACGGAAATAGTCGCTGACCCGGCCCTTGAACGCTTTGATGTCACGGGAAAATGCCTTATTAAACCCCTGCCACAGCTCTTCGAGCATGCCGCTGGTTACATATTCAGCCCCGGCCATCATGGGACAGGCGGAAATAAAATCGCTGACAAGCCCCGGCGGGATGCTGATGACAGCGTCCTGCCTTAGGGTCTCAAGTTCAGCCGTCTTTAACAGCTCCCGGACAAAACAGCGGGAAAACCGCAGGAAATAGTCCAGGGAGGGTGAAAAATTTACAGGAAATTGCTTAAATCCCAGGTTGTACAGCCAGTCGTTTTTTAGATTTTCAGCAGTTTGGGCAATTTTCTGCATGCACTGTACCCGGTCCGGGGAAACCGTGTGTTTGACCGTTTCCCATTCAAGGATCAAGGCCTGGTCCGGCATGACTGAAACAACCGGTTGTTCTTTAGTTCTGTCCGTCAATGAATCTTCTCTCCACCATCGTTGTTCTTCGGCGCAGATATATCAAATCCTTGGATCAACAACAAGGGAGGCCGTGGACAGGACAATCGCCATGTAAAAAAAACAACCATCAACGATTATTGCAAATATACATGGCTGGAAGATTGGTAATCTTCAATCCCTTTGTGCTGTTTGATGACAAAAGCTTGAATTTTTTGAACCCTATCCTGAAAATAAAAAATACGCTTAATCTTAAAAAAAAAATGATTTTCGGCTTTTTAAAGCATACACAATATTAGTAGTTTGATAATCTTAAAGAAAACGTTCGATCATACCGGGCAACAGTTTGCATTATATTGAAAATCTTTAAATGGAAACCTTTGCGAATCATCTTGAATAGTGGTAAGAGTTTTTCCATTGATATCCTATAACAGCCATGGGCTGACCTATTTTTTTACCGTGGTTCAGCGTTCTGCTTTTATGTTTACAACTTTTTGAATAACTACAAATCTTGCTAAAGGTTGTTGAAGTGAGAGAAATTATATCTGAATACATAGTTAAGCTTGAGTATGATAAAGATCATGATGAAGCCTCACAAATTTTCTTTTCCTTGAGTAAAATTTTATCTTCATTTGCACAAATGGATACATTGCTTGGGTATACAGTATCAGGCTCTGCCAAGCACAAACAGAAACTGATAAGTGTTGACAATGGTTCAATAATAAGCAAAATACTTTCGTCAATGTTAGTGTTTGATGACAATGAAAATGCTACGATTGGAGAAAAACCCAATTCCGTTGAAATTGAAAATTATATCAAAAAATCAAAAAAACAAATCATAGATAGAATACAAGATATTGATAATCCTCAGATGATTCATGTTATTGAAAATGATGTTCATGCCATTGCAAAAGAACATAATATCAATAATTCATTTGATTATGAGCCAATGGATATTGTTGCCTTGGGTGAAAGTTTAGTGACATTGACTTCAACTGTTAATGATTTAAGCGATACAGAAAAAGTAATATATAGAAGCGATAATATGGAGCAAATTATTCCGAAAGGCAAGGTTCTTTCTCTGCAAAGTTTTAAAGAAACATTAATTGATGAGACATTAACACATAATCGTATTGAACTTTTAAAAATTAAGAAACCAGATTACTTGGGCACATCACAATGGAATGTAAAAATAAAAGGCAAATCTTATAATGTAGAGATAAGTGACAAGCAGTGGCTAAAGAAGTTTCATAATAAAGAATTTTATTTAGGTCCTGGCGACTCTATTCGTGCAGAAATCATAGTGACAGACACTTATGATAAAAATAAAGACCACATTGGTTCTTCAATAGAAGTTTATGAGATTTTAGAAATTATTGAGGGTACCTTGTGAATAAACCTCATAAAAAAGATAAAACATTTTTAATCATCCTATCAGAGCTTATTTTTACATTTTTTCCGTTACTAATCGCTTCTATTTTGATCTGTTTTAAAAAGAATTATAGTGAAATAATAACAAATTCAGATTGGTCTTACATTTCAATAATTCTTTTTGGACAAACTATAATAAAATTTTTTTCCGGTGTTGCACAAAACAACAATCAGAAATCTTTACCTGTATTATTGGTTATATTAACGTTGATTTTGATGTTTGGCTTGGTGCCTTCGGTCACAATATTGATTTTGTTGGAAATTTCAAATGATAAGCCATTATGGTTAATCATTTCGCAATGGTTATTTGTTGTGGTGTCAGTTGGTGCCTTTTGCACAATTGGACATATAGGGCAATTATTAAATGACAACAAACTTATATCAGAGCAAGATGTAAGTTGAGCAGAATCGGGATAGGATGCCCCATGGAGAATAGTTTACTTAAAACTAACCACGAACATGCTGACCGACAAGCCGCAGATGTTCATGTGTGTTATATGGGGGATGGGTTCATTCCATTTCCTTTACCCCAATTATCATTATGTTGATAAATTAATGGGAAGTTATATTCAAGGAGCCATGGCCGATTATGTCATATAATAGGGTTGAATTGTATTTGACGGGTTTATGCTCTGTCCTCTTCAAACATTCGTGCAACATCCGGGGGCATATCCGGCAGCTCCAGGGTGACGGTCCCGCCTTTGTCCCTGAACTTAAGGAAACAGGCGTGCAGGCCCATGGCGTTGAACTGCTTTTGGGTTTTTAAGAATTCAAGGGCTCTGGGGGAGCCGTACCGGGGATCGCCCACGACCGGATGCCCTGCCAGTTTGGCGTGGCGTCGGATTTGGTGCTTGCGGCCGGTGAACAATTCAATGTCCAGAAGAGTATAATGGTGGGATTGGTCCAGGACTCTATAGCGGGTCAGGGCTTTGGTTCGTTTTCCCCGGCCCCGGGGATCGGCTCTGCCACCGGCGGATTTGGTCAGGGGAGTATCCCAGGATCCCCGGGCCTGTTCAAAATGGCCGTGGACCAGGGCTTTATAGCGTTTTGTCACTTTCCCCCCTGCAAAAAGATTCGAGAGGTAGGTCAGGGAGTCCCGGTCCGTGGCCACAAGGAGCAGTCCCGAGGTCTCTTTATCCAGGCGGTGCACAGGCTGGAGTATTTCCGTGCTGCCGGGGCCCAATTCTTTTTGGAGTCCGGAGATCATATCCCTGCCCGGATCGTTATGGACACTCATGCCCCCAGGCTTTTCCACGCAGACCCAGCCTTGTCCCTGTTCTACGATTTTGATTTTTTCTTTCATGGCAGCCCATCCTATCCTATTCCGGGCCGGGGATCAAAAGGCAATGAAGTCCAGAGGAATCTGCGGGATTTCAGGTGGGTGCCGTACCCGGTGCCGGACTGGATCGCATCAGGCCAACCTCCGTTTGAAAAATTGGTACGTCACCCTGGGCTTTGTGCCGTCGGGCAGCCGGAATTTTGACCATCGGCCCTTTGAGGTGCAATTCATGGGTTTTGAAATTTTTTGATGTGTACAGGAACTTTGATCTAAGGCAGATGATGTGAAGGATAGAAGCTTCCTTTTTTTCAAGCAAGTTATTTCCAGACCAGAGTTTAGCTTTCTATGAAAGTTACATTTTTATTAGGAATATGATAAATTGATCCGATTATTCGGCCTTTGGATTTTTTACGAGATTAAAAATAATTTTCACTGGCTATACAAATAACGCCTAACTGGATCATTCGACAGATAGGGAGGGCTCACACTATATGCTAAAAGGTAAAAAATACCTTGATGATTGAAAAAAATTTTGAAATCCCCTTTATTGCAGACCTTGCTCGTCGTGAGAAACAGATTCAACAAAATTACCGCCCGATTATTGCTGTTCATAAATGGTTTGCCAGACGTCCCGGAACATTGTTTCGTGGGCTTATTTTATCTGAATTTTCCAAAAAATCCCTTCAGGAGGTGTATTACACCGCCAATAATTTTTCAGGACTCCATATTGCAGACCCTTTTATGGGAGGGGGAATTCCTGTTCTGGAATCTAATCGTGTGGGGTGTGATGTAACAGGGTTTGATATCAACCCCATGTCATATTGGATTGTAAAACAGGAAATTGAACATCTTAACCTGAATGATTATTCTGAAGCGGCCAAGCTGCTTTGCTATAATCTTGAAAAGGAAATTGGACATCTTCACAAAACTGAATGTAGCCTCTGTGGCTCTCAAGATGCCCATGTAAAATATTTTCTGTGGGTGAAAGTTATACCTTGCAAGCAATGTGGAAAGGATCTGGACCTATTTCCCGGTTATATGCTTTCAGCCGGTTCCCGGCATCCCAAATATGTATTTGTGTGTCCTGCCTGTGGAAAATTAACCGAGAGTGAAGATAAAAAAAATCCAGGCAAATGCTGCCACTGTTCCTTTACATTGACCCCAAGCGGTCCTGCCAAAAGAGGTCTTTGCAAATGTTCTGAATGCGGTACTAAAAATCGTTTTCCAGATCCAGGTCTGGGAACTCCCAGGCACCGCCTGTATGCCATGGAATATTATTGCCCTATGTGTAAACCGCTCCATAAGGGCCGATTTTTTAAAACACCGGATGAAGCAGATCTTGCAAAGGTTAAAGAAGCGTCAGAACGTTTATGCAGTATAGACCCAAGATATATTCCTGAATCCAAAATTCCGAGTGGCGACGAAACAAACCGTCTGCATCGATGGGGATACACCTATTACCGTGAAATGTTTAACCACCGGCAGCTTCTTGGCCTTGAAATTTCCGCCCGGCTTATTGCCGATCAACCTGACGAAAGGGTACGTAATGCACTGGCAACAAACCTTTCTGACTTGCTTCGTTATCAAAACATGTTATGCCGTTATGATAGCCGGGTTTTAAAGTCCCTTGATATCTTTTCCATCCATGGGTTTCCAGTTGGGCAGATTCAGTGTGAATCAAATTTTCTTGGCATCATGACTCCTGGCCGAAGCATGTGTATCGGCAGTGGCGGGTGGGCAAATATCATAGAAAAATTCAAAAAGGCCAAAGCTTATTGTGACCACCCCTTTGAAGTTAAATTTCAAGGCAAAACAAAAAAGGTGATCCCTATCAAGGGAGAATGGATCGGAGATCACTTAGATGGAAATGCCACAACTTCCCAAAGACGGATTGACATTTCATGTAAGGATGCTGGGGCCTCTAATCTTCCAGATGACTCACTGGACGCTGTTTTTACTGATCCACCCTATTTCGGCAATATCCAGTATGCTGAACTCATGGATTTTTGTTATGTCTGGCTGAAAAAGATAATTGGAGAGGCCTCCCCGGCATTTAGAAAAGATTCAACGCGATCACCGGATGAGCTAACAGGCAATATGGACATGGGCCGTGGCCTTGATCATTTCACACAGGGCATATCCAAGGTCTTTCAGAAAATGTCCACAGCACTGAAACCGGGCTCTCCTTTGGCGTTCACGTATCATCATAATAAAATTGATGCCTATTATCCAATAGCTGTGGCTATCCTGGATGCAGGGTTGACCTGTTCCGCATCCCTTCCTTGCCCTGCTGAAATGGGAGGCTCCATCCATATTAATGGTACGGGTTCCTCCATAATCGACACCATTTTTGTTTGCCGGACAACGGGTATCATGCAAAGAAAATGGATCGCAACGTCTCCCAAAGATCTTGCTGAAATTGTTAAGCAGGATTTGACTCTTCTCAAAGCTGGGAATATAAATCCGACCCATGGAGACATTCGGTGTGTTGCCTACGGACATCTCATTCGCCATGCTATCTGGCATTTGCGGCATAACTGGGATAAAACAAAAGGAATTGCAACACGCATTGTAAAGGTCATGGATTGGATTCGATTATTTGGCGGATGGGCTGAAGTTGAGAAATTCATAGACATACCAGGCAAAGAACAATCAAAGGAAAATTTTCTGTTCTCTGTACAGGAAACTCATTCTAATTATGGAAATAAAAATGCTGATGTTCCCTTTTAAGGCAACCCTGGAAGAAATCAATAAAGATCCTGAAAACTATATTGATTCCGTTTTTTCATGCCTGGAGTCTGAGTTTCTTGTTATGCCAAAGGGAGCAGGGTTTGTTGAATACCCCGCTTTTGAGTTAGGCTATGAATTACTTAAAGCAGCCACCAGTGGATTTTCAATGCTTGATCCTGTCAAGATTTATCCAGTCACGGTTTCTAAGCCAATTTCTATCATTGTTCTTCGTACCATGCTTGGATTTACACCTCCGGAATGGGGGTATGTTACGACCCAAAAAACAGGCGTGGCGGTTTCCCAGGGATTTATTCGTTCTTTGGACAGGAAGATCAGGATGGCTCCGGATGTGGAACTGACCGCAAACGGTGTGACAAAAAAAAGAGTGGAAGCAATGGTTCAAACGGCATGTCAACTGCTTTCTGCGGGGGCACCCGAAGTCAATATGGATCAACTGCATAGACTAAACAAGGCAGATACAAAAAATGGGATTTCAAGCATCAAAAATCTATCCCGGATTGGTGCACCCTATGCTATGTTATTGTATGAGCGATTCCTTGGCAGACCGTTTGCCGGACACCGGGATTCGGTAAGTGATATCATTGGAGACAGTCTGGAATCTGCAATCGAAGACGTATTGGCCGGTGCTGGTGTCAGTTTCCGTAAAACCAAACGAGCGGAACGTATTGAAGGCTTTGACCAGACGCCTGATTTCATCATACCCAGTGAATTTAATCCCCAGATTGTCATAGAAGCTAAAATAACAGAAGATGATGGCACAGCGCGTGATAAGGTCACCCGCATTCAACATCTGGGAGAGTTAAGTCTTGCCGGAAGATCTCTGAATAATCCCAAATATGAAGTTATTGCCTGTATTGGAGGACGCGGTTTTGGGGTTCGCAGGGAAGATATGAAAAAAATGATTTTGGCCACAAGGGGAAAAGTTTTTACTGCAAAGACCCTGGGGTATCTTGTGGAATGTACTGAAATTAAAAAATATAAAGCGATTCAATAAATTATGAAAAAGCTGACCTTCCCAATCTTCATGAAGCGAAAACACCAAAAAAATTTTGGAGCAAATTTTTGCGCGGCCTGTCAGTGGAAATATAAAATGGGTTGATATTGAATCTTTATTTGAATCATGCAAAAAGCGGCTGCAAGTCTATGCTCTGTCCTCTTCAAACAGTCGTGCAACTTCCGGGGGCATATCCGGCAGCTCCAGGGTGACGGTCCCGCCTTTGTCCCTGAACTTAAGGAAACAGGCGTGCAGGCCCATGGCGTTGAACTGCTTTTGGGTTTTTAAGAATTCAAGGGCTCTGGGGGAGCCGTACCGGGGATCGCCCACGACCGGATGCCCTGCCAGTTTGGCGTGGCGTCGGATTTGGTGCTTGCGGCCGGTGAACAATTCAATGTCCAGAAGGGTGTAATGGTGGGACTGGTCCAGCACCCTGTAGCGGGTCAGGGCTTTGGTTCGTTTTCCCCGGCCCCGGGGATCGGTTCTGCCACCGGCGGATTTGGTCAGGGGAGTATCCCAGGATCCCCGGGCCTGTTCAAAATGGCCGTGGACCAGGGCTTTATAGCGTTTTGTCACTTTCCCCCCTGCAAAAAGATTCGAGAGGTAGGTCAGGGAGTCCCGGTCCGTGGCCACAAGGAGCAGTCCCGGAATTCGGGGGACAGTTTACTTAAAACTAACCACGAACATGCTGACGGACAAGCCGCAGATGTTCATGTGTGTTAAATATCATGGTAATTTTAAAATTTTTCATCAACCCCTTCACTCTGATTGAGAGTCTATTATGAATGTTAAACATATTTGGCGGAGTATTAAAAATAGATACAGACTTTCTACAAAAATTCAAATGAACTTTCAGCTTAGCTTCCCTGAGTATTTAATAGGCAAGTGTTGCTTCTCAACCAACAAGGCCTATCAAATTCGAACACAAAAAGTATCCCCTTCCTTACAAGGAGTTGTTTTCTCAGACACAATACCACTAAGCTGGTTCACTTCTTCAGTATTAATACCCTGGGCTAAGGTGTTGGAAATTACTATCTCAGATACAACACCTCCAATTGATGGGATGCTAAACACGCCTTTAGCATCCCAATTATATACACAAACCTTGGATTTTGAGTACTGCGCACTACGACTCAATGATCCTCAAGAAATGACCATTGATTTTCCATGGTCAAAAGAATTTACAGATTACGTAAAAAAGAACAAACTATTTGATATTTAATCAATCACTGGAAAGGATTTCGGGACTGATGTCCGATAAATTCGGGGGACATCACATAAATAGGGCATAGACGACTGTTTTTATCAATTGTTTGTTCTCGGTCTGCCGGCTTGGAAATCCTGGACCGGTCACTGCACACCGATCAATCAAACTATCGTTTGTTTGATTTGCGCACAGCGCCGGTCAGCACTGCGATTATAACCACCTCGTAAAACATAAAATAATCTAAATGCCACCATGTTGATCTATCCAATAATTTCATATTTTAAGCTTAACGCTTGACGTTATTAACGAACCGCGTTAATATGTTTTCATGATTAAAACTTTCCGGGATAAAGAAACTGAAAAGATTTTCAATAGACTTCTTTCCAGAAAATTGTCCCAAAATATTCAGCATCTTGCACGCAGGAAATTGGTTGTTTTGGATGCAGCTACGGGATTAAATGCTCTACGCGTTCCGCCTGGTAACAGATTGGAAGCATTAAAAGGTAACCGGAAAGGACAACATAGCATCCGCATCAACGATCAGTGGCGAATTTGTTTTAAATGGAAAGCCGGTGATGCATACGATGTTGAAATTGCAGATTACCATTAGGGGGCAAAAATGAAAAATAAAAAACTTCCTCCCATTCATCCTGGTGAAATCCTTATTGAGGAATTCCTTAAGCCAATGGGCCTCAGTCAATATCGACTTGCCAAAGACATAAGCGTACCGCCAAGAAGGATTAACGAAATTGTTCATGGAAAGCGTTCGATTTCAGCTGATACAGCATTGCGTTTAGGTCGATTTTTTGGAATAGCGCCGCAATTTTGGTTAAATCTCCAAACCCGATTTGATCTTGAAGTAACTGAGGATTTGCTGGCAGATCGTCTTGAAAAAGAGGTACAAGTTTTCAGCTCAAATGCAGCTTAAACCATCTTTTAGGTTATAACCAATCGCTGAACCTAACCGGAAACATCATGCTCTGTCCTCTTCAAACAGTCGTGCAACTTCCGAGGGCATATCCGGCAGCTCCAGGGTGACAATCCTGCCCTTGTCCCTGAACTTGAGGAAACAGGCGTGCAGGCCCATGGCGTTGAACTGCTTTTGGGTTTTTAAGAATTCAAGGGCTCTGGGGGAGCCGTACCGGGGATCGCCCACGACCGGATGCCCTGCCAGTTTGGCGTGGCGTCGGATTTGGTGCTTGCGGCCGGTGAACAATTCAATGTCCAGAAGGGTATAATGGCGGGACTGGTCCAGGACTCTATAGCGGGTCAGGGCTTTGGTTCGTTTTCCCCGGCCCCGGGGATCGGCTCTGCCACCGGCGGATTTGGTCAGGGGAGTATCCCAGGATCCCCGGGCCTGTTCAAAATGGCCGTGGACCAGGGCTTTATAGCGTTTTGTCACTTTCCCCCCTGCAAAAAGATTCGATAGGTAGGTCAGGGAGTCCCGGTCCGTGGCCACAAGGAGCAGTCCCGAGGTCTCTTTATCCAGGCGGTGCACAGGCTGGAGTATTTCCGTGCTGCCGGGGCCCAATTCTTTTTGAAGTCCGGAGATCATATCCCTGCCCGGATCGTTATGGACACTCATGCCCCCGGGCTTTTCCAGGCAGATCCAGCCTTGTCCCTGTTCTATGATTTTTATTTTTTCTTCCATGGCAGGCCATCCTATCCCATTCCGGGCCGGGGGTCAAAAGGCAATGAAGGGCAGGGAATCTGTAATCGGGGGACACCTGATTTGACGTTATGACATTGTAGCGTTATGATATCGTAAAATTTATGGAGAATACAATAATGATCAAAAAAAGCACTGTATGCATTGGGTTTACCCTGTTCTTTATTTTTGCCCTGATCATGCCCATGACAGGCTGTGCCCCGGCTTATTATGCGGCCATGGAAAAAGTAGGCAAGGAAAAACGCCACCTGCTCAAGGACCGGGTAGAGGATGTTAAAAACGATCAGACCAAAGCCCAGGAAGAGTTTAAAGATGCCCTGACAAGAATCAGGGAGCTTTACAACCTGGACGGAGGGGAACTTGAGACCTTTTATGACCGGTTAAAAGCCTCTTATGAGGACTGCGAGGACAGGGCCGAAACCATAAGGAAGCGCATGGGCCAGGTAAACACCCTTGCCACGGATCTGTTTGCCGAATGGAAAGTTGAAATCAATGAGATCAGGGACACAAAGTTAAAATCAGCAAGCCGCCAATCCCTTGCAGATGCCAAAATCAGATATGCAAAGCTTAAAACAGCCATGGACAGGTCCAAAACAGCCATGGATCCGGTCCTAACCAAACTCAATGATTATGTGCTTTACCTTAAGCATAATCTGAATGCCAAGGCTGTCGGTGCGTTAGGCCGGGAAGTGGTCTCCATCGAAGGCGATGTGGACCGCCTGATCCGGGACATGGGAGCATCCATTCAAGAAGCAGATCAATTCATCAAGAATTTTTAAACCAACCGGTCAAAGTGAAGGTCATGGGCCCGGATATGGGCCTGAAGGGCATCCATGCCGATGAGCGGTGATTCTGAAAAGGGTATTTTTCCCACTGGAAGGGAGGGGAAGTGGTCTTCAAAGGGTTGGTCGCCCGTTCCCGTGGTGGTGCCCCGGTTGTTGCAGATCACGGCCTTTAAAGAGATGGACAGCCCCGCCAACTGTTCAATGATCCGACCGGTTTCCGCCACAGAGAGCCGGTCCTCATTCACCACCGCGTAAAAAGAAGCCTGGGCCGGATCGTTGAAAATCGTGTTCATGTGAAGATAATCGGCCTTGATCTCATGAATCCGCTTTAAAATCCGGTCCCGTTCAAACGCTTTGCCCGCAAATTTGATTCGGGAGATGATCTCTTTGCGGTCATTGATTTCTTTGCGAAGCTTTTCAAGATGCTCCACCCAGGTCAAAGAGAGCGCGGGCAGGTTAAAAAAACGCATGGACAGCGCTGTGGGCGGCATATCGATCACCAGGTAATCATAGGCGTTGTAACGGTCCCAAAGCCCCATGAAGGCCGTAACCAGAGCATATTCCTCCATGCCCGGAGAAAATTTAAGAATATCGAAATAGTTGTCCAGGTTAAAAGCAGTCAGGTAGGTATAACCGGCCTTGACCCGGTCGGCGGTTTTGGCAAGATAGGCCTGGATCTCCTTGTCCCGGTCAACCTGCAACACCTCAAGGCAGGGCCCCAGAGTACAGGCCTTATCCGTAAAGGTTTCCTGGAAAATATCCCCCTGGTTATGGGCGTCGTCAAAGGAGGCCAGAAGGACCTTTTTACCCTTTTGCATGAGTACCAGCGACACCAGGGCCGAGGCCGTTGATTTTCCGGTTCCGCCTTTTCCAAGAAAAAAAAGTGTTTTAACAGTCATTGGTTTTACGAAACATCAAACACGGAAAAAAGCCTTGAAATGGGCTCGTTTGACGTGTTCATCCTTTCAAGCAGAAGGGTTAAGTCCGCTTCCATATGGGGCAAAAGATCCATGCTGATCTGTACCGGCGGGGAGGGCATCCCCACAAAAGACCCTTGAACCAGGAGGGCAAAAATATACTCCAGTTCCTCCAGCTCGGCTTCAATGCTGGTGACGGCCTTGTTCCTGGCCACCTCGTCCGCAGACTCCCAGAGCCGGATCAGCCCTTGTTTTACGCGCCGGATCAGCGCCGGAATTTTCAGGCCCTTTTTCATGGAGTCACCCTGAAAATACGGCAGTCAAATTGGATTCGTTTTTCAGACGGAAAATAATAATACGCCGCGTACAGCGCCATGAGTGCGATGCCGGCTGAAAACAGCTTTGGAAATTCATACAGCACCGCCATGAAAGCCAGGTAAGGCGTGGCAAGCCCCAGATTCAGGATACGCTGCTGGAATCGCATGAACGCCTCTTTTTCAACGGTTTTTTGATTCCGAAGGGAATGGGCAAACAGGGTACGCACCAGAAGCGGGCCTGCAATGGCGGTAACCGAAGCCAGGACAAAGATGCTCGACTGAATAGAGCCTGACACCTTAAACTGCCCCGGCACTGTCATTCCCAGGGCCTGGGCGGCGCCCAGAGCGCCAAAAAGGACAAGGGCCGGCATCAGCAGAATCAAATAATGTTTTTTCAGACGCTGGGTCATAAGCAATCTGTCAACCTTCCATGCAAAAAGCGGCAGGGGCCTGTAAGGGGCCCCTGTCGGTTAAAGATCAGCTTTCCGTCATCTGAGATAGAGAAGAACTTTCGTCATATGAGACGGAGAAGAACTTGATGCTCCCTTCCACCACAATCCATACCGCAATAACCAGGATGATGGCGTTAACGACCTGGAGCAGGGCGTTGTGTTGGGTACCGAACTTGGTTTGGTTGAGCACCAGAGCCCAGATGGTCATGAACATCATAAGAACGGCCGGGATGCCGGAGATGATCCACTTTATCCCGCCTTTGGTTTTCAGATAGACCGTAATGATGATCAGGGCAAGTCCTGCCAGGGTTTGGTTCACTGCGCCGAACAGCGGCCACAGCATTAATGCTCCTTTGCCGCCGGCGCCCGTGGCAAAAGCCAGGGCAAGGGCCGTACCCACGGCGACAAAGGTGGCAATGTATTTTCCGGTCAAAAAGTTCATTTTAAATGTGGTAAACAGCTCAGCCACAATGTAACGCTGGATCCGGGTGGCCGTATCCAGGGTGGTACCGGCAAAGGATGCCACGAATACCCCCATGATCACAACCGCAACGGCATTGGGAAGGCCGGTGGAGGCGATCATATTGGCGGAACCGTTCACAAAGGCCCCCACTTTGGAGCCCAGGCCGGCCGCAGCCGCCCAGGAAGAGTAATGGGTGGTCCAGGCGGCAACGCCCACCAGGGTTTCGCCGGATTTGGTCACATAGCCCATGCCGATACCGGCAGACACGGCAATGATAACCAGCGTGGCCAGGGCGCCTTCCATGAGCATGGAGCCGTAGCCCACGAACAGGGAGTCGGTCTCGTCCCGGACCTGTTTGGCTGAGGTGCCGGATGAAACCAGGGAATGAAAGCCTGAAATGGCGCCGCAGGCAATGGTGATGAACAGGAAAGGCCACATGGGCGGGGCCTGGGCCGGGGTAGCCTGGACAGCCGGGGCCACGATTTCAAGATTTCCCCCGAATGCAGAAAAAACAACCCCAAGGACGAGCAGGGTCATGGCGATGAGCAGCTGGTGGGAGTTGATGAAATCCCGGGGCTGCAGCAGTGTGGTCACAGGCAATGTGGAAGCGATAAAGGCGTAAATCAGCAGGATGATGGTCCAGACCCCAGTGGACGGAATTCCGGCCACGGCCGGCATTTTAATGGGAATGAAGACCCCGATATACACCGTGAGGTACATGAGAATAACCGCGATAATGGACCAGGTCATAATGCTTTTGCCCTGTTTGTAAATGGCGTGACCCAGATACAGGGCAATGGCCACCTCGCACCAGACCGGAAAAACCGATGCCGGATACATGGCAAAAACTACCGCAATCACGAGGCCGAAAATGGCGATAATGATCCACAGTTCAAGAAAAACGATTAGGAAGAAGAAAATCCGGGTCCTTGGATTCACGTATTTGGCCGTGTAATCGGCAATGGATTTGCCCTGGTTGCGCATGGAAATAATCAATGCGCCGAAATCGTGAACCGCGCCCATGAAGATGGAGCCCACAAAAATCCAGATCAGGGCCGGCACCCAGCCCCAGATAATGGCGACAGCCGGACCGACAATGGGACCGGTTCCGGCGATGGAGGTAAAATGGTGGCCAAAGATGACCTCCTTTTTTGTGGGAACGTAGTCAATCCCGTCCTCCAGCTCGACACTGGGGGTGGTCCCCCCCTGGGTCAGCTTAAATATTTTATTCCCAATAAATCTGCCGTACAGGTTGTACATGATTAAATAACCTGCAAAGGCAAGAACCATGATCAACAATGCATTCATTTGATCGCCTCCTTGTGGCTTTAAAATTGAACAATCCTGGCAAAAGCAAGGCACCCCTGCTTTTGTCAATATGACAAAAAAAATATTGCTTACATCTGGTTGATTAGCAATAGCAAATAGAATGGCAGTTTGGAAAGAAAAAATGTAAATTGATCCAGATCAAGGTTTTTGCACTTTTAAAATCGTATATTGTACCTGCGACGTAAGGAATTATTCAGCAGTTAATTAATAAAAAGGAGGTCTGTATATGTTTTGTTTTCAATGTCAGGAAACCGCTAAAAATCAAGGCTGTACCATTAATGGTGTTTGTGGGAAAAAGGGAAGTACGGCAAATCTTCAGGATTTGTTGATTTATAATTTAAAAGGGATTGCCGTCCTTGCGCAAAAAGCAAAAACGGCAGGTCTGGATGTCCCAACGGCCAATGGGAAATTTATCGCCGAAGGGTTGTTTACGACGATTACAAATGCCAATTTTAATGATGAAGATATAGAAATCTGGATTATTCGTGCCCAGGCAGTCAAAAAGGAATTGTTCGATAGCGTTAAAGATAAGGTCGGGTCAGATCTTCATGATTGTGCGACGTGGTTTTCGAATGATACTTCGGAATTTCAAGCCAAAGCAGAAACCGTTGGTGTTCTTTCCACTGAAAATGAAGATGTCAGATCTCTCCGGGAGCTTCTGGTTATCGGCCTGAAAGGTATCTGTGCCTACGCCGATCATGCCGCTGTTCTTGGTGTCACTAAAGATGAGATCTGGAATTTTATTTATGAGGCATTAACCTCCACCACCCAGGATCTGAGTGTTGATGAAATGGTCGCTATGGTCATGAAAGCCGGTGAAATGGCTGTGACTACAATGGCGGCTTTGGACCAGGCCAATACCCAGGCCTACGGCAACCCGGAGATAACGGAAGTCAATCTCGGTGTGGGTACAAACCCCGGTATTCTGATTTCCGGCCACGACCTGAAAGACATGGAAGAATTGCTGGTGCAAACAAAAGGTACGGGCGTTGATGTGTATACCCATGGGGAAATGCTGCCTGCCAATTATTATCCTGCATTTAAGAAATACGATCACCTGAAAGGCAATTACGGCGGCTCCTGGTGGCACCAGAATGAAGATTTCGAAACCTTTAACGGCCCCATCCTGATGACCACCAACTGCATTATCCCCATTAAAAAGAAAAATACATATCAGGATAAGGTTTTTACGACTGGTGTTGTTTCCTATCCAGGCACAACGCATATTCCGGACAGAACAGCCGGCGGCGCCAAAGATTTTTCAAAGATTGTTGAACTTGCAAAAACGTGCCCGCCTCCCACAGAGATCGAAACAGGTACAATCGTCGGCGGATTTGCACACAATCAGGTGCTGGCCCTGGCGGATAAGGTTGTAGATGCAATTAAATCCGGTGCTATTAAACGTTTCATCGTTATGGCCGGATGCGACGGCCGCCAGAAAGACAGACATTATTTCACCGAAGTTGCTGAAAAATTACCCAAAGATACTGTGATCCTCACCGCCGGGTGTGCAAAATACAGGTACAATAAACTCGATTTGGGCGACATCGGCGGCATTCCAAGGGTGCTGGACGCAGGACAGTGCAACGATTCTTACTCCCTGGCTGTGATCGCCATGAAACTGCGAGATGCATTTGGACTGGATCATATTAATGATCTGCCGATCTCCTTTGATATCGCTTGGTATGAACAAAAAGCCGTGGCCGTTCTATTGGCATTGCTGCACCTGGGTGTTAAGGGGATGCGGTTAGGTCCCACGCTGCCCGCTTTTGTTTCGCCGGCAGTGTTGAATGTACTGGTTGAAAAATTTGATATCAAGCCCATTGGTGACGTTGAAGCAGATATTAACGCGATGATGGCAGGTAATTAGAAAATAGCGGAATCGGTAACGACACGTTTTAACTTGTAGTACAAAAAATCAGTTCGCTCATTAAAAATGCAGCCGTTGGAATGAATCTTAAACGGCTGCATTTTCTTTTTGGCAGCTATCTCAGCCTTGTTAGGAGATGTAATTAACATACGTCAATCTGGCAATGGTTAAAAATACCATGGTCAGGAAAATGGGCCGGATAAAGGGCGCGCCGCGTTTGATGGCCATGCCCGAGCCGATATTGGCCCCGATGACTTGCCCGGCCGCCATAATCAGCCCTGCGGTGTACAGTACATTGCCTCCCGCTATAAACAGAGTCAATGCTGTGATATTGGACACAAAATTCATGATCCGGGTGGTGCCGGTGGCTTTTGTCATGTCCATGCCCATGAAAATGAGCAGGGCCCCGGTCCAGAACGCGCCGGTACCGGGGCCGAAAAATCCATCATAAAAGCCTAATCCAAAGCCGAAGAGCAGAAAAAATGGGATGTAAAGGTCAGTTCCATTGCTGAATTATATTCCTGTTAATTAAAATAAAAAGTCCGGGACTGCTCTGTTTGCAATCCCGGAAAAAAGGCGTATAAAAACCACAAATATTTTTAACCTTAATGTCTGTCCAGAAATAAGCATTTTTGTTCAAGTTCAAGGCGGATGAAAATTTTAACCACAGGCATATATACAATATTCCGAGGATTAAAATTTTCATCCAACGAAGGAATTGGGCAAAAAGGCTATTTGTGGATGGGCATTAACTTAACAGGCCGGGGATTTGTGAACATCATTTCAACCATCATTCCAATATTTATTATTATTTTTCTGGGTATATTTGCCCGGCATAAAGGGTTTTTATCCCAGGATTTTTTACACCAGGCCAATCGCCTTGTATATTTCATTGCCATCCCTGCCATGATTTTCAGCGCCATTGCCAAGTCTTCTTTGAAAACTCAGTTTCATCCGGGGGTGATCCTGATTACGCTTGCAGTCGTATGTCTTATTGTGCCGGCTGCCTGGCTTGTGGCAGGCTCGGCAAACATTTCACATGCATCAAAGGGTTCCTTTATCCACAGTGCCTTTCATGGCAATCTGGGGTATATCGGCCTTGCCGTGGCCTTTTATTACCTGGGGCACGAGGGCCTTGTCAAGGCGGCCATTATTGTCGGTTTTGTCATGATCCTGCAAAATGTCCTGGCTGTGGCAGTGCTACAGTTTTACAGCCGGGATGCCGGAAGCGGAACAAGTCCGGCCGCAACCCTGGGGTCTGCCATGACTAATCCTGTGATCCTGTCTGCCCTGGCAGGCATTGTTTATTCCCTTTTGGGGCTGCCCATGCCGGTGATCCTGGACCGGTCACTTACCATCCTTAAGGGAATGGCCCTTCCCATGGCGCTGTTGGTGATCGGCGCTTCTCTATCCTTTGAAAAGATCAGGCAGGTCTTTTCCTCGGTGGTGATGACTTCGGTGTTAAAGCTTCTGGTGATGCCGGCCATGGGGTTGGTCCTGTTTAAACTGTTTGGGATATCTGCGTCGGATTTTATTCCGGGCCTGATCGTTCTTGCAGCGCCCTCGGCTACTCTGGTCTATATCATGGCAGAACAGATCGGCGGGGACCCGGACCTTGCCGTGGCCGCCATTTCTATCTCTACGCTTGTGTCCGGGATTACTTACGGTATATGGCTCAGCACGGGATAATCTCCGGTTCCGGTTGAAATTATCTGCTGAACTTTTTTGGGGTATCTGCTGATTATTTTTGCAGGGCCCGGGTCATTTTTTCGATTGAGACCGGTTTTTGAAGAAAACAGGCGATGTCAAGGGCTGCAGCGCCCTGTTCGTATTCAGGCGTCTTCATCCCTGAATGGACAATGATCCGGATATCCGGCCGGATATCCTTAACTGCCCGTATGAGTGAAAGTCCGTTGATTTCCGGCATGTCAAGATCCGTGATGATAACGTCAAACTTTTCCGGGGCTTGTTGAAACAGATCCATGGCGTTCCGGGGGCTTTCAGATGCGATAACCTGGTATCCCAGTGATGTTAGAATTCGTTCCCATACATCAACAACATCTTTTTCATCGTCAATGAACAGTATCCGTTCGCTGCCGCCTATGATGGGTTCTGGGGCATCAATCTCTACCTGCGCCCCGACATAAACCGGGAAGATGATCCGGAAGGAAGTGCCTTGGCTGAGGCTGCTTTCAACCTGGATATGCCCGCCATGTTCCTTGACAATGCCGTGTACCACAGAAAGCCCCATGCCTGTTCCATGACCACGCTGCTTGGTGGTAAAAAAAGGATCAAAAATCCGTTCCTGAATGGACTTGTCAATACCGTGGCCTGTGTCTGTCACCGTCAATTCAACATAGTGTCCCGGCATCAACGGTGGTACGTAAACCGTTTTTTGGGTAAGTTCGATGTTACGCAACCGGATCTCGATGCGTCCCTGGTTAACGCCGATTGCATGGGCGGAATTGGTAACCAAGTTGATAAGCACCTGGTGGATCTGGGTGGCGTTGGCCAGGATCAGGTCATTGTTTGCCTGGAGATCGGTGACTATTTCTACATTTGCGGGTAAAGAGGTTTTAAGCAACCGCATCCCCCCCTTGATCAAGAAGGACAGGTGTTCTGCTTGCTGTTCCTGTTTTGTGCGCCGACTGTAGGTTAATATTTGCCGGATCAGTTTTTTGGCGCGGTCAGCTGATTCCAGGACCGCTGTCATGTCTTTGTATGCTCGGCTTTCACTATTTGTTTCCAGTCTGGCCAATTGAGTATATCCCACGATGGCGGATAGAATGTTGTTAAAATCATGAGCAATCCCCGCAGCCAGGGTGCCGATGGCTTCCATTTTGTGGACCTGTCGCAGCCGGTCCTCCAATGCTTCTTTTTCCTTTTCTGCCTGCTTTCGTTCGGACAGTTCATCAGCCAGTTGCCGGGTCTTTTTGCGGACGAGCCGCCGAAGGGTCCAGGTCCAGAACCAGGAGAGTAAGAGTATCAGAATAAGACATAAAAGGATGCCCAGCACAATACGGTAGTGAAGCCGGTAATTGGTGCCTTCCAGAACACCGAACCAGTGCTCTCTGATTTCCCGGTATTTTCCCGAGGCCTTGAGAATACTTAATCCCTGGTCCAGCATATCAATAAGTTCCCGGTCCCCTTCCGTCACGGCAAAACAGTATTTTTGACCTAGAATAACCGGCTGTACAGCCTTGATGTTGGTAATATCGTATTTTCGTAAAAAATATTGTCCCTGGAGATTGGGAAGAAGCGCCGCATCATGTTTCCCTGATGCCAGCAGACGTATGCCGTCCAAGGTATTGTCGACCTCGATGATTTTTGAGGTGATTTGGTTGCTCAGAACATAATCGTGCATGATGTCCCCGGTCTGGACAATAATTTCCCGGTTTTTTAATTCGGAAATTTTGTGAAAGCCTGTGTCATGCCGGGTGAACATGGATTGATGGACCAGGATAAACGGGACGCTGAACTCAACTTTCATATCCCGCTCCGGGGAATAATACATTCCGGAAACCATATCGACCTGACCATTTTCAAGGGCCGAGCGAATTTCTTTCCATGGGCCTGTGGTTATTTTCAGGGTTAACCCCATGGTCTCGGCTATGGCTTTTAAAAGATCAATATTAAACCCCTGGGGGGTTCCCTGTTTATCTACATACTCAAAGGGCGGATAATCATGATCTGTCCCGACGCTAATAATTCTGTCAGGCGCTTTGCCCGGCTTCGGATGATTGTCTGCGGCTGCTGCATAATTAATGTGCAGGCACATAAAAAATATTGTGACCATGAACAGACTGCCCATTTGGGGAATCTGTTTAATCACGTTGGTACAGAAATTTGTATTCCGGAAATCATCCATAGCTACAATATAGTATAAGCCTGGATTTTCGGAAAGCAAATTGGAGATCAAGGGAACCGAAAAAAGTTATACTTTCAGTCCTTCAGGGATAACACACACGGGAATGGGTTCCATTTTATGGCGGTTGGCCTGATTGAATTTTCGGTATACCTCCAGGATTTCTTTCTGATGGTCTGTTATATCCCGGCTTTTGTCCCCGGCCTCATAGGCCATGGCCCATTCGAGCTCTTCATAGGATGCGCCGATTTGGCTTTCATCCGTACGATTGTCTTCCCAAAGTCCGTCGGTCGGCCGGGCTGACAGTATGTCTTGGCTTACACCAAGATAGCGGCCCAGTGAATATACTTCGGTTTTCATCAGGTCTGCAATGGGGGATATGTCCACACCGCCGTCTCCGTATTTGGTATAAAATCCCACGCCGAAATCCTCCACCTTGTTGCCGGTGCCGGCCACGAGCATACGATGGTGGGAGGCAAATGAGTACAGGGTAAGCATGCGAAGTCTGGCCCGGGTATTAGCCATGGTCAGGCCATCTTGAATCTCTGACGGCAAGGTCGTTTTAACCTGTTCAAACACCGGCGTCAGGTTGACATCGTGGCCTGTGACATTGTCATAGGTTTTGGACAGCCAGGCAATATGCTCACTGGATCGGCAGACCTGATCCGATGCCTGGTGGATGGGCATGTTCAGGACGATGACGGGGTAACCGGTCCTTGCGCATAACGTTGATGTGACAGCGGAATCAATCCCGCCGGATACGCCGATGGTGAATCCTTTTAATCCGGATGCGTCGACATAGTTTTTCAGCCAGTTTATGATGTGGGCAGCCACGTTTTCTGCGTTCATATTCTTTCCTTACAAAGGTGGGGTGCTTGGGTTTCCAAATTCCGGCAGGCAACCTGCCGGGTGTATTCGTACAGGATAATGGAGGCGGCCACGCTGACGTTAAGGCTCTGGGAGCGTCCGTATTGGGGAATGGTCAGTCGCTTCACTTCCGGGAACAAGTCCGGTTCAAAGCTGATACCGAACTCCTCATGGCCAAACACAAAAGCGCTTTTTTCAGGCAGGTCCAGATCCATCACCGGATTTCCCCGGCCCGGTTCAAGGATAAAGGGGGTATATCCCCGTTCAAGAAGTTCGGCGTAACAGGAGATGAATCTGTTGTGGAATTTTGCCGGCACATATTTGAATGCCCCCATGGCAGGTGCCGGGTCAAAGAAATCCGTGCCGATAAGATGAATCTCATGGCAGCCAAAGGCTTCTGCGCTTCTGAATATTTTGCCGATGTTAAAGGTGGGCTTCAGACCGTCCAGAACAATGATGCATTTATGGATACCCGGTGTGGCCAGCCGATTTTTATTTCGGTGGCGGCGAAATCGGCGCCTTGCCTCTTCCTTTGCCTCCTTGATTATCATTCTTGCTTTATAGGAGCCCATAACCCTTTTTCCTAGTTAAGTTCCACCTATTTTGTATACACCCTTGCCGTGAAAATTGCAAAAGTGCTTAATTGCGTTTTAATACCGCCATGGTCAGTCGAGATGCGCAGATCAGTTCTCCTTTATCGTTTTTAATGTCAATGTCCCATACCTGGGTGGTCCTTCCTATGTGTAACGGTGTGGTTCGGCCCGTGACCCGGCCCCGGGATATACTTTTGATGTGATTGGCTTTGATTTCAAGGCCCACACTGTAAAATCCTTCCTCAAGGACCATCTGGGAGGCGCAACTGCCAAGGGTCTCGGCCAGGACCACCGAGGCACCGCCGTGGAGGATGCCCATGGGCTGATGGGTGCGTGCGTCCACAGGCATGGATGCGGTCAAAAAGTCATCCCCTTTTTCTTCAAACGTAATATCCAGATGACCCATCATTGTATTTGCCTTGAACTGGTTCATATCATCAACAGTGAACTCTTTTTTCCAGATCATGTTTTATCCTTAATTGTTTTATCCTGATTTGGCCTAAACGGTTCCGGGCTCAAAAAAGTGCTTTGTTCACGCCATTTTTCTTTTGTTGCGATGCGGATCGCGTTGTTGGGTTATTACATATTGGATTTATATAAACTTTGCAATAACGGCTGTTGTATATCTGTAAAACCGGAATTTAGTGCCCGATCGAAAACCGTAAATTTGGCCGATTACTTCGTTGGGCGGAAATTTTAATCCTCGGAATATTTAATATATGCCTGTGGTTAAAATTTCCGTCCGCCTTGTACTCGACAAAATTTCCAGGTTTTCGTTCAGGCACTACCTAAGATCAAAAAAGGTGATTTTCAAATCCCTTTTAATAAGGTATTGTTGAATACTCGAATTGCATTTGGGAAATTACATTTTTTTATCGTCCGGTACTTAAAAAGAAACGAGATCGGTCTTGTTGTTTTATGCCTTTTCCTGATGCAATCCTGACAATCCCATTAAATAAGGAGACGCATCATGCCAATCGTTAATTATCAACAATATTGCCGGATGCTGGATAACGCCAAACAAAACAAGTTTGCATACCCGGCCATTAATACCACCTCAAGCGAAACCATTAATGCCGCACTTCTGGCATTCAAGGAAGCCAACAGCGATGGAATTATCCAGGTCTCCACAGGCGGCGGCAGTTTTGCCTCCGGCCTGGGGGTGGGGCAATCCTATAAAGGCGCCATTGCCCTGGCTGAATTTGCCCATGCCATGGCTGCCTATTATGATGTTAATATTGCCCTTCATACGGATCACTGTCACCCTGAATATGTGGATTCTTTTTTAATGCCCCTGATCGAAGAGACCGCAAAGCGCCGTACCAAGGGACTGCCCAATCTGTTCAGTTCCCATATGTACGACGGCTCTGCTTTGCCCATGGCTGAAAATATTGCCGCCTCCAAAAAAATTATGGCGGCCTGTGTGGCCAATGACTTGATCCTGGAAATTGAAACCGGCGTGGTAGGCGGCGAGGAAGACGGGCATGATACGTCGGGTGTGGAAAAAGAAAAATTGTATACAACACCCGAAGACATGGTGCTGGCTGCAAAGGAACTGGGCTCCATGGGAAGGTTTCTTTTAGCCGCCACCTTTGGTAATGTGCATGGGGTGTACAAGCCGGGTAATGTGGTGCTCAAACCCACAATTTTAAAAGACGGCCAGGAGGCCGTGGCCAAAGCGCTTGGCGCTGACATCCGGCTGGATTTGGTATTTCATGGCGGATCCGGTTCTGAATTAAAGGATATCCACGCGGCCCTTGATTACGGGGTGGTTAAAATGAATGTGGATACAGACACCCAGTACGCCTATACCCGGCCCGTGGCGGACCATATGCTGAAAAATTATGATGGTGTGCTTAAAATTGAAGGGGAAGTGGGCAACAAAAAAGTGTACGATCCCCGCTCCTGGGGCAAAAAAGCTGAACGGGGCATGGCTGACCGGATCATGCAGGCCTGCCGGGACTTAAGATCCGAAGGCACGTCCCTCGGAAAAAATATTTGAAGGAGAAAAAGTGAAAAAGCTGTTCCTGTTTGTTTTTGCCCTGTCTTTATTTGTGATACTGACAGCCCAGGCGTCAACCCCGAAAGATACCCTTGTCATGGCGTTTAATATTGATGAGATTATCTCCCTGGATCCGGCTGAAATTTTTGAATTTGCCAGTGCCGAATGTGCTGCCAACGCATACGACCGCCTGATTAACTATAATGTTGACAATGTCAGTGAGATATATCCGGGCATTGCTGAACGCTGGGATACCTCAGATGACGGTTTGACTTACACATTTAAAATCAGGAAAGGTGTCACCTTTGCCTCGGGCAACAAACTGACAGCCGACGATGTCGTCTTTTCCCTTCGCCGTGTTGTCTTGCTTGACAAGTCGCCGGCCTTTATTCTAACCCAGTTTGGATTTACGCCTGAAAACGTGAAAAAAACCATCACCAAGCTGGATGATTATACGGTGAAAATCATTGTGGACCAGGCCTACGCCCCCACCTTTTTTCTCTACTGCCTGACCTCAACAGCCGGGTCTGTTGTGGATAAAAAAGAGGTAATGGCCCATGAAAAAGAGGGTGATCTTGGCTATGGCTGGCTTAAGACCGGGTATGCCGGTTCCGGGCCCTATACATTAAGAACCTGGAAGGCATCGGAAATTATAATGCTGGATGCCAATAAAAATTACTGGGGGGATGCGCCCAAATTGAAACGCATCATCATCCGCCATATTGTCGGATCTGCCAGCCAGCGCATGCTGCTCGAAAAAGGCGACATTGATATGGCAAGAAACCTGACTGCGGATGATTTGAAAAGTCTGGAAAAGAACGAAGATATAAAAATCCAAAAAAGGGCCAAAGGCAGGGTCTATTACCTGGGACTGAACCAGAAAAACAAGTATCTCAAGATACCCGAGGTGCGCCAGGCACTTAAGTATCTGATTGATTATAAAGGTATGGAACAAACCATCCTCAGTGGTAAGGCCACCCGCCATCAGGCCTTTTTGCCAAAGGGATTTTTGGGCGCACTGGAAGAAACGCCTTTTTCCCTTGATATTGAAAAGGCAAAGGCACTTTTAAAAAAAGCCGGTCTTGAAAACGGCTTCACCATCACCATGGACACAAGGAGTGCCGAACCCGTCACCTCCATGGCCCTTTCCATCCAATCCACCTTTGCCAAAGCCGGTATAAAAGTTGAAATTATTCCCGGAGACGGCAAGCAGACCCTGACCAAATACCGCGCCCGCCGGCACGACATCTATATCGGAGACTGGGGACCGGACTATATGGATCCGCACACCAATGCAGACACCTTTGCCCGGAATCCGGACAACTCGGATGACGCAAAATTCAAATCCCTGGCCTGGAGAAATGCCTGGGATATCCCGGAAATGACCAAGAAAGCGGATGCGGCGGTGCTGGAGAGAGATACGGCCAAACGCGCCCGGATGTATCTGGATCTCCAGCAGGAACACCAGCGGATATCTCCTTTTGTCATTATGTTCCAGGATATTGAAGTTGTGGCTGAAAGGGCCAATGTTAAAAATTTTATTTTGGGCCCAAGTTTTGACAGTAACTTTTATCAATACACGACCAAATAATACGTGTGAAGTGCTGACAAGAACAAGACTGATCCGAACGCTGAAGCAGACGGTCCGTATACTGGTGATGGTGGCAACCACATTTTTAGGCCTTTTGCTGATCACCTTTCTCATTGGCCGGATTGTTCCCATTGATCCGGTTCTGGCCGTGGTTGGAGACAAAGCCTCCCCCCAGGTTTACGAAAAAGCCCGCATTGCCATGGGGCTGCACCTGCCCCTGTGGAAACAGTTTTTGATCTATATCGGCAATGTGGTCACAGGGGATTTGGGCACATCCGTGCTGACCGCCAATCTTGTGATTGACGATATTTTAAGGGTTTTTCCGGCTACCTTTGAACTGGCCGGCACGGCCACGATCATCGGTATTCTGGTGGGCATTCCCCTTGGCGTCTTTTCGGCGGTAAAGCAAGGCAGCTTTCTGGACCATGTCACGCGTGTCATCGGCTTGTTTGGCCACTCCCTTCCCATTTTCTGGCTTGGGCTCATGGCGTTGATGCTTTTTTATGTCCGGCTTGACCTGCTGCCGGGCCCCGGCAGGGTGGCCTTCTTTTATGAGGGCATTGTGACGCCTGTCACCGGCATGTTGACCATAGACAGTATTGTTGCCGGAGAGTGGGAGATTTTCAGAAACGCCGTGTATCATCTGATTCTTCCGGCATCCCTTCTCGGGTATTATTCCTCGGCATATCTGTTAAGAATGACCCGGTCCTTCATGATTGAGCAGCTTCGCCAGGAGTATATTCTTACTGCCCGGGTCAAAGGCGTCAAGGAATGGAGAGTGATATGGGGGCATGCCTTAGGCAATTGCGCCATCCCATTGATTACCGTTATTGCCCTTAGTTTCGGAACTCTGCTGGAAGGCTCGGTGTTAACGGAAACCGTTTTTGCCTGGCCGGGCCTGGGCCTGTATCTGACCAATTCCCTGCTCAACGCCGACATGAATGCGGTGTTAGGCAGCACCATTGTTGTGGGTGCCATATTTCTGGGGATTAACCTGTTTTCCGACTTTTTATACAAAGTGGTGGACCCAAGGGCCCGTTAAGTTGCCCCAATGATATTTATATGATGACACACCAAGCATTAAAAACAGGCGGCATGAAAGAATGGCTTCTGGCAGATACGCCGACCTCCGCTTTCCAGGCCTGGGCCGGCAGAGCTTATCTGGGACTTCTGGCATTTATGAAAAACCGGCTGGCGGTTCTGGGCCTGCTGATAATTGGGGTTTTAGTTGTCATTGCGGTGCTTGCCCCTGTCATTGCGCCTTATGATCCGGTGGAAACCAACATCGGCAACCGTCTTCAACCATTGTCCTTTACCCACTATTTTGGTACCGACGAGATGGGCCGTGATATTTTTTCCCGGATTGTCTGGGGTTCTCGCCTGACTTTTTACGTCATCGGTCTTGTGGCCATCATTGCTGCACCTGTGGGAATCCTTGTGGGCACGGGTGCAGGATATTTCGGCGGAATCATTGACACGATACTCATGCGCATCACAGACATTTTTCTGGCGTTTCCCAAACTTATTTTGGCCCTGGCCTTTGTTTCCGCCCTGGGCCCAGGCATTGAAAACGCCATCATTGCCATCTCCATTACCTCCTGGCCACCCTACGCCAGAATTGCCCGGGCAGAGACCATCACCATCAGAAATTGCGATTTCATAAAAGCCATCAGGCTGCAGGGCGCAAGTGCCCTAAGGATTATTGTAGGTCATATCATGCCCCTTTGCCTGCCGTCTCTGATTATCCGGGTCACCCTGGATATGGCAGGGATCATCCTCACCGCCGCAGGCCTTGGGTTTTTAGGGCTGGGTGCCCAGCCGCCCTCTCCGGAATGGGGGGCTATGACATCCAGTGGAAGAACGTATATCATCGACCACTGGTGGCTGATCACCATGCCCGGGACTGCCATTTTTATTGTCAGCCTTGCATTCAACCTTCTGGGGGACGGGCTTCGTGAAGTCCTTGATCCAAGGAGTGACAACTGATGACCGGGAATGCCCCATTGCTTGCGGTGCATGGTCTGTCCGTGGGCTTTCCTGCTCCCAAGGGGGAGGTTTGTGCTGTCAACAACGTAAGCTTTTCCATGGGCAGGGAAAAAATAGGCATTGTGGGAGAGTCCGGTTCCGGAAAGTCCGTGACCGGTCGGGCTGTCCTGCGTCTGCTCCCGCCCTATGCCAGGGTCAGGGCATCGGATATTACCTTCAAGGGCAGGAATCTTCTGAACTATTCCGAAAAACAGATGCGACAAATCAGAGGCATGGAGATCTCCATGGTCATGCAGGATCCAAAGTACTCCCTGAATCCGGTAAGAACCGTGGGAGAGCAGATCCGAGAGGCCTATACCATTCACCATAAAGCCGGAAAAAAGCAGGCCCGGCAAAAGACGTTGGATATGCTTAACGCGGTCAGGATCAGGAACCCGGAGCAGGTCTACGGCCTTTATCCCCATGAAGTCTCCGGGGGCATGGGCCAGAGAATTATGATTGCCATGATGCTTATTCCTAAGCCCAGTCTGCTTATTGCCGATGAACCCACGTCCGCCCTTGATGTTACGGTGCAGCTTCAGGTCCTTGCTATCCTGGATGATCTGGTCAGTGAACGGGGCATGGGCCTTATTTTTATCTCCCATGACCTGGCGCTTGTATCCTCGTTTTGCGACAGGGTGATCATTATGTACGGCGGACAAATCATGGAAGTGGTGGATGCAGGTAATCTTCATAAATCAAATCATCCGTACACACAAGGATTGCTTGCCTGTCTGCCTAAAATAGACGGCACCCAGGATCGTCTGCCCACATTTGTCCGGGATGATACCTGGCTTAAGCCGGCGCCCGGACGCTTTCACGGGGAGGCTGCGTCATGATTGCCGTCAAGAATCTAAATGTCTTTTTTGGTCATGGTCAAACCCGCAACCATGCGGTAAAAAATGTTGGGTTTACAGTGGAAAAAGGAGAAAGTTTCGGCCTGGTGGGGGAGTCCGGGTCCGGCAAATCAACGGTCCTTAATTGTATTTCAGGGCTTTTGACCCATTGGAAAGGGCGTATAGAAATTGACGGCGTCAGGTTGACCCAGGCAAGGAATATGGCGTTTTACCGCAAAGTCCAGATGGTTTTCCAGGATCCCTACAGTTCTCTTCATCCCAGGCATACCATTGACCGGACATTGAAGGAACCAGTGAAGATACACCGGCTTGGGGATGCCAACCTCCGGGTGGCGCGTGTGCTTGACGAGGTGGGGCTGGGCGCGAAATTCCGGTTTCGTTTTCCCCACCAGCTTTCCGGAGGGCAGCGCCAGCGGGTGGCTGTGGCCCGTGCCCTTATCCTTGATCCTGAAATTATCCTGCTTGATGAACCCACATCTGCCCTGGATGTATCCATCCAGGCCGAGGTGCTTAATCTATTCCAGGATATCCGCAGGGAAAAGAACTTGACCTATATCCTTGTCAGTCACGATCTTGCCGTGGTCTCCCATATGTGCAATCGGCTGATGGTAATGAATCGTGGAAAAACCGTTGAGACCATAACCTGCAGTCAGCTTAAAAGCGGTGCGATCAGTGAACAGTATACAAAACAGCTTCTTGTTTCCGGCAAGGGATATGACCGAACCGCCATTGATCAGTTTCAGGAATTCAGATGAGGCCCAATGGTGAACTGATCCTTTGGGGATATGGATGCACAGATGATCGGCATGCTTGGGCGTGATGTTCTGCATCAGCGGCATTGCAGAAAAATTTGTAATTTTAAGGTTACAAATTTTTCTGCATTGAAACAGGCTCTAAAATTTTAAAAGAATCTGTCTCGGATTTTTTTGGAGACTGCATTGTCTATAAAATTATGATACCATAAGCCAAGTTGTTTGAAGCTATCTGGTTTTTTTAGGTGGTGTGTTTTTTGCATATTTCCCTTGCTGCCAAAGGGCTGATTTAAGCTTAAGGGGCTTGATTCTATTGTCGGCCATTTTTTGTAGGGGCAATCCCCCTGTGGTTGCCCTCGTTAGGGCAGGCACGGTGGCCTGCCCCTACAGCGGCCGATCTTAGAACCAATCCCAGCTTAAGGCATGGATGTGTTACCGGATCCAAAGATCAATATTTAATCTGAGGGGTTCATCAGGAGAATAAAATGAAAAATAGGTATTTGAAGTTCCCAACCCTAATTTTGCTTGTTTGCTTTGGTTTAACCTCCATCCTGTCGACCGCAGTTCTGGCAGAACCGGGGGCAAAATCTGATTTCCGGGACGGTCACGGTCACAGAGGAAAACACGGTTCCGGGAAAAAGCCCGGTCCGGTTTTCAAGCATGTTCCGCCGGGCGGCCAAAAGATCAAGCACCGTGGAAATAAATATTTTTTCCACAGAGGTCACTATTACAGGCATGGACCTAAAGGGTATTTCTGGGTGCGTCCGCCCATAGGTATCGTTTCCTACAGTCTTCCGGCTGCTGCTCTTACGGTTTTGATCGGGGGATTAACCTATTATGTGTATGACGATGTGTATTATCGAAGAGTGCCTGCCGGATATCAGGTGGTACAAGTTCCTACCCAGACAACAACCGTTGTGCATACCCCCCCTGCCGTATCAGTGAATCCGGCGATTCCCGGAGCCCAGGTCGTGGTAACGGCCAAAATTCTTAATGTCCGGTCCGGTCCGGGAATAAATTATGCTGTCTTAAATCAAACCTATTTGGGCAATGTTTTAATTGTTCAGGACAGTTCACCTAACTGGTATTATGTCCGACTTCCTGATAACACCTATGGCTGGGTCATGAAATCGTTTGTGACCATGTCCGGCAACGGAGCCCAAGGATAAGAATCGGTTATGTCTATATCATTTGTCAATAAAGTCCAGGAATGTGCACGATTTATACAGGGACGCATGCAGGTGCCGCCTGTTGCCGGTATGATCACGGGTACAGGCCTTTCCGATAGCTTGACTGATCTTGTGGTCCACCAGGTGTTCCCCTATGCGGGACTGCCCCATTTTCCCAGGGCCACGGTGGACAGCCACAAGGGGTGTCTTGTCCAGGGTAGTCTTAACGGCAGGGATATTCTTGTTTTTCAGGGCCGGATACATCTGTATGAGGGGTATTCCCCGGAGCTTGTCACGTTTCCGGTAAGGCTGCTTCAGGCCCTCGGGGTCCCGCTGCTTATCCTTACCAATGCAGCCGGCGGTATTAATTTGGATTTCAGTGCCGGAGATATTATGCTCATCCGGGACCATATCAACCTTACCGGAAAAAATCCCCTTGCAGGTCCGAACGAGGAATCCTTTGGCCTCCGGTTTCCGGATATGACCCGGGTATATGACCCGGATTTGGGACGACGTGCCATTGGGGTTGCTGCTCAGAAAAAAATCCAATTACACTCCGGGGTTTATGCAGGTCTTCTGGGGCCAAGCCTTGAAACGCCTGCGGAAACAAGGTTTTTGAAAACTATCGGCGCTGATGCGGTGGGCTTTTCTACGGTCATGGAGGCCATTGCCGGGGTTCATGCCGGTATGAAAATTCTGGGGATTTCCCTGATTACCAATATTAATGACCCTGATGCGCCTGAGCAAACGACTCTGGAGGCTGTGGTTGAGACTGCAGCAAAGGCATCTGAAAAATTGAACCGGATCGTTACCGGTGTAGTTGAACAACCATCATAAAAGGAAATACCATGAGAATCGTTACCCGTCCTGATTTTGACGGTATTGTCTGCGCAGTCCTTCTGCGCCAAGCCCTGGGACCGTCTTTACCGATACACTGGATAGAGCCTAATGCCATTCAGTCGGGCACCGCTGATGTCCAGGATGGTGACATCCTTGCCAACCTTCCCTGGCATCCCAATGCCTCTTTATGGTTTGATCACCATATCTCCAATAAACCCGACCAGGACGTGCCCGGGGCTTTTGACATTGCGCCGTCCGCCGCAGGTGTTATCTATAACTATTATAAAGCCCAAAACCTTCTGGACAGCCGGTTTGATGAACTGGTGGAGCAGACCGACATGATTGATTCTGCGGATCTGACACGGGAACAGGTCAAGAGGCCTGAAGACTATCCTTATCTGATTTTGTCCATGACCATTAAAAATGATGATTTTCAGGATATCCCTTATTGGGAGCGTCTGGTGGATATGCTTGGCAAAGCGGATATTAAATCCATATTAAAGGACCCCGAGGTGGACCGCCGGTGCCGTGAGGTGATTGCGGAAAATAAGGCATTTAAAGATTACCTGAAAACTTATACCACCATGAATGGCTGTGTTTCCGTGACCGATTTCAGAAGCCTTGAAAAAGTCCCTTCGGGCAACCGTTTTTTGACCTACTCCCTGTTTTCAGACGCCATTGCCAGTGTAAAGATACGGTATGCCGGGAAGGATAAAAAACAGGTTCTCGTCAGTGTTGGGCACAGCATTTTTAATCGTAACTGCCGGGTGAATGTGGGATCCATGCTTGCCCAATATGGGGGCGGCGGACATTGCGGGGCCGGCGGATGCACTCTGGAGGCCCGTGATGCCCAGGAAAAAATTGACGAAATCCTGGATATTTTAAAAGCCAATGAGGAACAGGGGTAAACAAGAGACAAGAATCAAGAGGTGATCGCGCCTGCGGCGCTTATTTCAGCCCATGGTTGTTATATAATTTTAATCAATTTTTCTGACTTTGTCCCTGATGGAACCGTTTTCCGCAGCGTCCATGAATTCGTCCCCTAACACCCTGCACATATCCGCGGCTTTGTTCCATGCCTGGATTCTTTCATTATCCCTGCCCATGAACCGGATAAAATCCCGGCGGTCCGGGATGCGGCCAAAGGGCAGGGTGGAAACAAATCCGGGAGACGGAGCCAGAAGAATCATCCGGTCCACGGCCCTGCCTTTAATCCTTCGTTTGGGGAAATTTTTATCAAACCACCCAGGGGTCAGTTCCGTATAAAAGTGTGGATACAGGATAAAACCAGTCTGTTCAGGGTTTAAGGAAAACGCCGGGTGGTAATCCAGAAGTCCGCCGTCCCGGTAAGTTCCCACAGGTGCACCTGCAATATGCGTCACGCCCGCCATGACCATGGGGATGGACCCTGATGCCAGAATTGCTTTGGAAACGTTTTCCCGGTCAAGGGGGGTGGGTGTTGTGGGAAAATGATCTTTCTCAAATATCCTGGTGTCATATTGGGGATGATGGAAGAGAACGCGTTCAAAACAAAACTGCTGAAGTTTTCTGGATATTGCATTCAGGGTAAACGCCTGTCCTAAACCAATGGCCTGGACAACACTGTGCTTTGAGCCAATGATCCCTTTGCACCGGGCTGCTGAAAAACCAATACGAATCCATGGATGGTTCAAAATGTCATCAATGGCCTGGTTTGTGAGAAATTCATTCATGATACGCCGGGTTTCCCTGTATATCTGAACTGCCGAGACGCTGTCTTTATAATACTGGTGGATATAAGCGTTTTTGAGTCGCTCAAAGGCCTCCCGGCAGTTGGTCTGGGCTGCTGCGGCAAATTTCCATGCCCCGATGGAGGTGCCAAACAGGTGCAAAGGCCTTGTCCGGCCTGAAAACCACTGGGAAAAAATTGCGGAATCAAGCCCGTAAATGCAGAGCCATTTGGCTGCGCCCGATGCCCCGAGCATGGCATCAATATCGTCAGGTGAAAGACCGTTTTCTTTGATATGGCGGTAAGCTGTTGCGCCGGCAAGGATAGTGAGATTGTCTGACATGGGATTACCTTACTTTTTTTCCTAAAAAAATTAACTTTTCGTTCAAACGCTAAACAATAACACAAGGATATACATATGGAAATCAGTTAATCAGGGCTTGATTCTATTGTCGACAGGCTGTTACAAAATGCTAATTTTCCCAATTTCTTCGTTGGAAAATAAATTTGATCCTCAGAATACTGCATGTATGCCTGCGGTCAAATTGATTTTCCGCCTTGAACTTGAAAAAATTATCTATTCCGTAACAGCCTGTCGGCCATTTTTCGTAGGGGCAATCCCTCTGTGGTTGCCCTTGTTAGGGCAGGCACGGTGGCCTGGCCCTACAGCGGCAACCGTTAGAACCAATCCCGGTAATCATTTTTGAAAAAGCATTGCGAAAAAACAGCAGGCTTTGGTAATATACTTAAATATTTGGGGTTTGAATTTGGTCGTTTACGATATACTTAGGGTTTTTTTATGAAATTATCCTCTCTTTTTTTTAGAAAGACAGACAGAAAACCGGGCATTGTTTTTTTTATACTGCTTTTTTTTGCCCTATTCCAGAGCAACCCGGCCATGGCGGAAAATCGTGTGAATTTGAATTTTAAACCGCTTACGTTTGATCTTAATACGGTTGAAAAACAGTTAAATGAAATGATGGCTGATTGGGGGGAAACCGCATTTGACGTAGATGATTTACTGGTCAGGCATGTCAGCTATTTTATCAAATATTACACGGTTCAGAATGTGGATAGATCAAACAAGATCATCCGGCGTAGCGAAAAATACCTGCATTACATAAAGAAAACATTTAAGAAATACAGCATTGTTGAGGATGTTGCCTTTGCCCTGCCGTTTGTGGAAAGCGGCTTTAATCCCCATGCACGGTCCAATGCCGGGGCCTTGGGAATGTTTCAGTTTATTGACGGCACGGCCATTCATTACGGCTTGAAAATCAACGACAATGGACAGGATGAGCGAAGGGATTATAAAAAATCAACTGTGGCATGTGCCAAATACCTGCGGGATAACCGCAGGGTATTTGCCAGCACGGTATTAAGCCTGTCCAGTTATCATCACGGCACCAAAATGGTTACGGATGTATTACTGAACTATGGTGACGACCCGGGAAGGACATTCGGCCCGATTTTTAAAAACAGCGCTTTGGGACCTTTTTCCAGGGAGTATGTCCCCCAGTGCCTGGCTGCGGCATTAATATACCGTTATCTCAAGCAAAACAGATTGGCCATGCTTTCGGTCCCTGGGTTTGAGTCTAAAAGCCTTCGGGCCAAAACGTCAGTTAAATTCTTAAAAAACAAAATTCAAAACCTGTATAAACTGAATCCGGACCTTCAATATGCAAGATCCATTTATCCGTATGCCGGCAGTAACGGGTATGTTTTGCTGACAAAAATAGTGTATCCCTCATCGACAACCGGCATGGTCAGAACGTATCCTGATTGGGCGAAAAACCTTGAGCTGCATCCGCCCGCCGGTACAAAAATAAAAGGGCTTCCAAAAACAATTCAATATGTTGTTCAGACCCATAATGATCTGTCCGGCATTGCGGCCATTTTCGGCACCAGCGTGAAAGTGCTGAAATTCAGTAACCGGTTTTTAGTAAAGCAAGGGTTGCAGCCCGGCGATGTGATTGAGATTAAAGGCATGGCCCCGACTACCCGGGTGTTAGACGGAAAAAGCGTTGTCTGCGACAAACCCCGGGTCTTGGCCACCCAAGAAGATGAAACCCTGGAGACATTTTGTAAAAGGGTGGTCAAAACCATTCGTGCTGATTGTTCCTTGTCCCCCTGGCAGATGGGGGAAAATTTAAGTCCTGAATTGATTTACTATTGGAATCATGATGTGCTGGGGTCTATTCAGCCTGACACGCCTCTGGAAGGCGGCTTAAGTCTTAGGATTTATTCAGATTATAGATGGCATAAAACAGCAACAGATAAGGATCATGTTGCGTTTTAGGCCGTTGGCCTATCTTGCGTTTTGGTGTCGTAGAACGGTATAAAGGGTTCATTAAATCCTATTCAAAGGAGATAAATTATGTTCTGGATACACATGCTTTTATTGTTAACCGTTATTTTCATTGGTATTCGTTACGGTGGTGTTGCATTTGGACTTCTTGGCGGGTTAGGTGTCTCAATTCTTGTTTTTGTTTTTGGTATCACTCCTGGTAAGCCACCGGTGGATGTTATGTTAATCATTCTTGCGGTTGTGGCTGCTTCCGCAACCTTAGAGGCCACTGGTGGACTCAATTTGTTGGTCCATTATGCTGAAAAATTGTTACGTAAAAATCCAAAATACATTGTTTATTTGGGACCATTATGCACTTATTTTTTAACCGTTCTGGTCGGTACTGGACATTCAGTTTATCCTCTGCTTCCGGTTATTTTTGATGTGGCCTACAATCAGGGTATCAGGCCTGAGCGGCCTCTGGCTGTTTCGACCGTCGCTTCCCAGATGGGGATAACAGCAAGTCCTATTGCTGCTGCCGCTGCTGTCGTCTTGGCGACAGCAGCCGGCAACAACTTGGCTATCGGTTTGGTAGACATTTTAAGAATAACCATACCGGCAACTTTTATCGGGGTTATGGTCGCTGCCACATGGAGTTTAAAACGGGGTAAAGATTTGGACAAAGACGAAGCGTTTGCAGAGCGAATGAAAAATCCCGAATTTGCCAAAGAATTACAGGCCCAGACGGTATCAGGCTCCGAAAACGCTATCGGCCCGATGGCATATCGGGGGTTGTGGCTTTTTCTTGGCGGAATATTTGCGGTAATAATCGTTGCTCTTTTTTCTAAATCCATTCTTCCCGAAGGTGTGGGAATGTCTGTGGCAATTCAGTTCATGATGTTAACGGTTGGCGCATTAATTGTCCTTTGTACAAATGTCAGCCCCAAAAAAATAGCAAGTGGTGGTGTCTTTAATGCCGGTATGGTCGCTGTCCTGATAATTTTTGGAATTGCCTGGCTCAGTGATACTATAATCGGTGCCCATCAAACCTATCTAATTGATTTAATCAAGGGTATGGTTGAAGCACGTCCATGGACATTCGCCCTTGCCATGTTTATTGTTTCCATTTTTTTAAAAAGTCAGGCGGCGGTATTGACGATCATGCTGCCGCTGGGATTTTTGCTCAAAATACCGCCACAGGTGCTGATCGGAGTTCTGCCATCCTGCTATGCGTATTTCTTTTTTCCATTCTATCCCAGTGATTTGGCTGCCATCAGTTTTGACCTTACAGGAACAACCAGAATTGGTAAATTTATTTTAAACCACAGCTTTCTGCTGCCAGGTTTTATTGGTGTCGGAACCGCTACTGCTGTGGGATATTTCCTTTCAATGGCGATATCGTCTTTTTCCTGATACACGGAAGGGATTGCCTGTCGTTTGTGACATTTTTGATCAAATAAGACCCCGAGACATAATATGAGCCAAAGCTTTATATCAGAAAAAAGATATCAGCTTAGATATCTGTCCATGAGTCTTGCCTGCCTTTTGATTATTGGAATGGTTGACTATATGGGCTTTTTTAAGGGGGTGAATTGTTACGCGTATGACCTTTTTTTCAGGCTGCGCGGGCCTGAAAAAACGTCTGAACAGATTATCATTGCCGCTGTCGATGAAAAATCGCTTAAAAAACTGGGGCAATGGCCCATTCCCCGCGATCATTATACCGATTTTTTTGAACGGGTCAGCACGGCTTCGGGTGTTCTGATGGATATCATTTTGGCTGAGCCATCTCCAGAGGATTCCGGCTTGGGACAAATTATCAGCCAGTCGCCGGCGATAGTGCTGCCGGCTTATCTGGACCGTGCTTCGCGTCTTGTTCTTCCCAGTCCGACACTAGGCAATCCGGCTGTGGGTCATGTCCATACGGAACCCTGCCTGGACGGCGTCATCAGGACTGTATTTCATACTTTTATCCATAATGGCAAAAAATTACCTTCGATTTCTTCCGCACTTTTTGAAACCATTTCCAATACCCCCCCGGTCAGGGCAGGGGTGTTGCGTCGTTCAAATGGAGAAGATCATCAAACCAGTATCGGAAGCATAATCCAGGACGGGCGGGCTGGAATTAATTATTACGGTCCCCGGGGAACCTTCCCTTATATTTCATTTGTTGATATTTTAGACAAAAAATATCCGCCATCCTATTTTGCTGAAAAGATTTTAGTTTTGGGGGTAACTGCGGCCGGCATTGATCAGGATCATTTAACTACCTTCAGTCAAAATCGTGACCGGATGCCGGGTGTGGAGATCCAGGCCACAATCTTGAATAATCTTCTGGATGGATCCGATATTCTGACTTTAAGTAGAAATTGGCAGTGGACATGGGGTATTTTGGTGTTCATCGTCAGTCTTCTTACTTTTATTCGTATGAAAGACTTTTGGACATTGGTCTGCTGGGGCGTTTTTTTTCTGCTTGTGTGTACAGGTACTTTTTTATTGTTCAGCCGGCTTCATGTCTGGATCCCCCTTGCCGCATGTTTGACAGCGTTAACCGGTGCTTTGGTGCTGGCACATCTAATCCGTTTGGAGAGAATGGGCCATGTGTTATTTCAGGCCAAAAAAGACTGGGAAATTTCGTTTGATTCCATCACCGATGCTATTTTTATTACGGACCAGGCCGGAAGGACCATTTTGAGCAACCGCCCGGCACAGAGCAACGCTTTTCAGAACATCATAGAGCAGTACACCCCAAAATGGGAGAGTCCTGATTTCAAAATAGATCCTGAAAAATTCAGTGCAGAACATAAAATACCCGTTCCCGGTGGACAGCCTGTTGAGCTTTATAACGAAGATTTGAACCAGTATTTTGAAGCCCGGGTGTTTCCCCGAACGGGTTCGAACAATCAGCCTGAAGGCATGATTCACATCGTTCGGGATATTACGGAACGCACACATTTGAGACAAGAGCAGTTGAAGTTGCAGAGAATGCTTATCCAGGCCCAGAAAATGGAAGCCATTGGTACCCTGGCGGGCGGTATCGCCCACGATTTTAATAATATCCTGTCTGCCATCATGGGGTATACACAAGTGGCGGCCTTGTTGATTCCCGACGCGTACAAGGCGCGTGAAAAACTTGATGAGGTGCTTAAAATATGTGGCCGGGCATCCAATTTGGTCATGCAGATTCTGAGTGTCAGCCGGTATTCCGGCCAGGACCAGGAAAAATTGACGCTGACTGTAAGGCCTATTGTCAAAGAAATCGTGCAGCTCCTGAAGGCCACGTTGCCGCCCACCATAGAGCTGAAATCTGATGTTGCCGGTAGAGAAATGGTTTATGGGGAACCCAGCCAGATTTACCAGGTGATTTTAAACCTGTGTACGAACGCGTACCAAGCAATAGGCGATAATCCCGGGTTGATCAAAATTATTGTGGAAAGTATTGAGATTGATTCCGACAGGTTATTTGCGAAAACTGAACTTAAGCCGGGCAGATATGTGAAAATCAGCATTTCAGATACCGGGATGGGTATTCCTGAAAAGATTCAAAACAAGATATTTGAGCCCTATTTTACTACTAAAGAAAAGGATATGGGCACAGGGCTTGGTCTGGCAACGTCCCTCGGTATTGTGAAAAGTCATGGCGGGCATATCCAATTTGATTCTCGGGAAAATGAAGGAACCTGCTTTCATGTTTATTTGCCCCAGGTAGAAGACAAAAAACGCTCATTCCGGTCTGAATCCGGTGTAGAAAGCAGCACGGGCAGCGGAACCATTCTTTTGGTAGATGATCGGGACGAACTTGTGGAAACAAGCCGGGAGCTTCTCGAGAACAAAGGGTATACGGTTACCGCTGTAAATTGCCCGGAAAAAGCATTCGCTGTATTTCAATCTGAACCTGACCGGTTTGATGTGATCATTACAGATATGAGGATGAAAAAAATGACAGGTATTACGCTTTCAGAAAAAATCCAGGCGGTGCGCCCGGGCATTCCGATCATCCTCTGTACCGGATATAGTAATGTTTCGACAACAGAAGGGGAAACAAACAGCGGTGTGACCGCAGTGGTTCAAAAACCCTTTTCCATCCGTGAGTTGACCGAGACGATTGATTCGGTGTTGGAGAAAACAAACGTCGAATAAAAATAATAGGCAAGATTTAAAAATTCAAAAACCCCGGAACTTATTCCTTCCTGGGATAATAAAGTCTTCGACAGGCTGTTACAGAATGCTAATTTTCCCAATTTCTTCGTTGGAAAAATAAATTTGATCCTCAGAATACTGCATGTATGCCTGCGGTCAAATTTATTTTCCGCCTTGAACTTGAAAAAAATTATCTATTCCGTAACAACCTGTCGAATTGAATCAAAAAACGGGTTAAATCTTTTGTGAACTTTGCAGGTTTCTCCCAATGTAATCCATGGCCCGTATTTTTATACAATTTTAAAGTAGAATCGGGAATATTCAATGCCAGTGAATTTTGTTCATCAAGAGTAAAAATACCGTCATTATCTCCCCAAAAAATCAAAACAGGTATATCAAGAGCACTGTGATATGCAGAAAGATCTGTATTATTTAATCCCTCAAGGGCCTCTTTCCAGATAAATGCAGGAACCTTCATACTTTCAGCCACAACACGCTCCAAAAATTTATCAGGAACAGGATCAAAAACCGTACTGCTTTGAAAATCCGAAACAAAGGCAGGGTCTATGGGGTCTTCCAGAGTGTCCACATAACGTTTGAGCTCGTTTAAAACAGGATTGTTTACAGCTTTTTCTCCTGTACCGATTAATACCAGACCCTTAACCCTTTCGGGATAATAGACTCCCGTATATTGGGCAATAAAACTTCCCATGGAATGACCCACAATTACCGCCTGATCAATGTTTTTGGCATCCATAAAAGCAATAAGATCTGCAGAAAAATCGGCTATATCATATTTCAGCTCACTTCCTTTATCAGAATCACCATGACCCCGCATCGTTAACGCAAAACTATGATACCATGGAGAAAGAAGGGAAAGAACTCTGCTGTATGAAAACCAGCTATCGGTATAACCGTGAATAAAAATAACACATTCACCCATTGGCAAACCCTGCTCAACGTATTCAAGAGTTGGCCCGGTAGCTAAAGTGATATATCTTTCTCTCGGACAAAAACCATAACCTCCGGAAGATTGAGCGTCGACAGAAAACATAACAATAGGTAAAAACAATATAACGTACCATTTTTTCTTCATAACAGTTCCTAAAAAAAATTTTTACTAATCATTTATAGATACCTTAATTCAACTTTCGGAAGAGTAAATTTATATCCCAATATTTTTTTTACAGTCATGGGCTCTCCCCTGCCTAATTACCTACAACACTATAATCAATACCCCCAAGACCAATGTAAAAACAACCCCCGCTTTTTCGTAAAAAGAGTTCTCGATCTTGAAGCTTTGCGGTGCCGTAAATTCGCCTTCATACCCATCCGGGTCCAGGGCGCTGACTCTTACAAAGTATGTTCCACTGTCTTCAGGCTTATTAAAACGGATCTCGGCCTGTGCCGTATTTTTATCAAGGAGGATTTTTTCGAATTCCGGATTTTTTGCCATTTGAAAGTGGTACGTCATACCCGGGCCAAGATCCTGCCACCGAAGACGAATGGAGGATTCATCCATGCCGGGCTCATCAACAGGCGGGGCCGGGGGCGGTTTTACAAACGTAAATTTTACGACATCCGACCAAAGGCCTTTGAAATTGTCCCCTGCAATGGATCTGACCATGAAATAATAGTCCCCATATCCGGCCAATTTAAGGGTCTGTCGAGATGATTTAATATCTTTAAATGCCTTGAAAAGGGGGGCAAATTCCATATTTTTTGACACGTGCACCTCGTATGATACCGCGTCAGGCACGTTTAACCATTCGAGCACCACACGATCGGTTTTAAATTCACGGCCGTCTTCAGGCGTTTGAATAAATGGCGGCAGCGGATTTGTCCTGACCTCAAATTTTCCCGGCTTTGAGGGAAGCCCTTCAAGGCCGGCACCGTCAATACTCAGAGTCCTTAGATAGTAGATATCATCTGATAACGTGAATTGAGCTAGGGGGTTATCTTTTTTTACCACAGCCTCATGGACCACATTTTTGAATTCCTGATCATTCGCGACAGCAATCCGGTATGCGACGGCGTTTTCAACAGGCGATAGGTTAAACTGCACCGGCAGGGTCTGGTAAAGCGGTTTCAAATTCGTTGTACGGGGAGGAAAAAGAAGTCGTGCCGGGGCATTCGGACGATGCCCTTTTTTTACATACGTGCCTCTACCTTGATCGAGCAACACTTCTCTGCCCTGGCCTTTGACCCCAACCACACCTTCAAGTACCTCGGTTCGGGTGATATTGTCGGTGTCTACAGAGACCCTGAACCGGGTGCCACGGGCAGCAGATATGGCTGACGGGGTATGGATTTCAAACCGGGAATCCTGCCCGGTACTTTTCTTAATCTTCATCAAGGTTCTGCCCACAGGAACAAACAGCTCCCGGATCATATAGTAAGGATCTCGTTTACGGGCAGTCGTAATATCAAGATAGGTTTCCGGCTTTAGAAAAAAACAGGAACCGTCCTCGAATGTAATTTCAGCAGCACTGTCTTTCCCCGTGCGAATTTTTGTCCCCTGGATAACGATGTCGCTTTTTTTTAACTCAACCCAGTCTTCGTTCCGGGGCATGAGAGCCGTCACCTGGCCTTTAAGGAACGTAACAGTTCCTTTCATTGGGATGCCTTTCAATAATTTTGCTGGAATTCTCAGGGTCTGGCCGGGATAAATCAGATCGGGATTTTCAAGTTCATTGAATTTGGCGACAAATTTCCATTCGTTGGGGTTTTCAAGGTATGCGTTACAGATATTCACCAAATTATCTTTTTTTACAATTGTCAGTACAATACTTTTGGGGTCTGAATCCCCGGCAAATATAAGTATTGGATTAATCAAGAAAAGAAGAACGATCAGAAGTGATTTCGCTTTAGATGTACTTTCCATATTAAAAATAATTCCGCAATTTCAGTTCAAAAGGATGTGGATTGAGATAGGTCTGATCCTTAAGCCATGGTTTGTCGTATTTTCTTACATAATGGTTGACCATGGTCAACGGTACCACTAGGGGAACATAGCCCTGCCTGTACTGATCAATTAAGGAAAGCATCTCATGCTTTTCATCCGGACTCAGATCCTTTTTAAAAAAGCCCAGGATATGCATGAGTACATTGATATTCTTTTTTATGGTGGTTTTCAGGTCAAGGGCCTTTAATAGCAGGATTTCATATTGGTCAAAAAGTTCCTGGGGTCCCTTTTGTGCGATGATCTCTTTTCCCCTGGCCACAAGTTTTCCCAGCTGCCGATAATGGGCCTGGCTGTGGGAAAGGATCAGCAGCTTGTTTTGGGTATGAAAGGCCACAAGACCCCCTAAATTTTTCTGCTCTTCAATTAATTTTCGCCATCGCCTGAGGGCGAAGATTTTTTCAATGAAGTTTTCTCTTAATTGGGGATCATTGAGGCGTCCGGCCTCTTCCACAGGGACCCTGGGGAAATGCTCGCAAAACGCTTTTGCAAAAATTCCTGTTCCGGTTTTCTGAACCTTGCCGTCATCGCCGTAGACCCTTATCCGGTAAAGGCCTGAGGACGGGGACTTGCTTTTAAATATAAATCCGTACAAGTTTTCCTTTTCAAGGGCGGCTAATTTTCCGGGAAGCCAGTCTGTCATCATCCGGGTTTTATCCTCGTGGGTATTCCGGGTTTCCAGGCGCGGGGCAGCAGGATCGCCCACCAGGCGCACCGCCTCCCGGGGAATGGGCATACCGCACCCTACTTCGGGACAGACGGGCACATAATCAACAAAAAGCGAGAGGGTCTGGGTTAAATAGCGGTCATGGCTGTGATTGCCGTCATAGCCGACCTTTTCTCCCAGAAGACAGGCCGATACCCCTATCTTGATTTTGGAGATATCGGTTTTGGTCGTGGCAGTTTCCGTTGTCTCAATCTTTGTTTTGCCGGTCATAGTACCTCCCTTGGGCTGTTTTCATAATAAACGAATTTTTTTTGATACCGGTTCCGAGTCTGTTTGGTCTTAAGCGCCTGTTTAAAATGAAATGTTGTTAAGGAACGGGTCTTAAATAACTTGCCCATTTTGTTATATCCGGGAGTGCAGGCGGGACGCCCGCGCTCCCAGGTTAAATTATTTCGGTCTCATTCCTAAATTGACAGAATCTTTTTAAGTATATAGATTTTAAAACAGATATCAAAGCGTATATTTTAATTTCAGGAGGCATCGCCCCTATGAACAGAACCATCACGGTCAACGATAAATTTCAGAAAGGTTATACTTACGAACTGACAGCCCTTGCCGGCAAGGCGTTTCATCCGGAGTTCCAGCCCCACCTGCCGCCAAAGGATCTTCTGGCCTTAGGGATTTTCGGGGGCTGTTACATGACCGACTGCCGGGATGAATTCCCGGATGACTGGTTTGAAACGGCAAAACTTTCTCCCGGGAAAAAAGATATTTCTCTTAATTTTTACGGTGTGGATGCATCTTTGCCTCTATCGGCCTGGCAGGAAAAGGGCTGGATACATCCGGACGATCCCCGGGGCTGGTTTCAATGGTATTGCCGGTATTTTATGGGCCGAAGAATGCCTGAAGAAGATTTACGGCAGATCAAACGATGGAAAGGCATCCGCCGCCATGCCCAGGCCATCCGCCTCAACTGCCCGCCGGGTTTAAGCTCCTGCAGACCAAAACAGCGTCAGGTCCTGCTTCACTGGGCCTATGATCCCAGGACCCTGTGAATCTTTATGATACTTCCCAAAGAAAATCCCATGACATCTTCGGTCCCCTGTCGATTCTGGATACTACTGCCGCTTTTCATGCTCTTGTTTCTTTTAGGCTGCTCCCCCCGGGACAAACAGAATTTTTCAGAAGATGCGTGGGAAAAAGCAGTATCCCGGACCCAGGAAAAAGATTTTTATGCCCCGCATAAAAAAGATGGCCGATATTTTGCCCCCTGGATGAAAATGCCGGATAGAAGTTTTCTGGATGTCCTGGGGTGGAAGCTTTTTTCAAAAACTAATTATACAAAAGAGGAAAGGGCGTTTCTGCCCAAAATCCTGCCCCAAACCCTGCAGCGTGTTCAAAAGACCCGGGGGGATTTCATCCTCTGGATCGGGCACAATACGTTTCTTGTCCGGATTGGAGAACAATACTGGCTCACAGATCCCATCTTTTCAAAACGCGCCCTTATTCCCAAACGCAAGACACCGCCCGCCCTGACCCTCAAAGAACTCAACTCCCTGGTCAAAGTCCCCAATATTCTCATCTCCCACAACCATTACGACCATCTGGATCGTGGGTCTATAAAAGGCCTGCCAAAGGCTTCCCAGGTCTTTGTACCCAAAGGTTTGGAAGAAATGGTGAAAAAGATGAATAAACCCCATACCCTGGAGATGGACTGGTGGGAGGAAAAAACCTTAGGCTCCGGTATAAAATTGGTTTGCCTTCCCACCCAGCACTGGTCCATGCGTATCAACCAGGGCCGAAACAAAAGCCTGTGGGTGGCCTGGCTGCTGATCACGCCGTCCACCACCTTTTATTTTGGCGGAGATACCGGCTATTTTAAAGGGTTCAAAGAGACCAGGAAGAAATATCCGGACATCGACTATGCCTTCATCGCCACCACAGCCTACCATCCCAGATGGTTTATGCACTACCAGCACATGAACATCCCGGAAGCTGTCAAAGGTTTTAGGGAATTGGGGGCAAAATATTTCATCCCCACCCAGTGGGGCACCTTTCACCTGGGCAGCGAGCCTGCAGGCTTTCCGGGCCTCGAGCTTAAACGCTTTATCCAGACCCGGCACCTTGATCCATCCCTGTTTAAAGTTATGGATATCGGTGAAATTTTAAAGATCAGTCCCTAAACGCCCCGGCTGTCCGTTACGCCACTTTTGCTTGCATTCATTTTCCATGGATGGCATAATTTTTTCGTTTAGGTTTAAGCGTTTCATTTTAGTTCCAAGGTTAAATTTTCAAAAGAAAAACGTTCATTTATTTATTGATATGCGCACCTGAAATGAATTTGTATAACTCGATGATCAAGTTTTTGTTAATTTGCCCAACTTCGGCGTTGGAAAAAATTTTTAATCCTCAAAATATATTGTATATTCATCCGGTTAAAAATTGTTTCCGCCTTGAATTTGAACAAATTCCCTAAAAACTTGATGATCGAGTATAAATATTGCGCTTTGATATGATTAAAGATAAATAGAGAGGCAATGAAAAAAGTACTATACAGAATCATCGTAAAAAGTCTTGTTCCGGATAGTATTGAGGCCGTTGCTCAAATCCTGGAAAAGGAATTTAATTACACCTCAAAAAATGCAGATGATTTTGTCAAATCTTTGCCCCGCATACTTTATGAGAGTCATAACGGCAGCAAATTTAAAAAAGCCTTAAACGTTTTAAAACCGGCTAATGCCGGCCTGACTGTTCAAAAACTTATTAAAGAGGAGAACTTTCCTTTTTATGTTGACCGGGCAACGCATCGGTTAATTTTAAAAATTTTGAATATGACATTGAGGGCCGGAACGGATGCTTCGTTTGTTTATATGGTTGCAGGACATGAAAATAAGTTTGGCCTGTGCGGGTCATTAATCGGCAGGGAAGAAGAAATAGAAGATTCCTTTCGTCTCAGCGATTTTATTTTTGTTATTGATGAAAGGTCCCTGTTGTTCTTAGGGTTTGCCACTGATAATGACGGGCTGCATTTTTTAATTCCAAAACTGAAAAAAACGGTACTGGGCATTATGGGAAAGGATGCCGAAATTAAATTTGGCCAAGCTGTGTTTCCCAAAGACGGGTATTCTTTGCCGGATATTATGCGCTACCTAAAGAAAAATTTTGGAATGAATAAAAAACAGGCAAAAAAAATAGACGCATCAGATCCTGAAGCGGTGCGTAACGAAAACGATATCCTGCCGGCACAGGTTGATGTACCTGCTTTTGAATCCTTTGAACAGGATGCGGTTTTTAAGGATGCAAAAGGCGGTTTTTTTTATAAACTGCTGGACCTGTCTCCCGAAACGGTTTGGGCCGGTGTAAAAAATATGACAATCAAGGACCAGAAACGGTTTATGTTAAGGCTTCCCCACGACTCTAAACTGGTTGATTATCTGTCAGGAAAAATTAAAAGTCAGGCAGACGTCCGGGATCTGGAGACTGCCCGGGAAGAAATTGTCCGCCTTGCTGCAGAGATGCACTTTGAAAAGGGCGTGATCGAAAGGCAGCGAAACAGGACCTCGGTTGTAGCGATGCTTAACCGGATAGAGTCACTGCCCGTTATTCCTGCGGTTGCCATGCAGGTGTATCAATTGTCAATTGATCCGGAGTCTGAAACTGAAGATGTTCAAAAAGTCCTTTCCACGGACCCGGGACTTGCCGTAAAAATATTAAAACTTGTGAATTCTCCTTTTTACGGGCTGGGCCGTAAAGTTGATTCCATCAGGGAGGGGATCGTGGTTCTTGGGATGGAGGAAATTGCACAATTGGCATTTGGCCTGAGTCTGGCCGGCTCTTTTTCCGGGGTCGGTATAAAGGGGATGATAGACCCTGTATCGCTGCGACGGCATGCCGTGGAGGTTGCCCTCACAGGCCGTTTTTTGTGTGAAGATCTCACGGATGACGATTTCAAAGGGGCATTTACGGCCTGTGTGCTGCATGATATCGGCAAGCTGTTTTTGATCCAGAATTTCCCGGAATTATATAAACGTGTAATGCTGCTGGCCGGCGAAATGCAGCTGCCCGTATATGCGGCAGAAGAAGATATTTTTGGTTTGAACCACGGCGTTGTGGGGGGCATCATCGCAAAAAAGTGGAATCTGCCGGACTCTTTGGTGCAGGCCATATCGTTTCATCATTACCCGCCGGATGCTTCGGAATACCAGGAACTTGCTGCCATCGTGGGATTTGCAGACTGTCTGAACCATATGAGTACGGCAGACGATACCCCTGAGGCAGTGGAAAATATGGTGGCGAATCTAATGAACAAAGGTCTTGTTGATGTCCTTCAAACTACTCTGGGAAATATTTCAAAAGATATGATTGCCGATAAAAAAGCTCAGGTGAGTCGGTTCCTGCATGAAAGCGTAACAATACTGGGTTCAATATCAGATGAGTAGAGACACAGATAAAGCCGGCGGCCCGGACGGCAAGCAGTTTGAGCTGGTTAAGCGTAATTATCTTGATATCCTCGCCAAATATGAACACAGGATAAATGAACTGTCAATTCTAAAAGAATTGATCGAATCAGTGAATTCTTTGTCCCTGGCAGACCAGGAGTTGATCTGGGGCAAACAGCTGGAGAGCCTTATCCGGTATAAGAGTCTGTCGGGTGCGGCATTATACCGTACTGAAACCAGACAGGAGCAAAAAGAAAAATTTTATGCCCTAAGCTTTGATCATACCACCGATTATGCAGGCATCCTGCGCGGGGCACAGGTGCTTGAAACAATTGTTAATGAAAAAGAACCGCTCCTGGTGGCCGATCTGGGCAAGTATGATGAATTGAATGTGATAGAAGGCTCCATGTTGGCACTGCCGTTGGTATCAGGAGATGAAAGCATTGGCGCATTAATTTTGTTCAGGAATCATATTGACGGCTTTCCAAAAAACGATATCCGTTTTTTTTCAATTGTCCGTGACCATTTTATAAACACCATTGCGTTTCAGCGGTTTTATTTTGAAAAAATAGAAGAAGAAAGACATATTAGCCAATTATCCAGGTTTTTTTCAAAGGATGTTGTGAAAAAAATTTTGGAAAGCAGTCGTCCCAAGTTAGGCGGAGAGCGTAAAGAGGCCTGTGTATTATTTGCAGATCTCCAAGGGTTTACAGCATTGTCTGAGAAACTTGCACCAGAACAGGTGGTAGACGTACTCAATGATTTTTTCCGCATCATGATTCCCATTGTATTCCAGAATCAGGGTACACTGGACAAGCTTATCGGGGACTGTATTATGGCCGTGTTCGGTGCGCCCCTTGACGATAAAAAAGCCTGTTATCATGCGGTGAAGACCGCCCTGGAAATGTTCATTGTCTTTAACCGGTTCAAGGATAAAAAAGGCGGTGTATACCAGCACCTGAAAATGACGGTGGGGATTAACTTCGGTGAATTAATTGTAGGTTTCTTAGGCGATCAGACCCACCTGGATTATACGGTGATCGGTGATACGGTGAATGCTGCGCAAAGACTTCAATCAATGGCAGGCGGCAATGAAATTTTTATTTCCCAGAGTGTGTTGGACATGACACACAAAGATCTTAATACCATGGAGAACGTCAAGTCCGTTCATGATTTAGGGACCATGACCCTGAAAGGGAAAAGCCGGCAATTGAAGGTATATAGAATTATCCCGGAAATATCTTGAGAATTAAATCATCCCTAAGTCAATGGCCTTGATCACCTGTTTGGCTTCGTTAAAACCATGGTCCTTGTCAAGGGCTAGCTGGAAATAAGATTTGGCTTTGCTGGTGTTTTTGGCGTCCAGATAAAGGCGGCCTATGTTGTAATAAATATAGGGCTCGTCCGGGTGAACTTTTAACGCTTTTTTATACTGTTTCATGGCTTCTTTTATGTCACCCTTTTTCCGGTAAAGCACCCCTAATGTATTAAACACGTTCAGTGAATTAGTCCCGGAAGCCAACAGCTCATTGAGCATATCTTCAGCTTTTCCCAGTTTGTCGGTATCCATATAGATTTCTGCTGCGATCTGGGTGTACTCTTCCACCTTTTCAACGGCACCCACGGCCTTGTATACCATGGCCATGGCTTTGTATGCCTTGACGAAAAGCCGGTCCAGGCGTGTTGCCTTGGAAAAGGCCTCTATGGCTTCGTAATATTTGTTTTGCGCCGTTTTGATGTATCCGATATTGTAATAGTATTCCGGATTTTCGTTCCGATTGACCAGGGTTTGAAATAAGCCCAGCGCCTTTTTGTATTCTTTTTTTTCAATGAGTTCGAGGCCTTTTTTTACATTTAACTCGACCTGGTGGATGACAGGATCTTTTAACTTTCCTAAGGCCGCAGCCAACCTCATTTTCAAGGCCTTGGGATTATAGGGAATGACAAAAAGCCCGCTCACACCTGCCTGGCCTGCCTTGATGACCTTTATTTTGGTAAATGCGCTGTCTGCTAAAAAAAAAGGCAGATCTCCCAGGCGTTCTTCTTTTCTTAAAATTTTCAATAGCGCAAGTCCCGATATATCGCTCATATCATAGGCGGCAATAACACATCCGACATCAGAGGTTTTTAATACTGCCCATCCGGTGTTTGCACTGTCGGCCGTTATGATATGGGTGTAACCGATCTTTTTCAGGGCTGTTAAAAGTTTTTCTTGCTCCAAAGTCTCTTCGGTGATGGTGAGAATTGACGGGTGGGGCATATGCAATCCTATAATTTATCCAGCATTGGACGGTTTTTTTTAGGTGTTCCCGGTCGGTGCATCAGAAAACGGTCCGCCAGAAACTGCTTTATTTGGTATACGGCATTTGCATCCCGGGTATCTGCCATCTGAAAAAAAAACAGGCGGATCTCTTCCCCGGTATACTGGTTAATTTTATCGGCTATTTTTCTATACCTATCATTCAGGGGCCGGTCGGTGTCAAGCTTCAATTGATCCAGAAACAATTCCCCCCAGGAATTGAGGGCCAACAGTTCAACTTGCGCTACGCCGCAAGATGGATCGGGACAAACCAGCAGAATCAGTATTTTGGTCCACCGGGCATTGTCTTCAAAACAGCCGTCAAAAAGAGGTTTGACCGGCTGCATGACCAGGTAGAGGGCATCAGTGGATACTGCTTGATCCCTGCTTTCATAAAGTTTAAGCTCGGTTTCCAGTCTGATATGGGTTTTATTCCTTCGATAAAGCCGGTTTTCCATGATCCATCCCATCAGGCCCAGGAACGCCGTGGATTTGTGAACAACGCTTTCATGGACTGTGTTTGAAAGCGCGGCGCTTAATATCCATTTTCCCATTGAATTTTTTGTTATTAAAAGAAATGGAAGCGCATGTCGTGTCAAAAAATTTGAACTTGCCGGAATTTTGCCGGATTCCGTGTTCAGGCACGATTTGACTTTGTTGTTGAGAATTTTCATGTTTCTTTGTTCCGCCGGGGGCAGGTCTTTTTCAATGGCCTTTCCTTTGGCGTTGATCTGTTCGTACATCCCGGCCAAGCGTTGGATTAAGGTTGTGTCAAGGAGCTGTTTTCCCTCTTCCGGCCAGTTTTGATACGACATCAGTTTTTTGATATGGGACGGAAGAATGTTCCAGGTTCGGATATATTTGTCTATTAATTGTTTTTTAGGTGATCCCGGTTCCGGCAGCTTGACTTCAGGGTAACTGCAGAGCCTTAAAAATATGGCGGTTTTTATAAGTTTGAGCCCATCGTGGGCATGGACCTCGTGGTAGTTCAGCACCCTGTCAAACATAATTTTATAAGGATCACTTTCACAGTCATCAATGCCTGCTTTTGCAAATTTTTGCTTGAGTTCGTCACACAGAAGCATGCCGCTATTTTTCTCGTTTGTTGTGTGGGAAAGGATCATCGTGGCCTTAAGCAGGGCCTTGACGGGATCTTCTTTTGATTTACAGATATGCCAGCGGATGCCCTGGTAAATGTCCTTGCCCGACGGCATTTCCACCTTTCCAAGATCAATAAAATCTTTTAATAAAAACGCCAGTTCAGTCTGCCGGAACAGGTGTTCAACCAGGCGGTCGTATGTACCTTGCCGCATATTTGCCGGCAAAATGGTCCAGATCGGGATCTTGCCGGCAATCATTAAAAACGTCCGGTAAAATTCTTCTTTAAGGAACAACTTGGGGGCAATCATTGTTTCAGGTGCATCAAACCCGGCATAACAGTCTTTGCGGATATCGGCCTGATCCATAATGAAAAACGTTACTTCCTGATCAAAGTTTTCCCTGGAAAATTTAACAATATGGTTCAGTTTTTTTTCAAGGTTGTAATACCGTTGTTCCGTAAAACATGTTCTGTCAATGATGATCCAGTAATCAAAATCCGACTGGGCCGATTGGGTAAAGGTCCCTAAGGAACCGATGTGGTAAAAACCAAGGATGCAGGGATCTTTGATGTCCGTTTCAGTTTCGAGAATATCCCGGGGTATCTCTTCTAAGTCCAGCACCGCTTTGTAAAATCCCGAATTTTTAAAATTATAAATGCCGCAGGCCACAGGCGATTCAGGCACATACCCCGGAAATTGCGGATGGTTAATGTGGATGAGAAAAGGAATTTTGATAAAAAGGTCAAATTTCGGGCCTGAAAGGTAACGCAGCGCCTCCCGCATTCTCACCACGTTGTAGTTGGAAAAGGCTGTTTTCATCCTAATCAGTTTGGCAGCCAGGGTGTTTTCTGTGGGTAGTGACGAGTTGTGCATGGCCTGTCCCGGTTTTATGGGTGGGTAAATTATTTGAAAAGATGACACAAAATGTCTTATACTAATAAATTATTATAGTAACGATTTTTTATTATTTTCAAGTCAGGTTTTAAAAACATGGAGCATGAATGGGCGACAGGGATTCCTCCCATACCGGTATTGATCTGGACGTTATCTGCATTGAGGAGCTGCTCGACAGGGATGACGGTGCTCCGGAAAAATTTCAGGGAAGCATACGTTCAGACCCAAAGGATTATCGGGTCTACTTAAATGGTATTATAAAAAGAATGCAGGGCAGGGAGGCCTTTTTAACCTTTTCCCAACAGATCAACAACGTTAATCAAATACTGAATATGAATTATTCCTCTGCAGGGGATATTGCCCGGGTGATTCTTAATGACCTGAGTTTGACTGCACAGGTGCTTAAACTTGTGAATTCCTCATTTTACCGGCATTTTTCAAACAAAGGTATTTCAACCATTTCCGAAGCCATGATCATATTGGGTACTGATGAAATCCGGGAACTGGCCGCCGGACTTAAAGTTTTTGAAATGATGAAGTCAAGGGCCGGTTCCCGGCTTTTGAAGGATAAAATGCTCAGAAGCCTTCATCGGAGTGGTGTTGCCAGGGAGATTGAAAGAGAAACGGGCGTTAGATCTTCGGATGCCTTCCCCATTTCAGCTATGTTGTATGAGCTGGGAGAATACATGGTGGCCCTTCTGGACCCGGATACTTACATCAAGGTGGAGGTCGCCTTGGAAGAAGGCAGACTATCAAAGGAAACTGCGGCTAAAATGGTTTTAGGCTTAAGCTATTTTGAACTCGGCCAGATGATTGCTTTGAAGTTTAATTTTCCCCGAAAAATTGTCCAGGCCATGCAGCCGGTTACTTTGACTGCCGGCCAGACGCTGAAGATTGCCCCAAAAGAAGAGGTCAGGTATCTGTGTGCCTTTGTTTATGAACTATGCAATATTCCCGCGCCGGGAAATGATGCTGCATCCCTTGATGCCGCAGGTAAACTTGTGGATAAATACCGTGGTGTTTTGGATTTTGATGCCGGTCAGGCACTGGCGTTGACCTGTACAGCCATGGATCGGGTAACTAGACATGCCAAAATTTTAGGTGTTGATCCTATATTCGCCACACCCGTAACAAAAGCTTCGGGGATAAAAAATAAAGAAAAACTGGATATAGGTATCAACAGCGCGGAAGAGGCGTTAGACGAAGGCTTGAGCATCCATGAAATTTTTACCCGGTTAATCGATACCATGGCGCAGTGCTTTTATTTTAATCAGATCATCATCAGTATCAGAAAAAAAGAGACCAACACCATGGAGCCCCGATTTATTCGGGGGGAAAAACGACCGGATGGGTTCAGTAGAGCCATGGGATTCAAAATTGAACCGGCATCGGGCATTTTTAACAACGCCATTGAACGGAAAATCGATATCATTGTCAAAGATGCTAAAAAAGAGTTTTCCCGCCGGCAGATTCCGTCCTGGTATATGGAAAAGATAGCTTGTACATTTCCGGTAATGGGCTTCGGTATTTTTCCCGTATTTGTGGATGGTAAAATTGTAGCTATGATTTACGTGGATTGGGATAACAAAGCACCGGCTCCGGACCGGGATACATTGGCGTATATCCAGAGATTTAGAAAATTGATGATTAAAGCCTTTACCCTTCATTCTAAGTAAGATTTTAAGGCTATATTGGGCCTTTTATTTGAGTTTGATTTGTACTATACCATGGTCCATGAAAACGGATTATGAAAAACCGGTTTTTTATTCCGTGGGGCGGTCCGTGTCCGATCCCGTTCGTCGGGCAGAAATAAAAATCAAGCGTTCCGTGTTTGTCTGTCGGCTCAGCTATGCTGATACCATTGAAAGGGCAAAGGAATTTATCTCCAACGTCTCTAAAGAACACAAAACCGCTACCCATAATTGTTGGGCTTATGTGGTGGGCGATTGCGGACAGATCAGTCATTGCTCAGATGCGGGTGAACCGCCGGGTACGGCCGGAAAACCCATGCTCAACACGCTTTTATCTCATCATATGACTTGTACTGCGGCGGTTGTTACCCGGTATTACGGCGGGGTAAAGCTCGGGGTGCGAGGTCTGATTGAGGCCTATGCCTTGGCTGTGGGCGAAGCCATTGGCCTGGCCCCTCTTGTCCGGCTGGTAAAGACGGCATCTTTCCAAGTTTGTCTGGATTACAGCCTGAATGATTCATTTTTAAACCGCATCAGTGCCTTGAAGACCACAATTGCCGGAACGGATTATCAAGAGAAGGTCACCCATGAACTGGTCGTGGAATTGTCCGACCTTTCAGCCCTGGAATCAATCCTTATTCAATATCAGCGCCAGGGGCTTTTGGATTATTTTATAACCACGGAAGACACGGAAAAGCACTGAAAATGAGAGCGCAAAGCGCTCAATCTGTACTTTTCCGTGCCCTTCCGTGCATTCCGTGGTTAAATTAAAAAGTATTGACACCAAGAAAAAATTTAGTATTCTTTAATCTAAATTAAAAATACTGAACTTGGTGGGCGAATGAAAATCAAACTAGGCCCGTTGCTGCGGGCCATTCGAAATTCACGGCATCTGACCATAAAAGATGTGGCAACAAAAGCCGGGGTTAGTTCAAGTCTGTTGTCCCAGATTGAACGCAATCGCATATCCCCGTCCCTGGACACCCTCCTGGAATTGCTGGAAGTTTATGGGGTCTCTCCGGAGAAGTTTTTTAAAGATTATGAAACCATGAACCGGGTGGAAATTATAAAAAAGGACCAGCGCCGGGTTTACCAGCGCAAGGGGTTTAAATACGAAACCTTGTGCGGACTCAGTCAATCCAAAGGCAACCACTCATTTTCCGCCTTTTTTCTTGAGCTTGAACCGGGACAGCAGCGGGGGGATAAGCATGACGGCCATCTTGGCCGGGAACTGGGGATTGTGGTTAACGGTGTTGGTCAGTTAATTTACGGCGGGGATGTCTACGACATTAGTGACGGAGATGCCCTGTCTTTTTCGTCTCAGATACCCCATGTGATTAAAAATACGGGTGAAGATCTGTTTCAGGCCTACTGGATTGTCACGCCGGCGGACGGTGAAGATTATTTTGGTGAAGGAAATAATATATAATGGAGAGTGCCATGGGAAAAACAATTGCTGAAAAAATTTTTGATACCCATCTGGTGGACAAACCCTTCGGGGATGTCAGCGTGTTACGCCTGGATCGGGTTTTCTGTCATGAAATTACCACCCCGATTGCGATCCAGGACCTGGTCGCAAGGGGAAAAGACCGGGTGTTTGATCCGGATAAAATCAAGGCGGTGATTGATCATGTTTCACCGGCCAAAGATTCCAAAACCGCCATGCAGGGAAAAATTCTGCGGGACTGGGCCTTGCGTCACAACATAAAAGATTTCTTTGATATCGGCCAGAACGGGGTCTGCCATGCCCTGTTTCCTGAAAAAGGGTTTGTCCGTCCCGGGTTCACCATCATTATGGGCGATTCCCATACTTGTACCCACGGGGCTTTTGGTGCCTTTGGCGCGGGTGTAGGCACCACCGACCTGGAGGTGGGCATTTTAAAGGGGGTATGTACCTTTAAACAGCCCGAAACCTTTAAAATTGAAATTACCGGAACCCTTCGGCCGGGCGTATATGCCAAGGATATTATTCTTGAAGTGATTCGTCAGATTACAGTGAACGGGGCGACCAACATGGTCATTGAGTTCACAGGACCCGTGGTGGATGCCATGGGCATGGACGAGCGCATGACCCTTGCCAATATGGCCGTGGAGGCTGGAGCAACCTCAGGGATCTGTCTGCCGGACATGACAACCGTGGAATATCTGTGGCCTTTTATTAAGGATGAGTTCAAGACCCCCGAGGACGCCCTGGCCCAATATTCCCAGTTCTGTTCCGACCCGGATGCCGTCTATGCAAAGACAAAAACCATTGATGTCAGCAACCTTGAACCCATGGTGACCTTTGGATTTAAACCGGACAATGTTAAACCGGTGTCGCAGATGACCGATACGCGCGTGGATCAGGTGTACATCGGTTCCTGTACCAACGGGCGTCTGGAAGATCTTCGTGAGGCAGCCGTCGAGCTGGCAGGTAAAAAAATCAGTCCCGGGGTAAGGGCCATTGTGTCTCCTGCCACGCCTGATATTTTCAGTGCGGCAATGGATGAAGGATTGATTAAAATTTTTATGGATGCTGGATTTTGCGTGACCAACCCCACCTGCGGGGCCTGTCTCGGGATGAGCAACGGGGTTCTGGCTGAAGGGGAGGTGGCTGCGTCCACCACCAACAGGAATTTTAACGGACGAATGGGCAAAGGCGGAATGGTTCATCTCATGAGCCCGGCCACCGCTGCGGCCACCGCGATCCATGGCGTGATTACTCATTCTGACCGGTTTAAACGTTAGGGGGGAACTATGAAAGAATTTGAAGGAAATATGCTCTGCCTGGACCGGGCAGATATCAATACCGACGAAATTATTCCGGCCAGATATCTGACGGAAATTTCAAAATCCGCCTTGAAACCACACCTGCTTGAAGATTTAATCCTGGACGGCTTTAATCCTCAGACCGATTTGAAAGATATCCGTGTGATTTTATCCCGGGGCAATTTCGGATGTGGTTCTTCCAGGGAGCATGCGCCCTGGGCATTGGAAGTCAACGACATCAACGTGGTGATTGCCCCGAGCTTTGCCCGGATTTTCAGGCAGAATATGTTCAATTGCGGCATGATGGCCATTGAACTGCCCGAAGAGAAGGTCCAGGCCCTGTTTGAGTTGGGTGCCGGCAAAACGGCCCGGATTTGCATAGATGTGGAAAGCGAAACCCTTACCGCAACGGATGGCAGTGGTAAAGACTTGACACTTGAATTCCATATTTCCAAATTTGATAAAGCCCTGGTGGAAACCGGCGGGTGGGTAGAGTTTGCGGATAAAAATTATTAATTAGTGCTTGAACGAAAATCTTGTGTTTGGACGGCTTGTAAGAGAGCATATGCCTACAACGTTGGCCGGATGCAAGACGCATAGAAACCTAAAGACCTCACAACCTTGTAGTTGTGAGGTTTTTACGTTTTTGGTTTCACTGTTATTAAGTTGGGGATTGGTTCTAACGTCGGCCGCTGTAGGGGCAGGCCACCGTGCCTGCCCTAACGAGGGCAACCACAGAGGGATTGCCCCTACGAAAAATGGCCGACAATAGAATCAAGCCCTTAAGTCGCCGCCAATACATATCCAATTACCTTATTCGTCTTGAATTGGACTGTGGTGGCGGCGATTTTTTTGTCATTTACAAAAATTTAATCCCAAAAACTTCCTTAATTCCCGATAAAAAGAATGTCGGCAGGGATGATATGGCGATGACCATCAACAGGTGCTTGGCAGTCAGTGTCTCAGTTCCCAGTACCACCTGTCCAAGGGGCGTGTAAATGGCCCCGAGGCTTAGTATTGCTGACAGCCCCACAGCCAGGAGCAAATAAGGGTTGGTGAACGGATTCTTGGTGAACAAACTTGTAAACGTCCGTGAATCGAATGCGTGCCACAATTGACCGAATACCATGGTTGAAAAGGCCAGGGTCTGGGCGTAAGCCAGGCTGCTATTCTGCGTTAAGGCATAGTTGAATATAAAATAGCTGAGCCAGCCCAGGCAGAGGCCACGGATGATGATTCTCGCTGAAAACTCCCGGTTGAAAAATTTTTCATTTTTATCCCGGGGCATCCTTTCCATCAAGTCGCCTTCAGCCGGTTCAACGCCCAGGGCTAGTGCCGGCAGTCCGTCGCTCACAAGGTTTATCCAGAGCACCATGAGAGCGGTCAGCGGCAGCAGGGGATCATCTCCCATCATCAGAAAAGCGAATAGGATCACCGACACCTCAGCCACATTGGCAGTTAATTCCTGGCGGATAAACTTTCTGATATTGTCAAAGATCCTGCGCCCCTCACGCACTGCTGTGACAATGGTGGAAAAATTATCATCCAGGAGTACAAGGGCTGCTGCCTCCTTGGCCACTGAGGTTCCGGTAATGCCCATGGCAACCCCGATATCGGCCTTTCTCAACGCCGGAGCGTCATTTACGCCGTCACCGGTCATGGCCACCACTTGGTCATTGGCCTGAAGTGCATCAACGATTTTTAGTTTGTGCTCGGGGGAAACCCTGGCAAACACAGCCACTTGAGGTGCTTTTCGGGTCAGATCCTCAGATGCCATCTGATTGAGCTGGGCGCCGGTGACCACCATATCTTTTTCCCGGGATATGATACCGGTTTGTTCGGCAATGGCCTTTGCGGTAACGGCATGGTCCCCGGTGATCATTACGGTCCTGATACCGGCTTTGCTGCACTGGCTGATTGAATCAAGAACTTCGGGTCTCGGCGGATCAATAATACCGTGAATTCCAATGAGCAAAAAGTCTTTTTCAAGGTCTTCCGGTTCCAGTGACAATTGGCCCTCGGCCAGTTGTCTGACAGCAATCGCCAGGGTTCTGAATGCGCTTTTGCCAAAGTTCTCGATGGCATTTTCCACGATTGCGGCAGTTTCCGCTGTTTTTTCCTTGTCCGTGCCGGCTATACGGATGCTCACGGTTTTGTCCAGAACAACATCGGGCGCCCCTTTTGCCATAAGAAGATATCCACCTGACGGGTCTTTTACAATGATGCTCATCATCTTTCGTGTGGAATCAAAGGGAAACCGTTGGATAATATCGTACCCGCCGGGCTCTATGTTTTCTTTACTTATGGCGGCCTTTGCAGCAGCTACCAGGAGAGCCCCCTCGGTCGGGTTGCCCTGGACCGTCCATCGTCCCTCTTTTTCCAAAAGCTGTGCATCGTTACAAAGGGCGGAGACCGTGAGCACCTGTGTCAGATCCGGATCATTTTGGGGGTCACTTTCGACACCATTATGATCCAGGTATTTGCCGTCAGGGTCAAATCCCCGGCCGGTCAGGGACCATTGCTTGCCGCCGGCCCAGATACCCATGACCTGCATCTGGTTCTGGGTCAGGGTCCCGGTCTTATCCGAGCAGATCACACTGGTGGCACCAAGTGTCTCTACAGCGTCAAGTTTCCTTGCCAGGGCATTGCCCCTGGCCATGCGCTGAGATCCCATGGTCAGGACAATGGTCACCACCGTAGGCAGACCTTCGGGGATACTGGCAACAGATAAGGAAATCCCGGTGTTCAGCATTTCCAGAAGATCCATGCCGTGATGAATACCGATCCCGATAACAATGGCCACCACGGTGAATGCAGCTCCGATCATCACGTGGGACAAACTTTCGATACGCTGTTGAAGGGGGGTTTTGGGTTCTTCTGCCGTGGCAAGGAGTTCGGCAATATGACCGACTTCGGTTTTCATGCCCGTCTCGACGACAATCCCCGTACCGTTGCCCATGGTCACCACCGTGCTCATGAACCCCATGTTGAACCGGTCTCCAAGATCCACCTCGGCACCGTTCAGGGTATCTGTATGCTTATCCACGGGTTCGGATTCACCGGTCAGGGCGGATTCGTCTGTTTGAAGCCTGTGGGCTTCTGCCAGCCTGACATCCGCAGCCAGGATATCACCGGTCTCTATTTTCAGAATATCGCCAGGTACAATATCGGAGGCCGGAATTTTGGTCCAATTGCCATCCCGCTTAACCACGGCCTGTGGCGCGCTCATGGCTCTTAGGGCTTCCATTGATTTTTCAGCTTTAAACTCCTGGTAGAAACTGATGCCGGCATTGATAAAAACGATGACAACAATGGCAATACCATCAACAGTATGGCCGGTAAAAAACGAAATTGCCGCACCGATTATCAGAATGATCAGCAAGGGATTTTTAAACTGCTGAAGGAACATGACAATCAAGGACTTGCGCTCAGCAGATTTGATTTCATTAGGTCCAAAGGTATCAAGAAGCTTCGAAGCATTATTTGACGACAGGCCTTTTTCAAGGTCGGTGTGAAAATGCCGACATACCTGGCCTATGGATTGGTTAAAGAAATTTTTTAACATAACGCCTCCTGCATGATTAGCACACATGTTGGGTTAACGTGTTAAGAAATACTTTGGAAAATCCCTTTCCCGGGAGCATCCGCGCAGCAAGACGTCTGCGGCCGCCTATGGTTCACTATACCGGATGGGCTTGTCCTTTTTCAGTTCATCCCGCCGGTCGGACAGTTCCGGCAGGGGCATGAGTATGGCCCCGGGAAGGTGCTCCTTTCCGTATTCCGAAGGTTGCCTGGTATCAGGAATGGTAACATCTTCCCTTGCATGATTCTGGATGCAAGTTTGGGAATCGGCGGTATTTAGTGATTTTGCCGGGGTGAAAAACTTCATCCATTTCGTATTGGGCCTACTTATCTTTCTAATCTTTTACCCCAAAGGTTTGAACATCTTTTTACCTGCCCCACATATTGGGCATTTCCAATCATCCGGCAGATCTTCAAATTTGGTTCCTTTCGCAATTTTCCCTTTTCTGTCGCCTTTGTCCGGGTTGTAGATATATCCACAGTTAACCGTTTGACATTGATACATATCCTTGGGTTCAGCCATAGTGAGTTCCTTTCTTAAGTTTTGATTTAACGGGGTTTGGACTTGTTCTGTTAAGGTGAACCGTTCACACTTAAGTTTATCAATTGCTTTTAGGATGTCAATATTCATGACCGGGTGGTTCTGTCAAGTGTTTTTACATGCCCGATCTATACCAAAATGATTTGATTGTATCGTTTTCGGCTCAACAGTGATCCCTTAATTACCAAACAGGCTCTCATCCAAAGAAGAAAAGAGTTTATTTGCTGCGATTGCCGGTGATGTGGCCCCCTTTTCCACCTCTTTTTCAATTTGGGGCAGCAATTTTTTGACATTGGGGTTTTGATAAAACCGCTCCTTAAGCCCTTCTTCCAAAAGAAACCACAGCCATTCAAGGGCCTGTTTTTTTCGTTTGGTCTCCAGCTCTCCTGAAACAGTAAGCGTTTTCCGGTGATCTGAAATGATTTTCCAGATCTCGTCAATGCCGGTCATCTCAAGAGCGCTGCAGGTAACAACAGGGGGCGTCCAACTCAGAGAAGCTGGATGGATAAGGTGCAGAACAGTTTCATAGATCTTTTTTGCGTTTTGGGCTCTTTCAACATTATCACCATCCGCCCTGTTAATGGCGATGGCATCCGCCAACTCCAGAACCCCTTTTTTTATCGCCTGGAGTTCATCCCCAGCACCTGCCAGCATAAGGACCAAAAAGAAATCGACCATGGAAGCGACCATGGTTTCTGATTGCCCTGCCCCTACGGTTTCAATAATAATTACGTCAAAGCCGGCAGCCTCGCAAAGAAGCATGGTTTCACGGGTTTTTCCGGCAACACCGCCCAGCGTTTCTCCGGAAGGAGACGGTCGAATAAATGCTCTTTCCTCAACAGAAAGTTTTTCCATGCGTGTTTTGTCCGCCATGATGCTCCCGCCGCTTCTTGAACTGCTGGGATCCACGGCAAGAACAGCAACCTGATACCCTTTTTGCACAAGCTTCATGCCGAGGCTTCTATAAAGGTGCTTTTCCCCACACCCGGAATGCCTGTTATTCCGATACGCATGGCCTTGCCTGTAAAAGGAAGAATCCGGTCAATAATGGCCCGGGACAGATCCCGATGGGCGGGAAGTGTGCTTTCAATCAAGGTGATGGCCTTGGCAAGCATCCTCCGGTTCTGCTCCAGCACACCCTGAACATAGTATTGGGGGTCATGGGATCTCATGTGTTAATCCTTATTTTGAATTTTCTATGACTCAATGATCGAGTATGAGGTCTTTTAATTTTTAGCTTAGGCCGTTTGGGGGGCCGGTTATTTTTTTTCCTCCAGCGCATTTAATACCTGATTGGCCGAATCTATAATTGATGTACCGGGTCCGAATATCCTTACGACGCCTTTTTCATAAAGAAAATCATGATCCTGTGGCGGGATTATTCCGCCGACAACCACAAGAATATCATCAGCATTTTTTTCTTTAAGGGCCTCAATAAGCTGGGGAACCAGGGTCTTATGCCCGGCAGCCAGGCTGGAAACACCTAAAACATGAACATCGTTTTCTACAGCCATTTTTGCTGATTCTTCAGGCGTCTGAAACAACGGACTGATGTCCACATCGAACCCCAGGTCTGCAAAAGCGGTTGCAACGACCTTGATCCCGCGATCATGACCATTCTGTCCCATCTTGGTAACAAGCATTCTCGGGCGTCTGCCCCGTCTTTTCATAAATTCATCGGTTCTTTTTCTCAACAAATCAATGCATTCGCTATCACCGCATTCTTCGGCATATACACCGGATATGCAGTGGGTGGTAGCCGTATATCGGCCGAAAATTTTTTCCATGGCGTCTGAAATCTCTCCGACCGTTGCCCTGGCTCTCACGGCAGGGATACATGCCTCCAGCAAATTCCCGTCGGATTCCGCACATGTTGTTATGGCTTCAAGTGCCTTTTGCACGGCATGATTGTCCCGTTTTGTTTTTATCTCTTTTAATTTTGCAATCTGTTCATCACGAACCGTAGTGGGGACTTCGAGAACATCAAATTCAAATTTTTCTTCTGTTTGATATTTGTTTACCCCCACAATGATATCCTTACCTTGGTCGATTCGGGCCTGTTTGCGGGCCGCTGACTCCTCGATCCGCATTTTGGGCATGCCTGTTTCAATGGCTTTGGCCATTCCGCCCAATTGCGCAATCTCATCCATAATTTTGGTGGCTTCCCTGATGATTCCATCCGTCAAGCTCTCAACATAATAGGAGCCGCCCAGCGGATCAACCACATGGCAAATCTGGGATTCTTCCTGAATGATGATCTGAGTATTTCTGGCAATTCTTGCCGAAAAATCCGTCGGCAGGCTCACGGCTTCGTCAAAGGAATTGGTGTGCAAAGACTGGGTTTCACCTAACGCGGCAGACAGGCACTCAAGCGTCGTTCGAACAATGTTGTTATACGGGTCCTGTTGGGTCAGGCTCGAGCCGGACGTCTGGCAATGGGTCCTTAACATGGTTGATTTCGGATTTTTGGGATTAAACCGGCTGATTATTCGATGCCACAAAAACCGGGCGGCCCTCAGCATGGCAATATCCATGAAAAAGTTCATGCCTATGCCGAAGAAAAACGAAAGCCGGGGCGCAAAATCGTCGATGTCGAGTCCGGTGGCCAGGGCCGCCCTGACATATTCAAGTCCGTCAGCCAGGGTAAATGCTACCTGGAGGACGGAATCAGCGCCCGCCTCCTTCATGTGGTAACCGCAGATACTGATGGTGTTGTATTTGGGCATGTGTTTTGAGCAGTATCCGATGATGTCCGATACAATTCTCATGGAGGGCTTGGGTGGATATATATAGGTATTTCTTGTGAGATACTCCTTCAAGATGTCGTTTTGTATGGTACCCGTTAATTGGTTTTGCTTTACGCCCTGTTCTTCCGCAGCAACGATGTAACCGGCAAGAACCGGCAAAACAGCGCCGTTCATGGTCATGGAAACAGACATTTTATCCAGCGGGATCTGATCAAAAAGAATTTTCATATCCTCTACGGAATCTACCGCGACCCCTGCCTTACCGATGTCACCGGCGACCCGGGGATGATCGGAATCATACCCCCTGTGGGTGGCAAGATCGAACGCGACGGACAGTCCTTTCTGACCGGCAGCCAGAATTTTTCTGTAAAACGCATTGGATTCTTTTGCCGTGGCAAAACCGGCATACTGGCGAATGGTCCAGGGCTTTCCGGCATACATGGTCGCTCTGGGACCCCGGACATACGGCCCAATGCCCGGAAGGGTATTCACACATTCCATACCTTTAATATCTTCAGCGGTATACAACGGCTTTACCTCTATCCCTTCAGGGGTCATCCAGTTCAACGAACTAACCGGTTTTCCTTTCAATTCCTTTGCTGCAAGTTCCATCCATTTGTGTTTATCCGGATGCTCTGCCATGACGGACTCCTTCTTGCCTGGAATAAGGGGTTATGCTGATTTTTGAAAAGTGTGAATTGTCTAAAGTGATTTAAAGTGCCTAAAGTTACGTAGCGAAGCGACTTATTAACCTTAGCTCACTTTCCGGGTTTATCTGGATGAGGAACTATAGAAAACACTATCGCTCACACAGTTCCACCAGAATTCCGTTTGTTGATTCAGGGTGTATAAATGCTATTTTTGTTCCACCTGCCCCTTTTCTTGGCGTTTCATCAATAAGCTTTATCCCTTTTGCCTTTAACTCTTCCAAAGCTGCCTGGATATTTTCCACACGAAAGGCGATATGATGTATCCCCTCTCCTTTTTTTTTCAGATACCTGGCAACAGGCCCGTCAGATGCTGTGGATTCCAGAAGCTCAACTTCACTTTCTCCAACAGGGAAAAAAGCAGTGGTGACGTTCTGCTCTTCAACGGTTTCTGATCCTGAAAACTCAAGCCCCAGAACATCCGTCCAGAACTTTTTACTTTCATTGAGGTGTGTTACTGCAATCCCGATATGGTCGATTTTGAGTATCTTCAAGGATAGGAACCTCCTTTTTTTCAAACAAGATATGATAAAGAATAACAAAGAATAAAAAGATTATCAATAGCCTGAAATATCGCGGAAATATTTACCAAACGCAAAGAAATTGACAAACTCGGAAACAAGTCCTATAAAATGGTTAAATCATTTGTTCTTTTTGTGCCAACATAAAATAACATTCTGTTTTTATGTACATTGTAAGGTGACAAAGGCCCCACCTGCAAGATAGACTATTGATTCAGGAGGAATGCATATGCCTGCGAAAAGAATCACCGCGCATCCAATCCTTGAAATTCCCGCGAAAAAGCAGGTGACGTTCACCTGGAACGGCAGAACGCTTACGGGCTATGACGGGGAAATGATTTCTTCAGCGCTGATCGCCAATGATATTCATGTATTCGGGCACCATTACAAGGACAGCAGCCCCCAGGGGCTTTTCTGTGCCAATGGTCAGTGTTCCCAATGCCTGGTCATTGCCGACGGACATCCGGTTAAATCATGCATGACACCCCTGCGCGAAGGGCTGGTGCTGAAAAGTGTCGAAGGGCTGCCCGAGTTGCCGGCCGAAGATACCCGCGTTCCTGTCAGCGATATCCCGGTCTTGGATATCGATGTTCTGATCATCGGCGGGGGGCCGGCGGGACTTTCCGCAGCGGTCGAACTTGGTAAGCGCAACGTAGCCGCTCTGCTGGTGGACGATAAAGACCGACTGGGCGGCAAACTGGTGTTGCAGACCCACAAATTTTTTGGGTCAGTGGAAGATTCCTTTGCCGGTACCCGCGGGTTTGAAATCGGTGAAATTTTAGAGAAACAGGTCAGGGCCATGGCCTCGGTGGACATTTGGCTCAACAGCACCGCTGTGGGCGTTTTTTCAGACCATATCGTCGGTGTGGTCAACGCCGACACCTACCGGCTCATCCGTCCTAAAAAACTGCTGGTAACCACCGGAGCCAGGGAGAAGATGCTCTCGTTTCCCGGTAACACCATCCCCGGCGTTTACGGGGCCGGTGCGTTTCAAACCCTGGTGAACCGGGATTTGGTCAAAGCCGCCGACCGTGTTCTCATCGTAGGCGGCGGCAATGTCGGTCTGATCGGAGCCTATCACGCCATTCAGGCCGGTATCGAGGTGGCGGCGGTCATCGAAGGCCTGCCCCAGGTCGGCGGGTACAAGGTCCATGCAGACAAACTTTTGCGACTGGGCGTACCTATTTTAACCAGCCACACCGTCGTCGCGGCCCATGGCCAAGAACGGGTGGAATCGGTCACCATCGCCGCCCTGGGGCCCGACTGGAAAATCATTCCCGGAACCGAGAAAACCTATGCGGTGGATACAGTGCTCATTGCCGTGGGCCTTGCGCAGGTCAATGAATTCTATCTTAAGGCCAAAAAATGGGGTATGGACGTCTTTTCCGCAGGCGACGCCCAGGAGATCGCCGAAGCATCGGCCGCCATGTTTACCGGCAAAATTGAAGGCGTTAAAATCGCCCAATCCCTGGGTCTGGATGTGGGCGAAATACCCGCTGAATGGAATGAAAAGGCCGCCGTTTTAAAATCGCGCCCCAAAGCACCGGTCAAACGTAAAAAACCTGAGCATATGGACGGAGTATTTCCGATATTCCATTGCGATCAAGAGGTCCCCTGCAATCCCTGCACCTCGGTCTGTCCGGTCAAGGCCATTCATACAGAAAATAACAAAATCACCGGTTTGCCCTTTCGTGATACCGCCATTGAATGCACCGGCTGCCTGAACTGCGTGGCCGTGTGTCCGGGCTTGGCCATTACCCTGGTCGATTTTCGAAAGGACAGCCAAAATCCGATTGTGACGTTGCCCTATGAGGTTTGGCGTGAAAAGGTCGAGGTCGGTCAGATGATCCCGGTCACCAAGGAAAACGGGGCGGTATTGGGTCATTTTCCGGTGGTCAAGATCCGATCCGTGAAAAAATATCCCAGAACCATGCTGGTGCAGGTCAAAATGGACAAGACATTCGCCACTGAGGCGGCCGGCATCTGGGTTCAGGAGCAGCAGATCGACCCCTCCACCGTCTACGAGAAAGAGCCGCTGCCGGACGAGGCCATCATCTGCCGGTGCGAACGGGTTTCGGCCGGCGAAATCCGCCAGGCGATCCGGGACGGGGTTCGTGATTTGAACCGGTTAAAAGCCATTACCCGGACCGGAATGGGGTCCTGCGGTTCCAAGACCTGCCATCCCATGGTCTGGCGGATTTTTCAGGAAGAGGGGGTTGATCTGAGCGATGTCACCGACAGGATCGGCCGGCCTCTTTTTGTCGAGGTCCCCATGGGCTATTTTGCCGGAACCACCGGAACCAAAGGAGGGGATGACAATGCCTGATTATGATGTAATTATCGTCGGCGCCGGGTCGGTGGGGGTTCCCACGGCCATGGCCCTTGCTGACAAAGGGGTCAAGACACTGGTTGTGGACAAACACCCGTCTGTCGGTCAGGGAGAAAACAAGCACGCCATCGGCGGTATCCGGGCCACCCATACCGATCCTGCTAAAATACTGGTCTGTCTTAAGTCCCTTGACGTTTTTTCGACCTGGCGGGAACGGTTCGGCCAGGAGATTGAATGGCTCAAAGGCGGTTATATATTCCCGGTGTACCGCGAGACCGAGGAAAAATTGTTGAAGTCGTTTTTGCCGTTCCAGAAGGAATATGGTCTGAATATCGATTTTAAGGGGCCGGATGACATCGCGGCCGCGGTGCCCGGCATCAACCGGGAGGGGCTCATCGGCGGGACCATCTCCCCGGACGACGGCTCCGCGTCGCCGCTTTTGGCGTGCAACTTTTTTTTCCAGCGGGCCCGGGCCCTTGGCGCCACGTTTCAATTCAAGGCCGATGTCACCGGCATCCTGGTGGAAAAGGGGGCCGTGACCGGCGTAGCCACCTCCGCCGGTCGGTTTTCGGCGCCCGTGGTGATTGATGCGGCCGGCCCATATTCCGCGGACCTGAACCGGTCCCTGGGAGTGGATATCCCCGTGGTGTCCGAATCCCATGAGGGCGCCGTCACCGAGCCGGTGCAGATGTTCTGCCCGGCCATGGTCGTGGACATGCGGCCGGCCGAGGGGTCGCTCAACTACTATTATTACCAGAACAAACACGGCCAGCTGATTTTCTGTATCACCCCGGATCCCCCGATTCCGGGCACCAGCCACGACGAGACCTCCAGATTTCTCCCGCAGGTCTGCTCCCGGATGGTTTCGCTCATGCCCCGCCTGAAACATATCCGGGTCCGCCGGGTCTGGCGCGGGTTGTACCCGATGACGCCGGACGGGTCGCCGTTTGTCGGATGGAACCGAAAGGTTGACGGGCTGCTGCATGCCACAGGTATGTGCGGCCAGGGCTTCATGCTGGGACCCGGTGTCGGCGAGGTCGTCGCGCGCATGGTCATCCGGAATGAAACACCAGAGGACCGGATCGTTCTGGAAAAGTTCAGCCTCTACCGCGATCTGGGCGCCGGCATGGAAGCGCTTAAATAACGGCGGGTTTCACCGTCTGGCGGTGTGTTTATTTTCGTCTGCATCGGTTTGCCCCGGATGCTTTCACGCTGATGCTCGAATCAAAAGAAAAACATCCCGGGGCTGTTGCCATGTTTTTGCGGTACCGGAAAATTATTATACTACAGCTTTTAAAACTGAGTTTATAGAGCCGATAAGAAAAAAAATTGACCAGACAAGGGCAATAATCAGCACAATAATTCCTGCAATTCCATCTGTGATGCTTGCAAGAAACGACGGAACAATATTATGGCAAAGCGAGACAATCACACCTGAAACAACGGATGTCACTATAATCAGGACAAGTCCTTTATTTTCAATAAATCGTCTGTGTGACAGGATAAGAAGAATTGCAAAGGCAAATTTTAGCATCATGATATAGCTGAGCATCAGTCTTGCCCCGCCTGTGTCAAAATGCCCGTATATCGCAAGGTAAGCAAGGGTACCGAATATCGGTGTTGCAAAAAGGACCACCATTATTGCAAGTTTTAAAAGGATGTAAAAAATAAGACCAATTGCAGTTATTATCATGATCACGCTAAAAACAAGCGTGATAATACCTTGGATTTTTCCCTGGATACGTTCTGGAATGAAAAGGGAGGCGCTGATTAACATAATGCTGAACATAACAAGTCCGTCAAAGAACGCAAGAGAGGGTATTCCGTACCCCGGGGAAGATATTCCTTGCCTGCTGATACCGATAAAAAAAGCTGAGCCCGCTTCACTGAAAACAATAATGACAAGTAATATTACAGAGAGAAAAAAAAGAGGTTTGTTTAGTTTATTCATTGGTAGTATCCAAAATTATTTTAATGTTTTGTTATGACTAAATTTATCGGTTTTTGACCTTTCACATAAGAATAATTCTTCTTTACCCTCTACCATAACAAACCTTGAACCGCGATTGGGCGCTAATATAAGCTCCCCGCCTTTTTCAACAACAGTAAGGGAAACTGCTTCCTGTTTTGTATTTGAGGGAGGAAAATACAACCGCTCTTCCTGATTTGACAATTCTTCAATGAAACTCTCTTCAGCCTTATAGGTGACTTTGCCGGATGCAGTTCTGTTTTGATTGTCTGTACTTCTGATGACTTTTATTTTTAGAGCCCTGAATGGTGTATCTTCTTTTTCTTTTATTGAAAAACGATATTCAGAAGAATCACGCTCTTCGTAAGATATATCTGATGCCTTGATGCCGGGGCTTAGTCCTCCAATGACCTTACTGATCATTCCCGGCCATTTAAACTGACTGCTTTTTTGTTCCGCTTCACATTCCGCGTCACAATCTGTTGCAGATGTTTTGTTTTTCCTGTCACTATAGTCATTATATATGCCTGCTCCCATGGCGCAAACGGTGATAACACCTAAAACAGCTAACAGAATAAAAAATTTTTTTTGGGCGCTCAAATTTTTTCTCCTTTGTTTTTTTGTATTCTGGTTATGCACCTTGAAATACTGTTATCAAAGTGCATAACCAGATTTTTTAGCTATTCAGCTCATTCTTGTAATTTGTGGACAGTATCGAGATTTATCAGCAGGTTTTTATTCATCTGAATATATGGGCCACTGGTTTTTTCACCAAAGTATACTTTAACAATATGATCAGGGTCTATTTTAGTTCCACGCTTGGGGTCTGTATCAACGACTACAGGAAAAACAACTACAGGTCTTGGTACAGGTGTTGGACGTACCATAAGATTGGTAGGTGCGGCTGGGGTAGCGGTTCTGGTAGCGGTGATCTTTTCAATACTTTTTTTTGTTTTTTCGTTTGTAAAAACCTGATATTTAATTCCTTTACTGTTTAAAATTTCAAATGCCTGTTCATATTTTTTCCCTATGATGTTCGGAATTTCAATTTTTACAACTTCAGGTTTAGGTTCAGGTTCGGGTTTCGGCTCAGGTTTGCTTGAAACAACATACCAGATAATTCCACTTCCAATGAGAATGACGGCAGCAATAACAGCTATAATCCACAATGGAAACGGTTTGTCGTTATTGTCATCACCATTTGGGGCTTCAGATATGAGAATTTCAATGACAGGTCCTTCAGAAAAAATTTCATCGGGGTTTTCAACAGAAAAAACATCCAGTTTGAATTTATAGGAGCCGCTTTTTATTTCAGCCGGAATATTTATAGATACGGAATATTGCTGGGTATCGTTTTCTGCAAATTCCCTTTCACTTTCACCTTCTATGGTAAACCATGACTCATCCGCACCTTCCAAGGGTGATATTCTCGCACGGGCTGTCAGCTGGTTTCCTGTACTGTTGGTTACAGTATAAGAAACAGAGCTTTTTTTTCCCTTTATCAGCTCTATCTGACTTTTTACTGTTGTTATTGCAAAATCTCTGGCCATAATAGTACCTCCGTTTAGAAATTAGTGAAGTCTATGGGATTTTTAGACAGGCTCTTAGAGCCGTTTACGACGCTATCAAAATCTTTGTTTCATGGGTTACATAAGCAGGTTTTTCTTTTTCAATAATCCGTTCAATAATATACCGCATCGGCACTGCATTTTCAGGTACATTTATTATTATATGAAAAGGTAAAGGTATTCCTTTTTCATCTTTTGCGTTCTCATTGATTGAAAAACCCTTTACTCCGGTGGCCGTTTCCAAAAACATAATAAGGCCTTTAGAGGTACCCCGCCATTTTGAAAGATACCAGGCATTGGCAATGAGAAGTCTCAAATTGTCTGTTTTTATCATTTTGCCGGATGTATCTTCGTCATCAATAAGCCAGTCCATGTCCACCCATGTTAAAAGAAAACGGATAAATTTTTCATCTGTTTTGGCAGGATCAAAATAAGAGTCCAGATTGTTTAATATTGTTTCAGAATCTTTATGCATCCCTTCCATAACCGAGAGAAAAGCAAAAAGAGGGTTTCCCGGCTTGAAACTCTGCTGAAAAATTCCCGGCAGCAATGGTATTATTTTATGTTTTTCCATCTTAGCTTTCTCCGTCTGTTTCAACATGGATTTCATGTGTGCCGGAGCAGAACAGCCATGTTTCAGGAAGGGTAACTTTTTCCGTAAAGCTGTTTTTAGAACAGTTCGTAAAATTTTCTCCATCTGTACTTGTAAACACACCCTCGGGTGTACCTGTAAGAAGAATGGACTGCTCAGTATTTACTGCAAGGGTTGAAACAGGTTGAAAAAGTCTTTCTGCATCCCTTGAAGGAAGTCCGCATCTGATGTTTGGTCTGCGCCATATTCTATTCCTTGAAGCCATGTTTACCGACAGAACGCCGCCCCTGTGAGTTGCTGCAAAAACAGTTGACTCCATAAATGCGATGGCCCTTACACTGCCTCCAATCCAGTTTTCATTGATCGTTGACCAGCCGTCTTTTGATATGTCGGAACCAGTGAGTTCCGTATAACAGCATCCATTACCATCTTCATTTCCCATTACAGTGGGGCCGGCCCATAAAAATGTTCTCGGGCCGTCTATCTGGATCGCAAGGGTTCTTATGTCTTTCCCTTCTAAACCGATATTTTTAAAGGTTCCTGTTTTACCTCCGGCGGCAGACATATATATTCCTTTTTCTTTCTGGGAAGAGGCTATAACATATTGAGTTCCCCTGTTATCAAATGCAGTTGTTACGTTATAAAAACCTGAATCCTGATTTTCATTATCCACAAGCAGCTGGACGGGCACTGATCCGGGTTTTGCCCACAGTTCATAGAGGCCCACATCCGTTGCCATAAGCAAAAGAGGGATTCCGTCACGCTCGCTCAGGGTGATATCTTCAATCTCAAAGGCTGTATCAGCGATGGAAGACCAGGACTCACCGCAATCTGATGAAAAATAAACGGTTGATTTGATGTCCCCTGTCTTTTTTGTATTTAAAGCAATGGCACCGGGATTGTTTTTGCTGAGGCA